>DAOKYT010000074.1:0-12060 GCA_035326025.1 Tepidiformaceae bacterium
GCCATGGGGTTCTACTACGGGCAGAGCACGCCCCCGCCGGACGAGCCGCCACCGGGCTCGTGGCGTGAGACGTTCGCGATCATCTGGGTGGTGTTCAAGACGCTCGCCCTTCCGCTGGGGCTGCTGTTCGGGTTCGTGTTCGCGCTCATCCTCATCTTCTGGCTGTTCTTGATCAGCGGCTGGCTCGGGCTGGGGGCGATCGCGCTGGTCGCCGGCGGACTCATCGCGCGTGGCGTGTGGGAAGCGAAACACCCGCCAGACCTCCGATGAGCGCGACGACAACCCGGGACACGATCCCCGGGAGGCTGCTGGCGGTACGGGAACGTATTTCCCGTGCATGCGAACGCGCCGGGCGCTCCCCGGCCGGCGTCACGGTCATCGGGGTCACCAAGACATGGCCGGCCCGGGTGGTCGTCGAGGCGATGGCGGCCGGACTCACCGATTTTGGCGAGAACCGCGTCCAGGAGGGCGTGATGAAGGCGGCTGAAGTCGCCCTCGCAACTCGCAACTCGCAACTCGCCACTCCCACCTGGCACCTCATCGGCCATCTGCAGACGAACAAGGTCCGGGCCGCACTGGGGACCTTTGGTATACTCCACGCGGTCGACTCCGAGCGGTTGCTGCGAGCGATAGACGCTGCTGCCACCCACCCCACGTTGCTGATGATTGAAGTGAACGTCGCCGCCGAACCCACGAAATACGGCATCGCCCCGGAGCAGCTGCCGGGGCTCCTCGCCATCGCGCGGGACCTCCCGAACACCCGGGTGACGGGGCTGATGACGGTGGCTCCCCTGGCCGCCGACCCTGAAGACGTGCGGCCGGTGTTTCGCCGGGTGAACAGCCTGGCGGCCGAGCACGGGCTGGAGCACCGTTCGATGGGGATGACGGGCGACTTCGAGGTCGCCATCGAGGAAGGTGCGACACACATCCGGGTAGGGCGGGCCCTGTTTGGAGAACGCCTGTGAAGGTCGGGATTATTGGCGGCGGGGTTATGGGCGAGGCCATCCTCGCGGCGGCGCTCGAACGCGGGGTGTTCCAGGCGCCGCTCGTGTGCGTGTGCGAGGTGGTGGAAGCGCGGCGTGCGCAGCTCCACAGCGTGTACGGCGTGGCCGTGTCGGGCGACCCGGGGGAGACGATGGCCGATGCCGACCTGGTCATCCTTTCGGTGAAGCCACAGGACATCAAGTCCGTCCGGGGGGCGCTGAAACCTGACGCGCTGTTGCTTTCCATCATGGCGGGCGTGCGGATCGAGGCCATCGCGCGCGAGTTCAACCACGACCGAATCGTGCGGGTGATGCCCAACACGCCGGTAGCGGCCAAGGCCGGGATGAGTGTGTGGACGGCGAGCGGAGTGGTTTCCGCCGAACAACGGGATCTGGCGCGCAACCTGCTGGCCTCCATCGGCCGGGAGATTTTCGTCGACGACGAAAAGAAGCTGGACATGGCGACCGCGGTGAGCGGGAGCGGGCCCGCGTATGTGTTCCTCTTCATCGAAGCCATGGTGGAAGGGGCGGTGGCCGTGGGGCTCACCCGGGCCCAGGCCGAGGAGATGGTGCTCCAGACGGTCTACGGTGCGGCGGTGTATGCGCGGGCCGCCGGGCGGCCGGCGCCGGAGCTACGGGCGATGGTCACGTCTCCAGCGGGGACCACGGCCGCGGCACTGCACGAACTGGAGAAGAGCGCCTTCCGGGCAGCGGTTGGCGAGGCGATCCGGGCCGCCCACCGGCGCGCCATCGAGCTGGGGAACAGCTGATGAACGACCAGGTCGCGAGCATCTTCATCCTGTTCCTCTACGCATTGATTTTCGCCATCGTCATCCGCTCCTTGCTCAGCTGGTTCCCGATCGACCGGAGCAACCAGCTCGTCCGGCTGCTGGACCTGGTAACGGAGCCGCTGATCGACCCGGTACGGCGCATCATGCCGAGGACGGGCATGATCGATTTTTCGGCGATGATCGTCATCATCGTGCTCTACGTGATGATCACTGTCGTCCAGACAGCGGCCAACCAGTGAGCTTCCCGGAGCTTTCGGCCGATCGTGTATCCTGAGAAGCACCGCATCCCGTCTCCCGGAGACAGGCCATTAACCCGTACGTCGCCCAGCTGACCTATACCTGGCTGAACCTGCTGACATGGGCGATCATCGCCCGGTCGCTGCTCAGCTGGTTCCCGGTGGACCAGTCGAGCACGCTCTACCAGATGCTCCACCGGGTAACGGAGCCGATCATCGAGCCGTTCCGCCGGTTCATGCCGAACACGGGGATGCTGGACATGAGTCCGATGATGGCCATCATCGGACTGCTGGTGATGCAGATGCTTGTTGGCATGCTGGTCGCCCCCGAGTGATATGGCCCGACAGTGCGGGCGGTGTGACACTTCGCTTCATGGATGAGACTGGCCTGGCGATCGCCGCGCGGGGGATTGTGCGCGCGTACGGGGAGCGGCGTGCCCTGGACGGGTTTTCCCTTGATGTGCCCACGGGCGGGATCTTTGGCATCCTGGGGCCGAACGGTAGCGGCAAGAGCACGTTCATCGCGATGGTGGCCGCGATGGAGCAGCCATCCCACGGCGAGCTACGAGTACTCGGGCAGGCGCCAACGCGGGCGCTCCGCTCGAAAGTGGGCACCGTCTTCCAGGAGAACAGCGCCGACCAGTTGATGCGCGCCGCTGAGTACCTGCGCTTCGCCGGGCGCCTGTTCGGAGTCGACCGGCGCACGCTGCAGGAGCGCGTGCCCGCGCTGCTCGAACGCTTCGGACTGGGGGGACGCGCGAACGACCCGGTCGCGACGCTTTCCGGTGGGATGCGGCGGCGGCTGGAGGTCGCGCGAGCGCTCCTGCATGGCCCGGAGCTGGTCATCCTCGATGAACCGACGACCGGGGTGGACCCGGAGGAGCGCCGGGTCCTCTGGGAGACGCTGCGGGAGGCGCGTGGCAGCGCGACCGTGCTGCTCGCGACGAACGACCTGGCCGAGGCCGATGCCGTATGCGACGGGGTGGCGTTTGTGCAGGCCGGGCGGGTGGTGGCCGTTGGCAGCCCGGCCGACCTGAAGCGGGGCCTGCGGCGCGACGCCGTCCGCATCACATGGCCGGCGGCGACGGCTGAACAGCTGGCGGTGGTGGCTTCGTGGCCTGGAACCGGAAGTGTCGCTCGGATCGACGACGTCGTACATGTCACGGCAGACGACGCATCGACGCTGGTCCCGCGGCTGTTCGAGCTGGCTGGCCGCGACATCCATGGCGTGAGCATCGAGGCGTCGTCGCTCGAGGACGCGTACTTTCAGCACATCCGGCGGCGCGTGGAGGCGGCGAAGTGACCGCGATCCCGGCTGTGATGACGATGGTCCAGCGCGAGCTGCTGAACATCGCGCGTGCACGTTCGCAGCTCTACTCGTCGATCCTGACGCCGCTGCTTTTCCTCGTGTTCCTCGGCAATGGGGTTTCGAGCGGGCTCGAACCCGCGAACCTTGCGGCCGGGGACTTCACCGCCTACCTGGTCGCGGGGACGGTGGTTATGACATCGGTGTTCTCATCAACGTTTTCGAGCGCGTCATACTTCCGTGACCGCGACAGCGGCGTCCTGCGGCTCCTGTTTTCGACGCCGCATCACCCGCGCGTGATCCTCCTCGGGAAGTCGTTGGCGAGCCTTGTGGTCGGCGTGGCGCAGGCGCTGGTGGTGCTTGCGCTGGCGGCGCCCTTCGTGGAGTTCGAGTGGCAATACGGCGTGCTGACCGGGTTCCTTGTGGCGGTGGCCGCGGTGGTGCTCCTGAACCTGATGCTCACCGGGGTCGCGCAGGGCTTTGCCTCGCGAATCCAGTCGATGCAGGGGTTTCACCTGCTGATGAACCTCGCGTTGTTTCCGCTGCTGTTCTTCTCGGGCGCGTTCTTCCCGATCGATGGGCTGCCGGTGTGGCTGCGGGTGATGGCGCTGGCGAATCCCCTGACGTACGCGGTCGATGCGATGCAACTGGCTGCGTACGCGGGGAGCGGCGATGGGTTTATCGGGCTGCCGATAGACTTCGCGGTGCTGGGCTCGGTGGCGGTGCTGGTATATGCGCAGGGATTGTCGCGGATCCCGAAGCTCACGCATTCGGGCCAGTAGCAAGCGATACGCGGGGAGCAAGCACCTCGTCGGGGCGGCCGTAGTCGTCCTGGAGGCGGTGGGTCATGCCAACCTCGGGCGTGGACACTTCCAGGATCTCGCACTCGGTGATGCCGGCAAGGCGGTGCCTCCGGCCCGCGCGGCAGGTATAGCCGGTCGCGGGTTGCATTTCGAACTCGCTGACCAGGCCGGTGTCGTCCTCGAGGGTGACCAGCACGCGGCCCGAGAGCAGGAGCCAGGTCTCGGTCTTGGCGTCGTGGACCTGGAGGGAGAGGCGGGCGCCCGCGTTAATGTGGATGACTTTGCCGACATAGGGGAGCCCGGGCTCGGTCCAGACAAGCTCAAAGCCCCAGGGCTTTTCGACCCGGCGCCCAGAGGTTTTCACGTGCCCTTCGAGCTCCAGCATGCCGCCAGTGGCCCCCTCATGGAGATGGTCTCAGGTTTTCGCTGAACGCGCAGCGGCCGTATGGTGGCACACGGGCGGGCACGATGGATAAGACGACGGGCGCTCCGCGATGGAGCGCCCGTTTGGTGCGGCGGAGGGACCGGGGATCAGGCGAGGGCCGCTTTCGCCTGGCCGGCCAGCTCCTCGAAGGCGTCGGGCCGGGTAACGGCGAGATCGGCAAGGGCCTTGCGGTCGAGTTCGATGCCGGCGACCTTCAGGCCGTGGATGAGACGGCTGTAGGTAAGGCCGTGCAGGCGGGCGGCCGCGTTGATGCGCATGATCCACAACTCGCGGAAGTCGCCCTTGCGGTCGCGACGGTCGACCCAGTTGTAGCGGAGGGCATGGAGCATGCTCTCGTTGGCGCGCTTGATCAGGCGATGGCGCTGGCCGGCGTGGCCCTTGGTGAGCGACAGGACTTTCTTGTGGCGGCGGTGGGACGTGACGCCACGCTTTACTCGTGACATGGGTGATGCTCCTCTGCTGCTTCGCTACTGGCCGGCGAGCAGCCGCTTCACGATGGGCGCGTGTGATGGCGCCACCTCGATGGTGCGTCCAAAGAGGACGGTGACCGGCTTGCGCTTCTTGCGGCGGAAGTTGTTCCGGCTGCCATACATACGCACTATCTTGCCGCCGCCAGTTACGCGAAAGCGGCTGGCGGCACCCTTATGGGTCTTGAGCTTCGGCACGGTTAGTCTCCTTCGTCTTCGGCTTCGGCCTCGTCATCGTCGAGGCCGTCGTTTTCCTCGTGGTCGTCCTCGTCGTCGCTTACGACGGGCGCCTCGGCGGCGGCGGCGGCAACGGCCTCGTCCTCTTCTTCCTCGAGGGGCGCCTGGCCCGCGGCGGCGGCGGCGGCAGCAGCGCGGGCGAGGGCGGCCATCTTCTTTTTATCGGGAGCGAGGATGATGGTCATGTGGCGGCCTTCAAGCATCGCGTCTTTCTCGACCGTCGCGATATGGTCGAGGCTGGACGTGACGCGGTCGAGCAGGGCTTTTCCGATCTGGGGGTGGGTAATTTCCCGCCCGCGGAACATGACCGTGACCTTCACCTTGTCTCCCTGTTTGAGCAGCTTCGCCGCGGTGCGTGTCTTGAAGTCGATGTCGTGGTCATCGATTTTCGGCTTCATGCGGACTTCGCGGAGCTGGACGTTCTGCTGGTGCTTCTTGGCCTCCCGTTCTTTCTTCGATTGTTCGTATTTGAAGCGGCCAAAGTCCATCAGCCGGGCCACAGGCGGGCTGGCCTGTGCGGCGACTTCGACCAGGTCTACATCGCGCTCTCTTGCCATGGCCAGTGCTTCGGCGGTCTTGACGATGCCGACCTGGCGGCCTTCCTCATCGATAAGGCGCACTTCCGGCACGCGGATGCGCTCGTTGATGCGCGGCTCTGGCGGCGCTGGCTTTGGCGGTACCTTCGATCGTTTCCTCAAACTGCTCCCCGGGATTACTTGAAAACAGCTTCACATGCTAGCAGGCCGCATCTTTCCTGTATATCCGCTTATCCCGGACGCGACTACGATTCGGGCATGCCGAACGTCACTACCGCCGTCGTCCTCGCAGCCGGGCTGGGGACGCGCATGCTCCCGGCAACCAAGGCCGTGCCAAAGGAGATGCTCCCGATCGTGGACCGGCCGCTCATCCAGTACTGCGCCGAAGAGGCGATCGATGCGGGCATTACCACGATCGTGTTCGTGGTGGCGAAAGGGAAGGAGTCGATCCTGGAGCACTTTCAGGCTGGCGCCCGTGTGGAGACCGCGATCCGGGAGACGGGGAACGCGGCCCTGGCGGATTCACTCGCGCAGGTCGCGCATCGCGCCAGCTTTCATGCGGTGTACCAGGACCGCCAGCTCGGCATCGCCCATGCGGTGAACTGCGCCCGCCAGTACGTTGAGGGCAGACCCTTCGCCCTGATGTTCCCGGACGACGTGATCCTCGGGCCAAGCTCGTGCGTGCAACAGCTCGTGGGGGCATACAACGCGACGGGCGGCAGCGTCATCGCGGTGGAGCAGGTTGCGGATGCCGACGTGCCGCAGTACGGGATCGTCGACCCGGTCGAGGAGGGGAACCCGGCCCGGCTCCGGGGAGTGGTCGAAAAGCCCCAGGTGGCCGATGCTCCCTCGCGCCTGGGCATCGTGGGGCGGTACATCCTCTCCGAGACGATCTTCCGCCACATCGACCGGATTCCCCCGGGAAAGAATGGCGAACTGCAGATCACGGATGCGCTGGCGAGCCAGATCGCCGCGGGTGAGGCGGTCTCGGCGTACCGGTTCGAGGGGACGCGTTACGATACGGGAAGGCCGCTCGGCTACATCGTCGCAAATGTGGCGGCCGCGCTGCGACGGGAAGACCTCGCGGTGCCGCTCTCGGAGCGGCTCAAATCTCTGCTGAACGGTGGCCGCTGATGCGCATCCTCTCGATCGGGTTCCCACTCCCGAACGTCATCATCGACAACTACAGCGCGCTGACGGCGGCGAGCTACAACGACTACGACGTGCTGGTGATCGACCCGGCAAGCATCACGCGCGATGTGAACGACCTGCTGAACGGGGAGCGGCAGTTCGATGCGCAGGACGGCCGGCCCGTGTTAAATGCGCCCACGACCGCGACCGGTGTGAGCGCCACGGATCAGCTGAGGCGGCGGGCCGACGAGACGGCGCGGCTGCTCGAAGCCGGCGGGCTCGTGGTCGTGCTCGCGCGGCCCGATGCCACCATCGGAGGACTGCTCGGATTCGAAGGGTGCGACCGCTATCACTGGCTTCCCGCGCCGGCAGGCCTCGCCTGGGGGCCGCCCTTTCTGAAGGCGGCCGAAGGCAAGACCGTTCGCATCGCGGCGGAGCAACACCCGTTCGCCGAAGTGCTCAGGGAGCACCGCAAGGATGTGGCCTACCGCGCGATGTTCGACGACCGGCAGGCGGAGATCCGGCGGAACGCGCGCGTTGTTGCACGGGGAGGGGCAGGCATCCCGATCGCGGCGGAATTCCAGGTGCTGGGTGGCCTGGTGACGTTCATGCCGGTGTTCACCGACACGCCCGGGGCAACCCGGACGGCGCTCGCGCAGCGGATCGTCGATGCGTGCAGGCGGCTCTCGGGCTCGGATTACCTGAGCGAGGCGCCTTTCTGGGTGCGGTCGCAGGCGCTCCCGGGGCTGGAACAGATCGAGGCCGAACTGGAAGAGGCCGAAGCCGAGGCCGAACGGGCGTCGGCGCATGTCGCGGCGGTTCGCGAACGCCACGACGACCTGGCACGCCATCGGCGCCTGCTCTGGGAGGACGGGCAACCGTTCGCGCAGGCGGTAACCGAGGCGTTGCGAATGGTCGGCTTCACCGTGAGCAGCGACCCGCTGGAGCCGATGGTCGTCGAGTCCGAAGGGGTGGCGGCGTTCGTCGAACTGGAGAGCGACCGCGACCAGGTCGTCGAGTGGCCGTATGTGCGGTTGCAGCGGCGGCTCGAAGAACACCTCCTGAAGCAGGGGAGTGCGCTCAAGGGCATCGTCATCGCGAACGGGTTCCGGGAAAAGGACCCCGATCAGCGCGCCGGGGAGCTGAGCGAGCCCCTGCGCATTGCCTGCGAGAACTACCGCTACGCCCTGGTCACCACGCGGACGCTCTTCGAAGTCGTGAAGCGGGTGCTTGGCGGGGCGGACGAGGCGGCGCTCCTGGGCCTGCGCCGGCGGCTGATGTCGGGGAGCGGACTGCTCACGCTCGAACTCCTGCTGGGCGAAGCGAGCGAGCAGACGACGGACGCTGGGCCGATTTTCTAAGGCGAGCGGGCGCCGGATTCGTCTACAATCCCGCGCATGGTAAAGGTGATACGTCCATCGGAACGTGACGGGGGGACGGCACAGACCCCCGGGATGAAGCGCGAGGCGGGGGTCTCGGCGGACCTCACGGGGAGCGAGGGCCTCTGGATGGGGACCGCGGTCAATGCGCCCGGCGCCAGTTCTGGCGCACACCACCACGGCGGGAACGAGTCGGGGATTTATGTCCTCCGTGGGAGGGTCAGGTTTCGCTGGGGCCCGAACCTGGAGAACGTGGTCGATACGGGACCCGGGGACTTCGTCTTCGTCGCGCCCTACGAAGTGCACCTCGAGGAGAATCTCGACACGGAAAACGAGGCCGAACTGCTCCTGGCGCGCAACAGCCAGGAACAGATCGTGGTGAACGTCCCGGATCCACGAGTGGGCTAACCCAGCGCTGGCTCGAACCAGGCGGCACCAGGGCACCGGTGGGGCCCCCATCCGGGCGAAGCGCCTGGAACCATGGGCGGCGCCTTCGCCATGGCCGGTTGGGGAGACCACACGGCCTGCGGGCCGGCTCTACTCAGCGAATCCGATGATGCCGAGCCTGCCGGTGCGGCCGACGTCGACACCGTTGACGCGGATGGCCCCGGCGGGGAGGGAAGGGTCGCACTGCGGCGCGGCATCGCCGTACCGGCCGAGCAGGGGGTTATCTGGCGATGCACACCCGGCGGCGACGAAGCGGCCCTCGTACCACGTACTCCGCAGCGCCAGGAGCTCCTGGCGGGTAATGACGCGGGGCGGGCTGCCATCGAGGCGGGCAACGCGCCATTCGGGCTCCGCATTCACCCAGTCGCACTCGCCGGGAGCAGTGGCTGGAGGATATGGCCGGGCGGCAAAGACGAACTCGTCGCCCGCGGGTGACCACTCCCAGGGAGTGAACGCCATGTCAGCGTCCTCCACCGAGAACAACCGGCTCCCGGAGTCCAGGTCGATGATCGAGAGCGAATGGCCCGCGATGAACATGCAGCCGAGGCTGCCGGGACCGTGGGCCGCGATCCGGCCGCCGGGGGCGATGCTGACGAAGCCATCGAGCGGTTCGATGCGGACCGAACCGTCGAGCATGACGGTCGCCTTCGTCCCGGGCCGCTCGCTATGGGTGGCGCCGCCGACCCACACACCCTTGCCATCATCCCGCCAGTGCAGCTGCCAGAGCGCGCCATCGAAGCCGTGTTGCGATGGGTCGGGCCAATCGAGCTTGAGAACCTCGCGGCCTTGCGGAAGCTCGATCACGTAGAGCTGGGAGCCGTAGAAGGTGCAGCCCGCGCCGCCGCACGCAGCGGGCTCGATCGTGAGAGCAAGGTAGTTGCCATCGGGAGAAACGGCGATGTCGGCGATCGCGGCCTCGGAAGTGGGCGGCGGCTCGAAGACGATGCGGCGGTTGGCGATGTCGAAGTCCGCCAGTTCGATTCGGCGGTTGAACGCCAGGACGAGGCCGTCGCGCCAGACCGCCGCATGGTTCGGGCGCTCGGTGGCGAACGTCTCCGCGGCGCGCTCCTTTCCCGCGGCCATGTCGAACACGGCGATGGTAACCGGGCCGCCGGGATCATCCCCGGGGCCCCCGACCAGGTATGCAAAGAGCCCGCTACCCGCCGGAGCGGTGGCGGACGGAGGCGGCGTGGGGGAGGCCGACGGCGCCGGCGTGGCGGACGCCAGCGGTGAGGGAGTGGGAGCCTGCCCGTCGCCACCGGAACAGGCGGCGAAGAGCCCGAAAGCGGCAATGCCCAACCCGAATCCCGCCAGTCTGACCTTCCGCACCATCCCATTATCGAACGGCGCGCAAGCGTCCTTTACGCGGCCCTGGCGCCCAGGCTCAGCTCGCCTCGGGGAAGGTCACACAGGTGGTTGTGCTCTCGATGCCCTCGACTGCGCGGATGTGCTTGCTGATGACGGAGGGCACATCGGTGAGGTTCGGGACCTCGACCACGGCGACGATGTCATAGGGCCCCATCACCTGGTAGACCTCGGCGATGCCGTCGACCGATCGGAGCTGTTCGTAGACATCAACGGTCTTTGCCGGGTCGACGACGATGAGGACGAAGGCTTTGATCATGACCGTTCCAGCTCCTGCAGGGGCGCGACACTACCGGCCGCGTGATGTGGCTACGGTAGCACGCCGAGGTTTCCGGCGCGTTTCCGCGGGGTCAGTTGTCGCGGAGCCGGAGGACAGCCATGAAGGCTTCCTGCGGGATCTCGACGTTGCCGACGCGCTTCATTTTCTTCTTGCCCTCGGCCTGCTTTTCGAGGAGCTTGCGTTTGCGGGTGATGTCGCCGCCATAGCACTTGGCGAGCACGTTCTTCCGCATGGCGCGGATGGTTTCGCGGGCGATGATCTTCCCGCCGACGGCTGCCTGGAGGGGGACATCGAACATCTGGCGCGGGATAAGGTCCTTGAGCTTCGAGACGAGGAGCCGGCCCTCGCGGTCGGCGTTACTCGCGTGGGTGATGAGCGACAGGGCATCGACCGGCACACCATTGACCAGGATGTCGACCTTGACCAGGCGGGCCGGCCGGTAGCCGGTGAGCTGGTAATCCAGGCTCGCGTAGCCGCTGGTGGAGCCTTTGAGCTGGTCATAGAAGTCCACCAGGATCTCGGCCATGGGCACGTCGTATTCGAGGAGGACACGTGCCTCGCCGGGGGAGAGGTCGCTCTCGGCTTCGAGGAACTCCATGCGGAGAAACTGGCCACGGCGGGTGGTCACCAGCTCCATGACCTGGCCGATGTAGCGGCTCGGGGTGATGACGTCGATCTTGGCCCATGGCTCGGCGATGACGGCGATTTTCGAAGGGTCCGGGAGGTCGGCGGGGTTATCGACCAGGACTTCCTCGCCGGCCGTGGTCTGCACGTGGTACTCGACGCTGGGAGCGGTGGTGAGGAGGCTGAGGCCGTATTCGCGCTCGAGGCGTTCGCCCACGATCTCGAGGTGCAGGAGCCCAAGGAAGCCGCAGCGGAACCCGAAGCCGAGTGCGACGGATGATTCTGGTTCGTAGACGAGCGAGGCGTCGTTGAGGGCCAGCTTCGCGAGCGCCTCGCGCAGCTCCTGGTATTGATCGGAGTCCGTCGGATAGATGCCGGCGAAAACCATCGGCTTGGCCTGGCGGTAGCCGGGGAGGGGTTCGGGGGCCGGGTCGGCGGCCATGGTGATGGTGTCGCCGACGCGGCATTCGGCGACATCCTTGAGGCCGGTGGCGACGTAGCCCACCTCGCCGCAACCGAGCCCCGGCAGCGGCCGCATGGCGGGGCTGAACGCGCCGAATTCGAGCGGCTCGAAGACGGCGCCGGTTTGCATGAGCTTCATGTTCTTGCGGCCACCCATGTGGCCTTCGAACACGCGGACGTGGGCGACGACTCCCTTGTAGGCGTCGTACTTGGAATCGAAGATCAGCGCCTTCAGGTGACCGCCGGGGTTGCCCCCGGGTGGCGGGATGCGCTCGACGATGGCCTCGAGGATTTCGGGGACGCCAGTCCCTTCCTTGGCGCTGGCGAGGATGATCTCGGCGGGGTCGAAGCCGATCACCCGCTGGAGCTCGGCGGCGACGCGCTCGGGCTCGGCGTGGGGCAGATCGATCTTGTTGATGACAGGAATGAGCTTGAGGTCCTGGTTCATGGCCAGGTAGACGTTGGCGAGCGTCTGCGCCTCGATGCCCTGGGATGCGTCGACGACGAGCAGCGCGCCTTCACACGCGGCAAGGCTGCGCGAGACCTCGTAGGCGAAGTCGACGTGGCC
>DAOKYT010000075.1:0-11649 GCA_035326025.1 Tepidiformaceae bacterium
CTCGCACTTCGTCCTTCGCACTTCGCACTTCGTCCTTCGCACTTCGTCCTTCGTCCTTCGTCCTTCCACTTCGCCCTTCGCGCATGGCCCGCCCCGGCACCGTCCTGCTTCCCGTGGCCCCGCCTCACTTGCCACTCACCCCGGGCGATGGTTCGCTAGCAGCGTGACCACCGAACCCGCCTCCAGCGCGCCGAAGGTCGAGGGGATCGCCGGGTACGTCACCCCCTACCCCTACCTCGACCGCCTCCAGGAGAAGATGGAGGAACGGCTCGACCGCCGCGTCCCCGCCGCTGGCCGCTTCTGCGGCTTCTGCTACGCCCGTCTCCGCAACGACGATACCCGCTGCCCCTTCTGCGGCACCCTCACCACCGAACGCGAGACCGTCAACGAAATCCCCCAGCCTGTCCTCCGCGCCTACAAGCTCAAGCAATCCACCGAGGCGCGCTGGGTCCACTCCGGCGCCTTCACCGGCATGATCATCGCCTCCCTCATCTTCGTCTGGATGGTCACCTGGGCACCCGGGTTCCTCGGCCACCCGGCCCTCGCCTTTGCCGAACTGCTCCTCGGCGGTTACTTCCTTGCGCAGCTCTTCGGGCCCCTGCTCTTCGCCCAGGTCGGCTACCGCAAGGGCGCCCGCAAACGCGACGAGGCCTGGGCCCGCTTCCTCGCCGCGCGCGATGGCCCGCCCCCGCCGGCACCCTGATACCACCGGGGCGGAACGCCACGCCTCCCGCCCCGTTCACCTGTCCCGGCTACACCACCTCCGCCAGCTCCTGCTGCGGGACCATCCCTTCCAGCACCCGCTCCAGGGCCATCGTGTGGCTGCAGACGCTCCAGGTACTGAAGAAGTCACAGGTACACGACCACTTGCCATCGTGCAGCGATACATCGTGGTCGCTGTTCTCGCCGTGGAACACCACATGAAGGTCATCCACCTTCATCCGGTGCCGTTCCTGGGCATACGCCTTCGCCTTCTCTACCTTCCCGATCAGACTCGACTGCATGACCTTGTGACCCTCCTTAAGAAGCACAAACGGCGGCACCAGCCGGTGCCGCCGTGACGGTCAGGGGATGTTTGTTAACACATCCATACGGGCACACTACGCTCGCCCGGATCGGCCTGTCAACACATTTTCACGTTTGCATCGCAGGGCAAACACTTCACCCTTCGCCCTCTCCCCCCGCCCACCGGACCACCGCCCCGGCCGGCGCCGAAACCGTCACCCGCTCGCCCGCTCCCGGCTGCTGCCCATCGGCCACCACCGCCCGCACCAGCGCTTCGCCGGCATGGCCCCACGCTTCCCGGTGCGTCCCCATATCCGCCACACCCTCCACCACCATCGCCAGCTCGAAGTCCCCCGCGCCAACCGTCAGCGCCCCCGGCCGGATGGCCACATCGCCCACCAGCGTGTACCCCAGGAACGCCGCCACCTCGCGGCCGGGCGGCGCGCGGAACACCTCGCCCTTCTCCCCATGCGCCCGCAGCCGCCCCCCCATCAGCACCACCAGGTCATCGCCGAGCCGCATCGCCTCGTCGCGCTCGTGTGTCACCAGGATCGTCGTCGAGGCGAACGTGCGCAGCATCCCCGGCAACTCGGAAAGCAGCGCCTCGCGCGTCCCCCGGTCGAGCCCGTGCAGTGGCTCATCGAGCAGTGTTACCGGCGCCCGCAGGCAGAGCGCCCGCGCCAGGTTCGCCCGTTGCGCCTCCCCGCCGGAGACCCGGTGCGCGTCCCGGTCGAGCAGGTGTTCGATGCCGCAAACGGCGGCCGCCTGCTCGATCCGCCGGGCCCGCTCTTCGCCCGCGAGCGACCGCAGCCGCAGCGCAAGGTCCAGGTTCGCCCGCACTGTCCCGCTCAGGAATGCCGCATGCTGGAACGCGTAGGCAATCGACTCCCGCGTCTGCCGCTCTGGCCGGGCCGGGCGCCCGCCAAGCAGTACCTCGCCCCGGGCCGGCCGCTCCAGCGCCGCGATCAGGCGCAGCATCGTCGTCTTCCCCGAACCGTTGGGGCCAAGCACCGCCGTTACCCGTCCGCTGGCCAGCGTCAGCTCCGGGAGCGCGAGCACCAGGTGCCCGCTCCGCCGGAATTCCATGCCCCGGAAGGCCACCTCCATCAGCGCGCAACCGCGCGCCGCTGTTGCACCATCGTGAGCAGCAGGTTCACCAGGAATGCCATCGCGAGAAGGATGATACCCAGCGCGATCGCCCGGTCGTTATTCCCCCGGCTCGTCTCCGTCACGATCGCCGTCGTCAGCACCCGCGTATTGCCCTGCAGGTTGCCGCCCACTGTCATCGAGGCGCCCACCTCCGAGACCACCGCCCCGAACCCGGCCATGATCGCCGCCAGCAGCCCGAGTTGCGCCTCGCGCGCCAGCAGGAACAGGCTTCGCAGCCGCCCCGCCCCCAGGACCGCGAGCAGGTCGGGCAGGTCTCGCGGGAGCGCCTGCACCGCCGCCGCCGTGAACCCCACTACCAGCGGTGTCGCGATCAGCAACTGCGCGATCACCATCGCCCGCTTCGTATAGATCAGCTCGAGGTCGCCGAACGGCCCGCTGCGGACCAGCATCAACCAGACAATCAGGCCCATCACCACCGGTGGCATGCCCATCCCCGTGTTCACCACGCCCAGCAACACCGTCCGTCCCCGGAACCGCCCGCGCGCCAGCGCGTAGCCCAGCGGCACACCCCCCAGCATCGCCAGCAGCGTCGCCACGCCCGATACGGCGATCGTGCGGAGGGCGATGTCGCGCAACTCGGCATCGCCCTCCGCGATGAGCCTCACGGCTTCCTTCAGCCCGTCCCAGAGCGCCTCCATGGCGGGCCTACTTGCCCAGGTCCTCCACCTTCTTCCCGGCATCGGGCACGAAGAGCGATTCGCCGAACTCGGCCTTCCCGAACTCCTCGATCACCTGCTGCGTGCCGGGCGCGACCATGAACGCGACGAACGCCCGCGCCTGCGCCGCCTTCACCTTCGTGTGCTTCTCCGGGTTCACCACGTACACGTGATAGATGTTGAGCAGCGGCGCCGCCCCCTCGAACACCACCTCCAGTGAGAGGTTCTTCTTCAGCGCCAGGTACGTCGCCCGGTCCGTCAACGTGTAGCCCTGTTTCTGGTCGGCCACATTCAGCGTGGCGCCCATGCCCTGGCCCGTCTCCTCGCGGTTCTTCACCGCGCTGAGCTCGACGCCAGCCGCCTTCCAGAGCGAAAGCTCCTTCGTGTGCGTGCCCGAGTTGTCCCCGCGTGAGATGAACGGCCCGGTCGACGCGATCGCCTGCATCGCCGCGTCCAGGTCCTTCGCCTCCTTCACCTTCGCCGGGTCGCCCTTCGGCCCCACGAGGATGAAGTCGTTGTGCATCACCAGCTGGCCCTCGACCAGGTCGCCCGAGTCGACGTACTTCTTTTCGCTCGCCAGCGCATGCGTGAGCGCCACATCGGCATCGCCCCTGGCCGACATCTCCAGGGCCGCGCCCGTGCCCACCGCGATGACCTTCACCTCCACGCCGGTCTGCTTTTCGAACATCGGCACCAGCACGTCGAGCAGCCCGCTGTCCTGCGTGCTCGTCGTCGTGGCGAGGATCAGCGAGCCGCCGATCTTCGCCGGCTCGGGCGAAGGCGAAGGCGAGGCGGCCGTCGCCCCGCCGGAAGCGGTGGCAGTCGCCTCCGGGGCCGCGTCGTCATCGTCATCCCCCCCGCACGCCGCCGCCACGAGCGGCACGGCGAGCAGGAGCGCAACGATCCAGGCGGGGAGCAGGTGTCGGTTCGTCATGGCCGGCGGAGCATAACGCACCCGGGGCCGTGATGCCAGCGCCAGCATTTCGGTCGCTCAGCGCGCTTCGGTCTCGTCGTTCTCCGCCTGCTCCCCGGGCCACGCGTCGGACACCTCGCGATCCAGGTGAGAGAACGCGAGCGCTGCATGGACCTGCGCTACCGTCAGACCCGGGTCCGCCGCGATTTCCCCGGGAGCCATGCCATCCCACCGCGTGAAACACCACCACCCGGTCCACCGTCACCCCGGGACCGGTCACGCGCGGCCCGCCACCGCGGTATCCCGGCGTTACGGCGATGGCCTCGCCAATGCCGGTGAATCCCCGCACCGAACCCATGCGCTAACCAAACTCGCGCCCGGCCCCCCGGGCCCCGCCAGTTCTCCGCAAGAAGGGGCAGCCAACCGGCTGCCCCTGCGTCGTGCTCCTCGCCTCCGCCCTATGCGTCGAAGTACAGGTCGAACTCGTACGGGTGCGGCCGCATCCGGATCGGGTCCACCTCGTTCTCGTACTTGTAGGCGATCCACGTCTCCAGCAGGTCCGGCGTAAACACCCCGCCCTTCAGCAGGAAGTCGTGGTCCTCTTCCAGCGCCCGCAGCGAACCATCGAGCGACTGCGCCACCGTCGGGATGTTCTCGAGCTCTTCCACGCTCAGGTCGAAGAGGTTGGTCTTGTCCAGCGGCTCGCCCGGGTCCCACCCGTTCAGGATCCCGTCCATCCCCGCCATCATGATCGCCGCGAAGGTCAGGTATGGGTTCCCCGACGGATCGGGCGGCCGGAACTCCACCCGCTTCGATGCCGGGCTCGGGCTCACCAGCGGGATGCGGCAGGCCGCCGAACGGTTCCGCGCCGAATACACCAGGTTCACCGGCGCCTCGTACCCCGGCACCAGCCGCTTGTAGCTGTTCGTCGTCGGCGCCGCAATCGCCATCAGCGCCTTGCCGTGCCGCACCAGCCCCGCGATGTACGACTTGCACATCTTCGAAATGCCCGCGTATTCGTCACCCGCGAACTGGTTCTCGCCGTTCTTCCAGATCGAAAGATGCGTGTGCATCCCCGACCCGTTGTCCGCGTACAGCGGCTTCGGCATGAAGGTCGCCACCTTCCCGTGCCGCCGCGCCACGTTCTTCACGATGTACTTGTAGAGGAGCGCCTTGTCGCCCATCGTCGTTAGCGTGTCGAACCGCATGTCGATTTCGCCCTGGCCGGCCGTCGCCACCTCGTGGTGGTGCAGCTCAATCTTGATGCCCACCGACTCCATGATCTCGACCATCTCGTTGCGGATGTCCGTCTGCGTATCGTGCGGCGCCACCGGGAAGTAGCCGCCCTTGTACTGCGGCCGGTAGCCCTGGTTCAGGTCGCCCCGCAGCGTCGTCTCGGCCCCGCTGTTCCAGATGCCTTCGTCCGAATCCACCGAATAGAACGCCGAGTGCTGGTCGCTCGCGAACCGCACCTCATCGAAGATGAAGAACTCCAGCTCCGGCCCGATGTAGACCGTGTCGCCAACGCCCGACTCCCTCAGGTACTTCTCCGCCTTCTGCGCCACATACCGCGCATCGCGCGAATACGGCTCCCGCGAGACCGGGTCCTCGACGTTCGCAATCACCGAAAGCGTCGGCGACTGGATGAACGGGTCCACAATCGCCGTCTCCGGGTCCGGGATGAGCAGCATGTCCGACTCTTCGATCTTCTGGAAACCGCGAATCGAGGAACCATCGAACCCGTACCCCGTCCGCCACGGCGAACGCTCGTAGTCCGTCCAATCGTTCAGCTCGTGGATCGGCCGGGTCAGGTGTTGCCACTGCCCGAACAGGTCCACGAACTTCACATCGACGAAGCGAATCCCATTCCGTTCGCTGAAGTTCTTAATCTCGTCTGGCGTCATGGAAGCTCCTCGTGGGGGTTCTCGCGGGTATCCCGATTGTGACGGGTTTCACGGTTGATTCCAGCCGCATACGGCCGCCCCGGCATGAAGATCATGTTTCGGGTGCGCCAGAAGCCCGTCGTTAACCTGCTGCCTTTACCCTACCGGCCGGCGATTACGGCCGAATTGCGGCCGCGTTACGAACACATTTCGCCCGAACGCCGCATCGCGCCGCGCACCCCGCATTGTCGATTGCCTCCCGCCACCCCCAGGCGGCGGTTCCGCCTCCGGCATCGCCAGGAACTCCGCGAGCGAGATGCGCATCTTCGTCGCCCGGGTGTGCAGTGTGCCAACCACACCCCGGCCCAGCGTGCCGATGTCCCCCGGCCCGCCCTACGCCTCACCCGCCACCGGCGCCACCACCGCCCCGTCCATCGCCTCCCGCGCCCGCGCCAGCGGCCGCCCGAACACCGCCAGCGCCGCCAGCGCCAGCCCCGCGCACACCGAGAACGCCACTCCCAGGCCCCACCTGTCCGTGCTGAAACCCATCGCCGGCGCCATCACCGCCATCACCAGGCTGTACACCATCCCCTGCATCGATAGCACCGTCGCCCGCCGCTCCGAACCCACCCGCCGGTTCACATAACCCGTCGCGATCGGGTGCACCATCGACCCCAGGAACATCACCACCAGCAGCGGCGCATAGGCCCCCAGCCCCGGCGCAAACGCAATCGCCAGGCACCCCGCGGCGCCCGCCAGCGGCACCCCGAACAGCGCGCGCCGCGTGCCCGCCTGGCTCGCCACCCGCCCCGCCACCAACGACCCGGCCATCCCCGCCGCGAACAACGGGACCTGCAGCATCGAGAACGCCACCCCAACCTCGATCTCCCGGTCCACCAGGAACGGCTGCACCAGGTAGTGCACCGCCCCGAGCGCGGCCGTCGTCACTCCGCCCAGCAGGATCACCGTCCGCAGGCCGGCCGTCGCCGAAACCTCCTCGAAGGCCAGCCGGATCGACCGCAGGTACGGCTCGGCGGGCCTCTCCCCGCGCTGGTGCGGAGGCTCCCGGAGCGCCAGCGCCACCAGCGCCGCCACCACGGAGGTCGCCGCGCCCAGGAAGATCGTGAACCGGATATCGAACAACGCCGCCACCGGCCCGCCCAGCAGCGTCGCGACCCCCACCCCCGACCAGTTCAGCGCGGCGCCACGCCCCGCGATCCCCTCGTCCTCGTGCTCCCGCCCCGCCAGCTTCAGCGTGTCGAAGAGCAGCGCCATGTCCGCGCCCGACATCAGCGTGTGCGCCACCGACCACAGCATGAACGAAGCCAGCAGGACCGCGAACGACGTCGTGAACGCGAAGATCAACACCGAAACACCCAGGAAGAAGGCACCGAGAGCCATCGATATCGAGCGCCCCCACCTGTCCGCCACCGCCCCCGTCGGCACCTCCAGCGCCACAACCCCCACCAGGAACAGCCCCTCGGCGATCGTCACCGCCGTCAGGCTGAATCCCCGCTCAATCGTCAGGAACACGATCCATACAGGGATCCAGAGCTGGAACTCCCGCAGAAACCAGTACGCGTAGAGCAGCCGGAGATTGCGCTCCAGGCGAGCACCGTTTGTCACGTATGGCAACGTAGCACGCTGCGCTCCAGTAACGCCTCGCCTTTTCGGGTGATGCCCGTCCGCCGCCCCCGCCTGGCGGCAGGTCCCCGGCGTCCTCGAACCCGGGCTGCTCCCGGTAGGACGCCAGCCCGGCCGGGCCATCGCCCACCACGGTCCCCGGGGCGGGCGATTCTCTCCCCGGTTGCGCGCCCATGCTCACCTCCCGGTAAGGTCGCGCGAGCCTATTGGATCCGCGCGCCCGTCACCTTCACGGGATCTGTATGTCTCCGTTCCTGCCGTTGGGGAGATGGCGGCAGAACCCCGCGCGAACCCGTTACAGTGAGGGTCAACCAGAGGAGGTCCAACATGATTTGGGTCGTCAGCATGATTGCCGCGCTCGTCGTCTCCGGCGGCGTATTCCTTGCCGGCCGCACCGCCCGCGCTGCCGCCGCCCCCGGCTCCGTCGAACGCTTCCGCGGCTCACTCGTCATGGGCGCCGGGGTTGCCATCTTCGTCCTCTGGGCGGGCCTCCATACCGCCCTCGCCTCGATCAAACCCATCGAGGCAGGCCACGTCGGCGTCGTCTACCAGTTCGGCGAAATCGTCGGCCAGGAGCCCGAAGGCCTCCAGTTCATCGCCCCCTGGCAGGAGATCCGCACCGAGAGCATCCAGGTCCAGCGCCACCGCTTCGAAAACGTCACCGCGTTCTCCAAGGAGACCCAGGACGTCTTCGTCGTCGCGACCGTGAACTACTCCGTCTCCGCCTCGGACGTCCAGGACCTCTACCGCACGGTCGGCCGCAACTGGTTCGACCGCCTCATCGAGCCTCGCGTCAATAACTTCTTCAAGGAGGAAACCGTCAAGTACTCCACCGTCGATGTCGGCCCGAACCGCGAAGCCATCCGCAGCGCCGTCCGCGAACGCCTCCGCAGCGAACTCGCTCCCTACTCGATCGATATCAACGATCTCCTGATCGACAACATCGAGTTCAATGCTGAGTTCAAGGCCGCCATCGAACAGAAGCAGATCGCCACCCAGGACGCCCTCCGCGAACAGGAACGCGTCCTCCAGCGCCAGTTCGAAGCCGAACAGCTTGTCGAGACCGCCAAGGGCGAAGCCGAGTCCATCCGCGTGCGCGCCGAAGGCCAGGCCGCCGCCAACCGCCTGCTCGCCGAGTCGCTCACCCCCGAGGTCATCCAGTTCGAGGCCCTCCAGCGCCTCGGCGATAACGTCCAGATCGCCCTCATCCCCTCCGGGCAGGGCGTCATCCTCGACCCGACAACCCTCCTCGGCGGGAGCCTCAATCCCGGGCAGTCCGGGCAACTCCCTTAGATCCCGCGGCAGATCCCGCGGCCGCGGGCGACGGTTACCGGCGCTTTGCTGGTAGGATGCGCACGCACAATACGTTCCTGGAGGAATTGTTCATGGCAGTTCGACTCGATGGCCAGGTCGCCCTGGTTACAGGCGCCGGCCGCGGCCTTGGCCGCTCCTACGCAATCGACCTCGCAAAGCATGGCGCGAAGGTCATCGTCAACGACTTCGGCGGCAGCGTCTCCGGCGAGGGCGCCGATGACACCCCCGCCCAGCAGGTCGTCAACGAAATCAAGGCCCTCGGTGGCGATGCCGTCGCCAATGCCGGCGATGTCGGCAACTACGAGGATTGCTACAACATGGTCAAGCAGGCCATGGATACCTGGGGCCGCCTCGATGCCATCGTCGCCAACGCCGGCATCCTCCGCGACGTCGCCATCCACAACATGAGCGAGCAGGACTGGGACCTCGTCATCCGCGTCCACCTCAAGCAGTGCTACAACCTCGCCCACCACGCCTGGCCCGTCTTCCGCCAGCAGGCCTATGGCCGCTTCGTGATGGCCACCTCCACCTCCGGCCTCATCGGCAACTTCGGCCAGGCCAACTACGGCGCCGCCAAGGCCGGCATGTACGGCCTCATGAACGTCCTCAAGCTCGAAGGCGAGAAGTACAACATCAACGTCAACCTCATCTCCCCCGGCGCCCAGACCCGCATGACCTCCAACCTCCCCGGCCGCGACCCCAACGACACCTCGCGCGAAATCCTCATGTCGCCCGACCACGTCGCACCGGCGGTCACCTACCTCGCCTCGCCCCAGTGCGAGGAAAGCGGCGTTTGCATCGCCGCCTCCGGCGGTTCCTACAGCCGCGTCGCCATCCTCCGCAACAACGGCGTCAGCCACGACCCGCACGAGTTCAAGGATGCCGACTGGTTCGAAGCCAACTGGGCCAGGATCACCGATATGACGGGCGCGGTCATCCCGTGGTCGTTCCGCGAAACCCGCGAGGAGCACTACGCCGCAAAGAAGGCCGCCCAGAAGTAGCCCACCGCCCTTCGCGATCACCATACCGGGGCCGCGCACACGCGCGGCCCCGGTGTATTCCCTCTCCTGCCCCTGTCCGAAGCGCGCCAGCCATGGCGCGCTGCGGACCCTCGCCAGCCCGGCGCCCCGGTGCCGCCCCCGGGTGGGGTGCTGCGGCCCGGGGCGGAGACCCGCTCCTCCCTTCTCCCTTCTCCCTCCCTACCCTCCCGCCGCCGCCCCCGCCCGGTCGCGCACCTGCTCCCGGTACAACGCCGCATACACCCCGCCGCGCGCCAGCAACTCCGCGTGCGTCCCCTGCTCAACCAGCCGCCCGTGGTCCAGCACCAGGATCACGTCCGCCGCCAGGATGGTCGATAGCCGGTGCGCGATCGCCAGTACCGTCCGCCCCCGCGTCAGGTGGGCCAGCGCCTCCTGGATCACGCGCTCCGTATGCGTGTCCACACTCGATGTCGCCTCGTCCAGCACCAGGATCGCCGGGTCCTTCAACAACGCCCGCGCGATCGACACCCGCTGCTTCTCCCCGCCCGAAAGCCGGTAGCCCCGCTCGCCCACCACCGTGTCGTACCCGTAGGGCAGCCCCGCGATGAAGTCGTGGATGTTCGCCGCCCGGCACGCATCCTCGATCTCAGCGTCCGTCGCATTCGGCGCCCCATAGCGCAGGTTCGCCCGGATCGTGTCGTGGAACAGGTACGGCTCCTGGTTCACCATCGCGATGCACGCCGTCAGCGATTCCAGCGTCACATCGCGGATGTCGTGCCCGTCGATCGTGATCCGCCCATCGTCCACGTCATACAGCCGCGGCAACAGGTAGGCCGTCGTCGTCTTCCCCGCGCCCGAATGCCCCACCAGCGCGCCGAACTTCCCCGGCGGGATCGTGAACGAGATGCCGCTGAGCGCCGGGGTGTCCTTGCGGTACCCGAACGTCACGTCCTCGAACCGCACCTCGCCCCGCACGTCCCTCAGCGCCACCGCCCCGGGCCGGTCGGCAATCTCCTGCTCAAGGTCCAGGTAGTCGAAGATCCGCTCGAACAGCGCGAGCGAACTGATAAGCGTCAGGTTGATGTTCATGATCTGGTTCACCGGCTGGAACATCCGCCCGAGCAGGCTCGCCGTCGCCACCACCGTGCCCAGGGAGGCCTCTCCGCCGATCACCCGGTGGCCGCCATACCAGTACACGATCGCCGGCGCCAGCGACGTGAAGAGCCCCATCGCCACCATGAACCCCCGCCCCACCATCGCCCGCCGGATGTTCAGCCGCCGGATCTCGCGGGCCGTGTCCTCGAACCGCTCGTACTCCATCTGCTCCCGCCCGAACGTCTTCATCAGCAGCGCGCCGCTCACCGAGAGCGTCTCGTGCATCCGCGTGTTCAGGTTCGCCAGCTGCTCCTGTGATTCGCTCAGCAACTCGCGCTGGATGTTCCCCACCCGCCGCGCCGGGAACAGGAACACCGGGATGAACGCCACCGAGAACAACGCCAGCCGCCAGTCCAGGAACAGCATCAGCCCGAACGTCGTGCCTACGACGACCAGGTTGCCAATAATGCCCGTCAGCACCTCGCTCACCGCGTTCTGTACCGACCCCACGTCGTTCGAAACGCGCGAAAGCACCTCGCCTGTCCGGTTCGCCGTGAACCAGCGCAGCGACATCCCCGTCAGGTGCCGGTAGAGGGCGCGCCGCAGGTCGAACATAATCGTCTGGCCGATGACGTTCGAAAGGTAGCTCTGGACCACGCCCAGGAACGCCCCGAACGCAACCAGCACCACCATCACCAGGATGAGCGCGTTCAGCGTCGAGCCGCTCCCCCCGCCCGCCGCCGTCGGCAGTGCATCATCGACGATCCGCTGCAGCAGGTACGCCGGCCCCAGCCCAACCACCGCCGACGCCACGATCACCACGACCAGCAACGCCACGACGCCCGCGTGCGAGCGGTGCAGCCCGATGATGCGGCGGAACGTCGGCCATGCCGGCCGCTGCGGCCGCATCCGCTCCAGCCGCGTGTGCTCCGCCCGCCGGGGCCGGTCCGGGTCGCGCTCAGGTCTCAACAGTAGCGTCATCGGTAAAG
>DAOKYT010000076.1:0-11026 GCA_035326025.1 Tepidiformaceae bacterium
GGGAGGGGCATCGGCATTTGGCAATCGTCAACCGGCAATGGGGAATCGGCGGGCGGGCGGGGGCATACTATTGCCCGATCGTGGCGCCCAGGAGCACGGCATCGGCCGGCACCGTCAGGGTGGCGCCGCCCACGCATGCTCCGCCGATCGCGCGGAGTTCGGCGATGCCCCCGTAGTAGAGGTGCGACCACCCGGCGACTGCATGACTGTAGGTGTAGTACTTCGCGCCCGGGTATCCGTAGCTGAGCCGCGGCTTGAGGGTCACAGGGATGGTCACCGACTCGCCCGCAGCGAGCAGCGGCAACGGGATCGCTTTGCCCTCGTAGAGCGGCGCCGAGAGTTCCCCGTTGAGCTCTTTCACCCCGTTCGGCGTCGTGTTCGAGACCGTCCCACCGACCGTCACACTGCCACTCGGGCACGCATCCGCTCCCGGCTTGCGGGTCACGCGGAAGGTCATGGCCGGCGGCTGGTAGTCGCCCAGGGGGTCGGGCTTGACGGGCACACCGTCGGCGATCCATGCCACCTGCGATGAGAGGTTCTTCTGCATCTCCTCGATGCCCGCCTTGATCCCGGCCTTGATCTGCTCTTCAGTCGTCTTTTTGAACTGTTCGATGGCGAGGTCTTTCGCGGGCCCCGCGGCCATGTCCTGCAGCGCCTTGGGGACGCCGATCTGTTCGACCGCGGCCGAGGCCAGGTAATCGAGGCCCTGGTCCATCAGCTGGTCGAAGTTGGGCAGGCTCGGCGGGATGCCCAGGGCCATCAGCCCGGCGTCGAGCAACGTACCGAGGCAGTTCTTATCGCACAGTGCCGCGGGCACGAACTGCGACACCATGTCGATCACCTCGTCCTTGAGCTTCTGGTAGGTATTCGCCACCCAGTTCACCGTATCGACCACGAAGTTGACGACCGCTTCGAGGAAGCTCGGTTCCTCAGGCTCCGGCTCGCACAGCGGCTGGCCCGCCTTGTATGTGATCTTCTGGCCGAAGCCGCCGGTGACCGTTGTGGTCTTCGTGACCACGAAGCATCCTTCGTGCCCGTCCTTCGGCGGGATCCAGCCGTGGTAGCTCAGGATTTCCACCTTGTAGTTTGGCGGCTTCGGCACTTGGGCCTTGCAGTAGGGGTCCTCCGGCGTCTTCGAACAATCGACGACCTTGATATTGGTCAGGTCTGGCCCGTCGTAGGGGCCCATCCAGCGCAGGACCACCGTGTTCGAAACCGGGCCGAGCAGCGAGTCTCCGCTCATCGGCACCGCCCGGAAGTAGAACTCCTTCGGGGCCGCCAGGAGCGCGCCGGCCACGGCCGACCCGGACACGACCGCATCCGCGCCCAGGACCGGGCTGACCTTGGAAGAGGCAGGCGCAGGCGAGCCCGTCTTCTGCTGGGCGGCGCCCTGCGCCACCTGGAACAGCGGCACGGCTTCGAACAGCGTCCCCATCGCCTGGGCCGACCAGGCCGACTTCTTGGGCGCCTTCTTGTTTGGCTCCGGGTTCGGCGGAGCGGGCATGAAGGTGCTGAAGTCCACCGTGAACGGGCACCCGGGCCCGCCGCACTTCGCATCGCCCCAGGCGAGCAGCCCCGCCGGGTTCGGGTCCAGCGGGTCGAACGCGCCGGAGAACGGCTGCAGCGAGACCAGCCACCGCACGCCATCGAACGATGCCGTGGAGTTCAGCCGGAAGATCTGCTTGAGGCCCCAGATATCCGCCTTGAACTCGCGCAGCGTGACCCACAGGACGATGTTGCCATCTGGCACGATCCCCCCGTGGCTTGATGCCTGGAGGGTGCTCTCGCCCACCGGCAGGAAGAGCGACGCGCCATTGGCCGCCCCGGGGTCCCACAGCACCGGTTCCGCCGCGGACGGCGGACAGGATGGGTCGTCCACCTGCGGGACCAGGTCGAACAGCGTCCCGCCGGGCGCGTCCGGCGGCAGCGCGAACGTGAAGGTGTTAGGTGGGCCGGGGTTGGGGTACTGCACGGCGGGCAGGTTGAGGTCCATGAACGCGGGTGGTGGGGCCGCGCCTCCGGCGTAGGTCATCCGCACGCTCACCGCGCTCGCCGGCGGCGTGCAGCCCATCACCCGCACCGTCCCCGTCCCGGGCTGAGCTGCAGGCGTGGGCGTCGGCGTCGGCGTCGGCGTCGGCGTCGGCGACGGTCCCCTGCCCGGTCCCGCTGGAGTCGGCGTGGCGGTCGCGGCCGCGGGACGTGTGGCCGTCGCCGTCGGCGTGACCGTCGATGTTGGTGTCGCGGTGTTCGTCGCTGTCGGCGTCGCGGTCCTGGTCGGCGTTGGTGTCGGCGTCGAGGCCGGCGTCGGCGTCGCGGTGTTGGTCGGCGTGGCCGTGTCGGTCGGCGTGAAGGTCGGTGTGGGTCGCGGCTCCGGTGTTGCCGCCAGGAACTGGAAGTTGGCGCGGGCGTTGGTCCCGCCATCGCGGCAGCTGGTGTCGATGCTGACGTTGATTGTCACCATCTCGCCGGGTGCACCTGCGACCGTGAACCTCCCAAACAAATCGCCACTCGCAGTCGAACCCGACCCGGTGACCCGGTTGGGCGGCTGGGAGGTTACGGTGATGCTTCTCGCATCGCACCACCTACTCCCCGAAAGCTCGCCGCTGACCGACGGCGCGGGGCCGGACCCCGGGCTGAGCACGAGGGTCGCCGTCGTTTGGGCCTGCGCGGGCGCCACCCGCCCCGGCCTCGCCTGGTTCGGCTGGATCGACACCGCAAGGAGCGCCGCCACCATCAACACGCTGACCACCGCCGGCAGTCGCTTCATCGCCCGCCTCCCGCCGCGGCCTGTGCGATGCGTGCCAGCTCGGCGTCATCGGGGCCCTCGCCCGCCGCGGAAACCGTCAGGGCCATCAGCCGCTCCCCGTCTCCCCACCACCCGACCGCCTGTGTCACCGTCCCGCCCCCCGATGAGGCCACGGCCGAATAGCGCAGCACCCGCGAGACTCCGCCCGCGGGGACCGGCAGCGCGGCGCCCTCCGTGGCGGTCGCTTCGATATCGTCGCGCGCAGCCGCCGCGATCATGCACGGTGCGAAGCCCGGCCCCTCGAGCGCGCTCCGCGCCGACGCCAGGATGGCCTCCACGGCCGAGGGGCCGGAGAACGTCACTGTCAGCAGCGAGACGCGCAGCGTCCCACCATCGGCCAGGGGGCGCTCGAACAACTGGCTCTCTCCGCCCGAAAAGGCGGGCTCGTTCTCGAAGAGGACACCTTCGAACACCCGGAGCGGCGCGCACTCGGGGAGGTCTGGAGTCGCTGAGAACACGGGGCCCGGGGAATCGAACAACGATACGAGTTCGGTCTCCGAGGTAGTCCAGCCGTTCCCGGGCAGGGCGGACGCGCTCAGGCTGCCGGGCTCCGCGGGAGTCGCATCGGAGGCGACGGTCCCGGTTGGTGGGTCGCCGCCGCCGTCCCGCAGGATGAGGTAAGCGGCGCCAAGGGCGGCGATCAGCGCGCCAAGCGCAACCCCGCCAACCAGCCACGCCCGCCCCCGGGGAAGGTGCACCATGATGCCCCCATGACGGCCATTCGGATTCCCGGGCGGGGCGCGAAGTCCCGGAATCCCGCGACGCCACGTGAGTCTAGCACTTGCGTCAAGGGGCCCGGGTGAGTGGTGGGGTGGGCGGCGCGGGGCGAGGAAGTACGAAGGACGAAGGGCGCCGGGCGGTGGGTTGTGGTGGGCGGCGCGGGGCGAGGAAGGGAGAAGGGAGAAGGGAGAAGGACGAAGGGCGCCGGGCGGTGGGTTGTGGTGGTGGGCGGCGCGGGGCGAGGAAGGGAGAAGGGAGGAGGGAGGAGGGAGAAGGGAGAAGGGAGGTGGGTTGTGGTTGGGTGCGAGGCGAGGAAGTGCGAAGTGCGAAGGGCGCCGGGCGGTGGGTTGTGGTTGGCGGTGCGGGGCGGCATTTGGGGGAGGGGAATCGGCAATTGGCAATCGGCGGGCGGGCGGGCGGGCGGGGTCGACGGGAAAGGCCCCGCCGTGGGGCGGGGCCTATTGAGCTGGCCAACGGCGGGGTGAGGGGTAGCCGCGGCGGACGGCCGCCCAGCCCATTCCGGCGAAGCCAATGATCGCCAGCGAAGCGAGGCTCGCGATCCAGAGCGGGCTGAAGCCGTAGTCCGCCCCTGCCGTGTTACCGAGGCTGGGCACGCGCGGCGTCGGCGTGGGCGTGGGCGCTACCGGCGTGGCTGCCGGGGCGGTCACCGTCAGGTCGACCTGGTTCAGCTCCCAGTTCCGCCAGGGGGCGGTCTGGGCCGCCAGCCGGCCACCCACGTAGAAGGAGACGGTGGACCCCTCGGTGCCGCAGTTCGGGGCCGCGGCGGGGTCGAGGGCGGGCGAGTCGACGACGTAGCGGGCCTGGCCACCGCTCATGAAGACGGTGGTCACACCACAGGTGCTGGCGCCGATGCGGGCTTCGACGACGGTGCCGGCCGGCGCGGGGGCGCCATCGACAGTGACGCTACCGACGAAGCGGGAGGGCGGGTTGGGCGGCGATTGGGCCAGCGAGACCGAGAAGCTGGCCAGGGCCAGGAGAAGGGCCACGGCCAGCGCGAACCCGGGCCGGGCGATGCTGTGAGTTGCGCTCTTCATGGGTGTTTTTCCTCTACGTGCTAATTTGCGAGAACGGTCCAGGTGGCACCGCTCGAACTATTGATGGCGAACCAGTAGGCCTCGCCCCTGGTGAAGGTGGTGAAATCGTTCGCACCGGGTACGCTGGCACCGCCGGGGAAGTAGCCCTCGAACCGCTGCTGCGCGTTATTGTACTTGAAAATGGCGGTGACAATTCCGGAGATGTCATTTGTCGCGGGATTGGGTGGCGTTTCCTGCCCGGCGAGGGTGGAGGCGATGTTCGCCCCGTTCGCGCCAGTCCACACGATCAGCGTCCAGCGGAAGTAGAGCGTGAAGGTCGTCGTGGTGGTGGCGTAGGTGTAGTCGTCGGCGGCCGTATTCGGGCTCGTGCCCACGGGGGTGACGACGCGGATATCGACCGTGCCGGTGCCCGCGGGCGACACGACGGTGATGGTCGTGTCGTTGGTCACCGCCGGTGTGAGGGTGGTGGAGCCGAACGTGACCGAGGTCGCGCCGGTAAAGCCGGTGCCGGTGATGGTCACGGTGGTGCCACCCGCGGCCGGGCCGGTGGTGGGGCTGATCGAGGTGATGATCGGTCCGCCGCCATAGACGAAATCATCGGCGGCCGTGTTCGCGCTTGTGCCGCTCGGGGTCACCACGAGCACATCGACGGTGCCGGCGGCGTGCGCGGGCGAGGTGGCGGAGATGGTGGTGTCGTTCGTGACCGTGTAGGTGGTGGCGGCGGTGCCACCAAAGGTGACCGAGGTGGCGCCGGTGAAGCCCGACCCGGTGATGGTCACGACCGTGCCGCCGGTGATGGGGCCGGCCTTCGGGCTCACGGCGGTGACTGTCGGGCCGCCGGTATAGGTGGAGTTATCGGCCGCCGTGTTTGCGCTTGGGCCGGCTGGCGTTGTCACAAGGACATCGACCGTGCCGGCGGCATGCGCGGGGGAGGTGGCGGTGATGGTGGTGGCGCTCTGGACGGTGTAGGTGGTGGCGGCGGTGCCGCCGAAGGTGACGGCGGTAGCGCCCGCCAGGTTGGTGCCGGTGATCGTCACGACCGTGCCGCCGGTAGCGGGGCCGGTGGTGGGGCTGATGGCCGTGACGGCGGGAAGATCCTGGTAGGTGTAGTTATCGGCAACGGTGTTGGCGCTCGTCCCGAGGGGGGTGGTGACGAGCACATCCACCGGCCCGGCGGCGTGGGCGGGCGCGGTGACGGTGAGCGTGGTGTCGTTGACCAGGGTGAATGCGACCGAGGTGCCGCCGAAGTTCACGGAAAGGGTGCCAGTGAAGCTGAGGCCGGTGATGGTGACGGTGTTGCCGCCGGTCGAAGGCCCGCTGGTGGGCGAAAGGCTCGTAACCACCGGGACATCGAGGTAGGTGAAGTCATCGGCGATAGTGTTGAGGCTCGTGCCGTTCGTGGGGTGGGAGACCGTGACATCGACCTTGCCCACGGCATGGGCGGGGGCTGTCGCGGTGATGGTGGTGTCGTTCACGACAGTGTAGGTGGCGG
Organism: Tepidiformaceae bacterium; assembly: GCA_035326025.1. Taxonomy (GTDB): domain Bacteria; phylum Chloroflexota; class Dehalococcoidia; order Tepidiformales; family Tepidiformaceae; genus Amarobacter. The sequence goes on from DAOKYT010000076.1 coordinate 6,074, forward strand.
CGGTGCCACCAAAGGTGACGGAGTTCGCGCCGGTGAAGCCCAGGCCGGTGATGGTGACCGCGGTGCCGCCGGCGACGGGCCCGCTCGTGGGGCTGAGGCCCGAGACGGTTGGGGCCTGAATGTAGGTGAAGTCATCGGCGGCGGTGTTGGCGCTCGTGCCTTCTCCCGGTGTGGTCACCAGCACGTCGACCGTACCGGCGGTATGCGGCGGCATCGAGATGATCGTGAGTTGCGTCGTGCTGCCAAAGGTCACGTTCACGGCGGTTCCGCCGACGGTGACGGTGGATTGGTTGGTGAAGCCCGAACCGGTGACGACGACCGGATAGCCGCCCGAGGTGGAGCCGCTATTGGGGGAGAGCGAACTCACGGTTGGCGCGGCGGCGAAGGCGGGGGTGGCGCGGACCGCGCCGGTGACGATGAGTGCCGCCAGGAGGGCGATGACTCCGATGCGGGGGATCGCCCGGGGATTGAAGGATGTGCCGTGGTTCATGGCTGATTCACGCTCCTGTTCTCCGGCGCATGCCGGGAGTGGCCAGCCCGTGGCTGCCGGCCGCGCCTACTGTGGCAGGAGTGTGCACACAAAGTTGCAACCGAAAGGCAACGGAGTGTAACAACAGTGTGAAATTTCGGGGGAGTTGCCGTTTTCTGAACCTGGCGGGTGGGCTTGCCCCGAAACGACGGACACCAAAGATAAGGGCGAAGGGCGAAGGGCGGTGGGTTGTGGTTGGGCGGCGCGGCGTCCGGGGCGGCATTCGATGGAGGGGAATCGGCAATCGGCAATCGGCAATCGACAATCGACAATCGGCGGGGGGCCGGTGGATGGGGCGGGCCTACCGTGCCATCCCGTGGTATTCGGGGTTTGGCATCACGCCGGCGCCGCTCATCAGGCGGTTGGTGTAGTTGAACATCGCGGTCACTTCGATGATGTCCCAGGTGTCTTCGTCGCTGAACCCGACGGCGCGGAGCTCGTCGATGTCCTCTTCGCTGACGGTCACGGGGTCGAGCGTGAGCTTCACGGCGAAGTCGAGCATGGCCATCTGCTTCTCGGAAAGGCCAGCGCGCCGGTAGTCGAGGGTGATGCGGTCGCCTTTGACGGGGTCCTTGAGCAGGGCGCGGACGGCGAAGCCATGGCTGGTGAGGCAGTAGAGGCACTGGTTCTGCATGGAGACGACCACGGAGATCATCTCGCGTTCGGCCTTGCCGAGGCCGGGCGATGGCTGCATCAGGTCGTCGAAGTGGGCCCACCACTTGCTCATGCGCGTCTCGCGCCAGGCGAACGCCCGGAAGACGTTGGGCAGGAAGCCGAGCTTCTCCTCGATCTGGGCGAAGAGGGCCTTCGTCTCCTCCGAAAGCGACTCGCGGGCGGCGATGGGGAACCAGGAAATGCGGTCGGTCATGCGCGCAGCGTCTCGCCTTGGGCGGCGGCGGTCAATCAGTTCACGCTGGGGTCGGCGGGCGCGAAGGCGAACATGGCGAGCTTGCCGGGCTGGCGCAGCAGCACGTCGCGCCAGAGTGTCTGCGGTTGGGGCGTGAACAGGTCGGTTTCGAGGGGGTCGACGACGAACCAGGCTTCCTGGTCGAGCTCGCTTTCGAGCTGGCCGCCGGACCAGCCGGAATAGCCGGCGAAGAGGCGCACGGCCTCGAGCTGGGGCGCGAGTTCCCCGGGCGGCCGGGAGAGATCGAGCAGTGCGCTGCGGCCGGTGACGGCGTTGGGCAGCCCGGGCGCGAGCGGCCGGGTGTAGCGGCCGAGCACCAGTGCGGCCGTGGTTTCGACTGGCCCGCCATGGAAGACGACGCCCGGGACGGCGGCGAGGTTGCCCCACTCGGGCAGGTGGAACTCGACCGGTTCGAGTTCGAGAGGCCGGTTGAGCACCAGGCCGAGCGCCCCCTCATCGTCGTGTTTGCACACGAGCACCACGGTGCGGAAGAAGTTGGGGTCGGTGAGCGAGAGACTGGCGACGAGGAGCTTGCCGGCGAGGGAGTCAGTCATGGTGCGATCATGGCAGAAGGTTCGTCAGCCGCCAGCGGTGGAGCGCGGGGCGGTGTTCGGGGGCCCGAAGGAACCGGGGAGACAACGGCGGGGGTTCCTTCGGCCGAAACGAGAGACAGCGAAGGGGGTGTGGGGGCGGCCGCTTGTCAGGCCGGGGCCGCACGCCGATAACTAAGATGCCCTTCGGGGCGAACAATGTTCCCCGTCGTCCGCGACTGCCCTGGCAGACGCGAACTGGCGGGGTTATTTATTATCCCCGGGCATGCCGGACCGGGTGATTGTGTACATCGACGCGCAGAACGTTTACCGGTGCGCGCGGGACTCGTTCTCCCCGCTGCGCGGGGAACGTCCGCACGTCCATGGCCAGGTTGATCCTCTGGCGATCGGAAACCTGATTTGCAGCCGCCCTCCCGCGGGCCTGACGAGGACGCTCAGCGAGGTCCGGGTGTATACCGGGCGGCCAGAATCATCGAAGCAGCCGCGAATCTACGCGGCGCATATGCGGCAGTGCGCCGCGTGGGAAGCCGCGGGCGTGAAGGTGATCGCGCGAACTCTGCTCTACCCAACCAACTGGCCGGACGAGAAGCCACGCGAGAAGGGCATCGATGTAGCGCTCGCAATCGACTTCGTTGCCGGGGCGGTCGAAGGGCGATACGACGTGGGCGTGATCTTTTCCACGGATACCGACCTTCGACCGGCGCTCGAATTTGTGACGCACCGGTTCGATGGCGTGCCACGGGCGGAAAGCGCGGCGTGGCGTGCGCCTGGCGCGAACAGGGCGCTGACAGTCAGGAATCCCCGGCGAACGTGGTGCCATTACCTCGATCCGGAAGACTACAAGATGGTGCACGACCCCAGGGACTACAACATCGTGTAGCCTTCGGCGAAGCGTGGACGGCCCAGCGGAACTCAGCCCGAGCGCGAATGCACGGCGGCAGCTACCTCGGGATCAGCTTCCGCCCCATCGACGAGACGCTGCGCGACCGGGTGGCCTCGCGGAGGCCGCGGGACGGCTGTAGCGCGGCGTACCAGCGCGCCTGTCACGCCACGCGGGCGCGGCGGACCCTGGCCCGCATCCCGGCGCCCAGCGCCATCAGCAGTGCGAGGGTTTCGCGCCTGCTCTCGGGCATCGCAGCGCGCCATGACCGGCGCGCACTGGATGGGGACGGGGGAGGGGTGGAGACAGCGGACGGGGGCCAGTTGGCCCCCGTCCGTGGTTTGCCCGTGTCCCCGGGCTTAGATGCGCTCGACGATGGTGCTGATGCCCATGCCGGCGCCGATGCACTGGGTGGCGAGGGCATAGTTGCCGCCGCTGCGGCGCAGTTCGTGCGCGACGGTGAGCACCAGGCGGGCACCGGTGGCGCCGAGCGGGTGGCCGATGGCGATCGAGCCGCCGTTCACGTTCACGCGGTCCATCGGGATGCCGAGCTCCTTGCACGACGGGATGACCTGGGCCGCGAACGCTTCGTTGAATTCGACGCGGTCGATCTGGTCGGGGGTGATGCCGGCATGGCGCAGGGCCTTTTTCGTCGCGGGGATCGGGCCGAGGCCCATGACCTGGGGTTTCACGCCGGCGATGCCGTAGCCGGCGATGCGGGCGAGCGGTTCGAGGCCGAGTTCGAGCGCCTTTTTCTCGCTCATCAGGAGGACGGCGCTGATGCCGTCGTTCGTGGGGCACGAGTTGCCGGCGGTGATGCGCAGTTCGGACCCGGTGGGGCTGACGATGCCCTTGACGGGGGGCAGCTGCGAGAGTGCTTCGATGTTGGTGCCGGGGCGGATGCACTCATCGCGGTCGAACACGATGGTCTTGCCGCGCTCGGCCTCGACCCAGTTGCCCTCGGCATCGAAGACGGGCTCTTCGACTTCGAGGGGGATGATCTCATCCTTATAGATGCCCTTTTCGTAGGCGGCGACGGTCTTGCGGTGGCTGTCGACGGCGAACTGGTCCATCTCTTCGCGGCTCAGGTTGTAGACCTCGGCCACGTTCTGGGCGGTCTGGGTCATGGAGAGCACGGGCGAGTAGTCGAGGATTTCGTCCTGGAACGGGACGCTGAAGAAATCGAAGTGGTTGGGTGGCAGGTTGCGCTGCTCGGGGGTCTGCTCGAGGCGGCGCTTGTTGAACTCGGTGATGCGGGTGGCCGGGCGGTCGGCGCCGGCGCCGAGCTGGCGGCCCATGCGCTCGACGCCGATGGCGATGCCGCACTCGGTGGCGCCGACCTGGATCGACTGGGCGATGCGGTGGAGGGTTTCCATGCTGGAGCCGCACTGGCGGTTGGAATCGAAGGCCGAGATCTCGGCGGGGAGCCCGGCGAGGCGGGCGATGGTGTCGGCGCCGATGCCGGCGAGCTCGCCAGCGCCGGCGACGTTGCCCATGCCGATGTCCTCGACGATCCAGGGGGAGACTTTGGGGTTGCGGTCCATGAGCGCGCGCACGATCTGGGCGCCGGCCTCATCGAGGCGGGTGGCAACCAGCCTTCCGCGCCCGCCCCCCCCCGAGGGCGCACGGACCCCCCCCACGATCCCGCCGTTTTGGCGTTCCAAGAGGGGTTCCTTTGCGGTGTGCTGAGTCGGCGGAAGGATGCCCCCGGCTCGCTGTGGTTCGCATGATAGGACATTGGAGCGGTGTTGTGGATTTGTTGTACGAAGTTCAGTCGCTACGCGCAGGGCAGGGTGGGCAACCACTCGGCGGATCGCTGGTTGGAAAGCCTGGTGCGGGCGAGGGCGGCGGGGCGCGCGCTGGTGTGCCAGGAAGGCTCGTTGCCCGCGCTCCGGACGCCGCCGATGCGGATGCCGCACCGTTCGAAGGCGGCGAGGACGGCGGTGAGGGGAGCGCGGGGTTCGAGGTAGAGGCCATCTGGCGCGAGGGCGGTGTGCGGGCGAGGGGGAGCCAGGCGGGACGGGGGAAGGGCGAAGGACGAAGTGCGAAGGACGAAGTGCGAAGGGCGCCGGGCGGTGGGTTGTGG
>DAOKYT010000077.1:0-10519 GCA_035326025.1 Tepidiformaceae bacterium
GCCTCGCGGCACATGATCCTAAGTCATGCTCGTCTGCCAGTTCCGACACTTCCCCACAAGTGGCTGGGCCTGCCGGAGCCGGCCCGCGGTTCGGATACAGGGAGCTGGTGAGCCGCGGAGGACTCGAACCTCCAACCGGCTGATTAAGAGTCAGCTGCTCTGCCAGTTGAGCTAGCGGCCCCCTCAGGACGCGCGGGAGTATATCACGCGCCATTTGCTACGCGGCAACTTCGCCGTACAGAACGATAGTAACGTGATTGACACTATGCGACAGGGGACATGCCCCGCTCCTTTTCGCTTTCCATACCGCTCTTACCCTTCGCGAATAGCTGTCACAACACTGTTCTGCGGCAGCAGTTCCGACATCCACACGCCCCCAAAGCCAGCCTCCACCAGCATCTCCGCGATGCGCTTCCGCGTGCGGTTCTCACCGCCAAGCAACGCCATCGTCAGACCGCTCGCCGCCGGGTGGTCGGGGCCGGTCGCATCCTCGGACAGCATGGGTTCCGCCACAATGATTGTCCCGCCCGGCTCGATCGCGCGGTAGCATCTGCCAAGGATGCGCGCGCACTCCTCGTCGTCCCAGTCGTGCAGGATGCTCGAGAGCAGCAGCGCGTCGTGCCCCGCCGGAAGCTCATCATCGAAGAACGACCCCGCCACGAACCCAATCCTGTCGGCCAGCCCGGCGGCCGCGATGCGCTCAAGCGCCAGCGCGCGCACCGGTTCGAGATCAAAGATGGTGACCCGCAGGCGCGGGTTCGCCCGCGCCAGGCCGATCGCATAACCCCCCGCGTTCCCGCCCACATCGAGCACCCTCTTGAACCTGCTGAAATCGACTACCTCCGCCAGGCTCCGCCCACCGTGCACCGCGTTGGCGAACATCCCATCGGCAAACCATCGCTGCTGCTCCGCCGTGAACCCCGCGAACATGTCATGCTGCCCCTCCGGGGTCCACGCCCGCCCACTCGCCAGGCTTTCGGGCAGGTGCCCGATCGCCTCGTAGAAACCCTGGAACAGCAGTCCCCGCCCGCCCACATACCGCGGACTCGCCCGTACCAGGAACGTCGCGGCCGCCCTGGTGTTCCGAAACGCACCATCGGCCCCGAGCTCGATGAGGCCGTTGCTCGCGAGGAACGCCAGGAACGCCGGTGCCACGCGCGCCGCCAGCCCGAACTCCGCCTCGATCTCCGCGCGCGTCATCGGCGCCCGTTCCAGCCGGTCGAAAATGCCGATGGTCAGCGCGTGCGCCAGGGCCTGGGCCCGTATCGCCCCGTCCTGCAGCGCGTAGATGCGGAAGCGTGCCGCCTCAAGTTCATCGTCCATCCGCGACATCGTCACTGCCCCGCGGCCGGTTCCGCAATGGGCCCTGCCTGTTACGGCTGCTCACCGTACACTGTTACCCATCGTGGATGCCGAAGACGGCCCCTCGCTCGCACCGGTCGTCTTCGGGCGGCGGCGCCCCTTCAGCTGCCATCGCGCCACCCTTTCGGGCCGCCATGTTCCCAATTCCCTCGCGGCCGTCGAGGAGTGCGTGACGGCGCGCGTCCCCCGCTTCGAAATCGACGTCCGCTTCCTCGCCGACGATGCCATGCTCGTCTTTCACGATGACCGCCTTGACCACGAAACGACCGGCACCGGCCGGGTCGAGGCGCTGGACTCCGCCGCGGCCCGGCGCCTTCGCTACCGCGAGGCGGACCACACCGGCCTCTGCTTCCTCGATGAGGTGGTCGACAGGACCCGCGGCAGCGGCTGTGTCCTCCAGGTCGATCTCAAGCTCATGCGGGTTATCACGCCCGCGCGCGCCCGGGCGCTGGAACGCGCGCTCGCCCCGGTACGCGACCACGTGCTCGTCGGCTCCCGGGCGCACTGGAACCTCCGCCGCCTGCGCGGTCTCCCGCTGGCGCTCGACCCCACCCTCCAGTGGCACAGCGATGCGGGCCGGGATGGCAACGTCTTTCCGAAGTCCGCGGGCCTGCATGGCATGTGGGATGATGCCCCGCTGGCCACGAATCCAAACGTGCCCGCCGGCGAGTACATCGCAAGCCGCATCGACGACCTGCACGGCCTCCTGCCTTCGGCCGTCGAATGGATGGTCGACATCGCCACCATCGAGCACCTTGGCGCACTCGGGACAAGCCTGGGCGACGAGCTCCAGGGGCGCGGAGTCACGTTGTCAGCCTGGACGCTGCGCGCCAATGAAGATGACCCGGCGGCCCTCTTGAGCCGCCTCTACCGGGCCGGCGTCGGGACGGTTATCACCGATGTCCCGCTGGCCGCGGCGCGCGCCGCGGCCTCGCGCACCCCGGCCGGCACCCTGTAAACGGACTGTAAAATTCTTCACCCGCGCGACACGGAACAGCACCTCGCCGGGACGGTTGATGGGCCCCCCACTGCCGAATCTGGGAACAGGGAGAGACTTCGCAGGGGAGCACACCAGATGAGAAAGACGATTGCCCGGCTGCGGGCGCCGCGCGCACGAAACGAGGGCGAGGCCGGCCAGGGCCTCGCCGAATACGCCCTTATCCTCACGTTCGTCGCGCTCGTCTGCATCGTGGCCCTGCGGCAACTCGGCGTCGCCATCGCCAGTTCGCCCGGCTTCACCGACCTGCCCGGAGTCCTCTGAGCCGTCAGAGCGTCACAAGGCCACAGTTCGCGGCGGTGCCTTCGACCCAGAAGGTGCCGCCGTTAAGTGTCCAGAGATTGTTCGCGTAGTCCGGTGTCCCCGGCAGGTAGCGCAGCCAGCGGCTCCCATCCCATTGGTACACCGCCCGGTAGCACCCATCCGCTCGCGCCAGCACCTGGCCGACCGGCCCCGGCGGCAGCATGGCGAGGTTCCAGCCGGCGCCCAGGTACACGCTCGGGGCACCCGGCCGCGCAGTGGGCGTCGGCGATGGTGTGGGCGACGGCGTCGGGGTAAGGGTTGGCGTGTTCGTCGCGGTCGTGGTCGCGGTGGGCGGCGTGCCCGTCACCGACTGTGGGCAGGCCGAAGATGACGGAGCCGATGCGACGACAACCACCCACACGTGCCTGAACGCTCCAGATTGTGAACTGGCGTAGCCAATCCCCGCGCACTCCCAGGGAACCGGGGCTTGCGCGCCGTTCTGGTGCCCGGGTTGAGAGGACGTGATCGAGGCGAGGGCATCCCCAGCGCTTCCACCCGGTTGTTCGGTTGGAAATCCGGCCAGCGCTTCGCCACTCCCGTAGTAGACGAAATTGCTGGGATATCCGCAGTCCAGGAGTCGCTGCTCCCACGATCGGCCCAGGGAGTCGGTATGACCCGACGCTTGCCCGCTGGCTATCGCCTCGGCGTGAATTTGCGCCGCCCAGTTAGCCGGGGCAGATGCCACCATGGCGGGTTGTCCGAGAGTCGATGCCCGCCATGCGTTGAGCAAGCCGAGGAGCTCTGTCTCGGGCCCGCTGAGATCCCCTTGTGCCGTTCCGCACGGGCCCGCAACCGCCTTCGCCGGCGATCCCTGCAGCGAGACCACCACCGAAAGCATGCCGGCCACAAGGCCAACCAGGATGAGAATCCGAATCTTCACGTTCCACCAACCACGGGGGCGCTGGCCCGGCCACCATAACACCGTACTTCGGCCACAGGTCAAGAAATTCCCGCTGGCACGCCTGCTCCCAGGGGTGTAGTATTGCGGGGTCGAATGCGCACAACCGAGCTTATACCCGGAGCGGCTACCATGACGGCAACTGGCAGAATCTCTGTCCCCCGGCTTCCACGCCGGCTTGTCCATCGTCCACGCCTCCTCGAACGTCTCCACGCCAGCATCGGCAATGGCCTTACCGTCCTCCAGGCGCCAGCCGGCTACGGCAAGACGACGCTCATCGCCAGCTTCGCCGCCGAAGTCGAGTTCCGCCCGGCCTGGCTTTCCCTCGATGCATCGGCCGGAGCACCCGAAGTCCTGGCCCAGCAGCTCGCCGCCGCGCTCGCGGGCGACCGCGAAATCGAGCCCCCGGCCGTTGCCACCAAGTTCAGCGACCTGCAGGCCTACATCCACGCGGCCGCCCGCCGCGCCGCCGACGAATCCGGCCTGCCCCTCCTCGTCATCATCGACAACGTCGAGGAACTGGCCGATGGCCGCGAGGCCGGCGCGCTCCTGGTCTGGCTGATGGAAATCCTGCCCGAGGGCAGCGAGGTCATCCTCTCCGGCCGCGAATTGCCGTTCATCCCTTCCGTCAACGCGCGGATCGCGACGGGCGAAATCACCGTCCTCCAGGCCGCCGACCTCGCCTTCGATGCCGCCGAAATCGCGTCAGCCATCACGCTCACCCAGTCCACCGCCACCGGCTCCGACATCGCCGCCCGGACCGGTGGCTGGCCCGTCGCGGTGATGGCCTCGCTGGTCGGTGGCCTCGCGGGTGATCGGCTGAGCGCCGCTGCCTTCGATCTCTACCTGCAATCCGAGGTCTGGGGCAGGGTGCCCGAAGGCCTCCGGAACGTCCTTCGCCGCGCCGCCCTCAGCCCCTCCATCGAGAGGGCCGCAGTCGAACTCGACTTCGGGTCGTCGGCATGGCGCTCGCTCACCGCGTGGGCCGCATCCCACGATTTCCTCTGCGAGCACCTCTCACCATCCGAGTTCCGCCTGGTCCCCCTCCTGCGCCAGTTCATTGTCAGGGAATTCCAGCGCGACGACCCCGACGATTACGACGCCGCCATCGAGCACACGATCCAGGTGATGGTTGCCGCGGGCGACCTGAGGGAGGCCGTGGAGTTCGCCCGCTCCGCCGCCAGCGAGCGCATCCTCGCCGACGTACTCGAGGCGCACAGCCCGCAGTTGATCACCCACGGGGATTTCACCCTCCTGTGGCGGGCTTTCGAATGCGTGAGCACCACCACGCTCGTCCGCCGCCCAACGCTTCGCGCCCTCCTTGCTCGCCTCACCGCACACCACAGCGACCCGGAAGAGGCACTACGGAAGTCCGCACTGGTGCTTCGCGACCCTGCGAAGGCCGGCCCGGCGCATGTCCACGCGCTCCTCGCCCGGCTGCGGGCGCTGCGCCTCCTCGGGCGCCTCGAGGAAGCGATCACGACGGCCGAGCAGCTGCGCGGAGTCGACTGCGGCGAGGATCCAATCCTGCGGACCGAGGTCGCCTACCAGAGCGCTGAATTCGAGCTTTCCGTCACGCGCAACTTCGCCCGCGCCGAGGAGCTCCTGAACCAGGCCATCCGCATGAGCGAGCAGGAGCACGTCGAGCCCCTGGGCCTCCTCGCCCGCTCAACCCTCGGCCAGGCGCTGGCCATGCACGGCGATGCCCCCGCCGCGGTCACCGTGCTCACCCGCGCGGCCCAGGGCTGGCGGAGCCTCGGCCGCTCCTCCAACCTTGGCTGGGTGCTCAACAACCTGGGCATGTCGCACATCCAGGCCGGAGACTTCGCCAGCGCCGCATCCGTCCTCCAGGAGGCGGTGCAGGAAGGCATCGATTGCGGCAACCAGCGGAACGTCGCCTACGCGACGGCCTCGCTCGGCGACGCCGAACTCGCCCTTGGCCACTTCCAAAAGGCGCGCGAACACTACGAAGAAGCCATCCGTATCTGCGCGACCGATGCGCTCGATGAGACCCTCGCCGCGCTCTCCATCGCCGGCCTCTCGGCGGCCTTCCTCGGCCTTGGCGACCTCCAGCAGGCTGATTTCTTCTCCCGCCGGGCGCTCCTCGTCGCGCTCGCCTCGGCAAACGACTACGAAGTGGCCCATTGCCGCCTCCAGCAGGCCGCCTGCGAATTCGCATCCGGCAACTATGTCTCCGCGATCTCCGAAGCGGCGCAGGCCGCCGATCTCTTCCAATCCATGGACGTCCCGCCCTCGCTCGCGATCGCCCACTATCGCATGGCGATGGCCCATTTCAAGGCCAACCGCCGTGCCGAAGCCCAGGAACAGATCGCACGAGCCGCCGAGGCCCTGAAAGAGCCGTGGATGGCCAGCGCTCTCGTCCCGCTCATGCGCGAGAACCCGATGTTCGCCCAGTGGGCCGCCTCCCGCGGTCCGGCCGTTCGTGTCTTTCGCGATCTCCTCGAACGCCAGTCATTCGGTGTGCTTTCCCCCGCCGAAGAGCAGCCCGCGGCCGAGTCCAGCGGCCGTCTGCCTCGCGTCGTCGCCCGCAGTCTCGGCACCATCGCGGTCGCCGTTGGTGGCCGCGAAGTCACCGACGAGCAGTGGGCCAGCGCCCGGGCAAAGGAAATGTTCTTCCTCCTGCTCTCGCGCCGCGCCGGCCTGCGCAAGGAGGAGGCGGTTGAGCACCTCTACCCCGACCTGCCACGTGAAAAGTGCAACAGCGCCTTCCACTCGAACCTCTATCGCATCCGCAAGGCCCTGTACCAGGACAGTGTGGTGAAGCGCGACGGTACCTACCTCCTCAACCCCGACGGCCAGTTCGATTGGGATGTCGAGCAGTTCGAGTCGGCGATTGAGCGCGGCCGCCGTGCGCAGCCGGGCTCGAAGGAGCGCGCGCTCGCATTCCAGGAAGCCCTCGAAAAGTACAGCGGCCCCTTCGCCGAGATCTTCCAGTCCGAGTGGGCCGCGGCCACGCGCGCGCGGCTTGAACGCGACGCCCACGAGTCGCTCGCCATGCTCGCCGCGTACTTCGCCAGCCGCGAGGACTACGAATCGGCCGCGCTCTGCATGGAGCGCGTCCTCCGTGCGAACCAGTACAACGAGGAGGCCGCCTACCAGCTCGCCCGCTACCGCAGCAAGGCCGGGCAGGTCGTGCAGGCCCTCAGCTTTATCGATGACTACGGCTCAACCTACCAGACCGAGTTCGGCGAGCAGCTGCCCGAGCGCTTCTGGCGGCTTCGCGCCGACATTGCCGCGGGTGTGGCGGTCTAGCCCCGCCCGCCGTATGCATTCCACGGTGCTCTCGCGAGAACTTCGCGAGAGCACCCAGCTTAACCTTCCAGTGACATCTTCAATGCGTCCTGGAGGGACACGGAATGACTCGGCTTATCTCGACTCTCGTTGCTGTTGCTTCTCTCGCGGTCATCGCGCTCGCCGGCGCTGCGCCGTTCCAGTCCTGGTAGTTCCCGGCACCCACGGGGCATGCCGATCTGGCAGGTCCCCCGAATGATCGCCCGCCGGCCTGGCCGCGCGGGCGATTTGTGGTTTCTGGCCGCCGCCGCCGCGATCTTCCTTGCCCAGCAACTCGCCATCTCCTTCATGGCCACGAGCGGGTTTGAAGGAATCGCCCGGCGTACCCTCTTCTTCGCCACAACGGCCGTCCTGGTACTCCTGGCACTGCGCTTTCGCCGGTTCTGGGGCGCGTGGCTCGTCGCCGCCGGCATCGTCCTCAATCTCATCCCCATGGCTGCCCATGGCGGTGCCATGCCCGTCGACATCGCCATCATCGAATCCTCGGGGGCCTTTCCCGAAATAACTCGCGAGCACCTCGGCAGCCAAACCAACCACGGCAAGGATGTCGTCCTCGAACGTGACGAAATCCACTTCTTCGCCCTCTCCGACAGGTACGTGGTCGAATTGCCGGGCTATGGCACGAACATCTACTCGCTCGGCGACTTCGTCCTGTTCGCGGGGGTCGCGCTCATCATCATCCAGGCTCCCGTGGACCTCCTCCGCTCCCAGCGGCAGGAGACACCCCAGGCGGCCTGACCCCGAGGAGCGCTCCCGGCACCCTCGGGCGGCGCCTTCCTGATAGGCTTTTCCCACCTCACCACGCCATGGAGGCGCACGTGCGCTTCATCATCTACGGTGCTGGCGCCATCGGTGGTGCCATCGGAGGCAGGCTCCACCAGTCCGGCCACCAGGTCATCCTCATCGCCCGCGGTGCGCACCTGCAGGCGATTCGCGACTCCGGGCTGCTCCTCCGTGCCCCTGATGGCGACTTCCGGATGCCGGTGCCAACAGCCGGCCACCCGCGCGAGGTTGACTGGCAGCCCGGAGATGTCGTCATCCTGGCGATGAAGACCCAGGACACCGATGCCGCTCTCCGCGACCTCGAGTCCGCGGCGGGCACCTCGGTCCCGGTAATCTGCGCGCAGAACGGCGTCGAGAACGAGCGCCTCGCCGCGCGCCGATTCGAACACGTCTATGCCATGCTCGTCGCCCTCCCGGCCACATTCCTCGTCCCCGGCGAGGTCATTGCCTCGGCCGCCCCGCTCAGCGGATGCCTTCATGCCGGCGTCTTTCCCTCCGGGACCGACGCCACCATCGAAGCCGTCTGTGCCGCGCTCGCGCTGTCGAAGTTCCATGCCAGCCCGGCGCCCGATGCCATGGCGCTCAAGTACCGCAAGCTCATGCTCAACCTTGGCAATGGCCTGGATGTCATCACCGGGCGGATGTCCTGGGGCGCGGGTGGCCAGCTGGCTGCCATTACTGCCCGCCTTCGCGAGGAAGCCGCCGCCTGCTATGCCGCTGCCGGGATCACGGCCACCTCCCAGGACGAGTACGCTCGCCGTGTCACCGACCACTACCGCGCAACCGAAGTCGGGGGCCAGGCTCGCGGGGGCAGCTCGACGCTTCAGAGCGTCCTCCGTGGCCACTCCACGATCGAGGTCGACTACCTGAACGGCGAAATCGAGCTCCTCGGCAAGCTCCACGGCATCCCAACGCCCTACAACACCACCGTTCGCCGAATCGCCACCGACTTCGCGGCTCGCGGCGTAAAGCCAGGGGCCATGCCGCCGGACGAACTGGTCGCCATCGCCGAAACTGCCGGCCGCTAAGCCTCCAGCAGCCCAAACTCCGCCAGGCCCCTAAGGAGTTGTTCGACGATCCCCGCGATGTCCGGCTCCTCCAGCGTGGCGGCATCGATGGGTCCCCCTTCCGCCTGGAGGGTCATCCCGGGGCGGCCGAGCAACTCCCGCACCGCCTCGCCGAGCGCCACCCGGTCACGGGTCCCGTCGACATACGGGACGAATCCATAGGTAAACTCGTCGAACGTGACGGCATAGTGCATCGTATTCGGCAGCGAACCGCCCCGCATCGCCATGGCGCGCGCGACGGCGGTCGCTCTCGGCCGCTCTCCCGCCCGCGTGACCAGTTCCGGCCGATGCCAGCGCATATCGATTGCGTCATGTCCCAGCAGGGTGAAGAGGATGCCTCCGATGTACTCCTCCGGGCCGGGATGATCGGCGTCCGCTCCCGCCACTCGTAGCTCCTGGAAGCTCAGCACCCCGGGGAACGCTTCGCGCAGCGCCATAACCATCCGCCGGGCAGCGGGCGCGGCTATTGCCAGCGAACCCCCGCCGGGGATCGGCGCGGCGTCATCGGGCCAGGGCCGTGGCCCCGGTGGCGCCGCCAGCCGGAAGTACATCTCAGCGAGCGGTTCGACGCTCAGCGCCCGGTTGATTTGGGCACCGGCCCGGCAGAGCAATGACTGCCGGAACATCCGGTTGGTTACGAAGTCGCGGTATTGCTCCACGGCCAGGTGATCGGCGGAGATCTCCTCGATGGTCCTTCCCACCCGCTCGGGCAGGTTCATCGTCAGCATCGTCGAGAAACTGGCGTCGGCCAGGTACTGCAGTTCGAAGCCCGAGACCATCTCCGCGAACTCGTGCAGGTAGAACGCCCGGTTCTCGTCCTCCAGGAACTCGTGCAGCAGATAGTAGTCGGGCCGGCTCTCGATGAGCTTGCGTTCGGCGGCGATGTGGTCGTGGAAGGGGCTCGCCCTCCCGGAGCCATCGCTGATGAGACCCGAGGCTTCGTCCACGAAGTTCACGATGGCCCGGGCCTGCGTCGCGCGCTCCGCGGGGTCCGCGAAGTGCCGGGCGTGGAACACCATCATGTCGCGCAGCATGCCACGCATGTGCCACCCGGGCAGCGCGTTGTAGCTCACGAACGCCACGCCCTGCGGCGCCAGGAGCTCTCGGCAGCACTCCAGGATTGCATGACGAACCTCGCCGGGCACCCAGGAAAACACACCGTGGCACACGATGTAATCGAATGGCCCCTCAATCGCCCGCGCGTCGCGGATGTCCATCGCTTCGAAGCGGACATTTGCCAGCCCCAGCTCCCGCGCGACGGCGCGCGCCCCTTCCACCTGCTTCCGGGAGAGATCGACCCCCACGAACCGGGAGCCCGGTAGCCCATGGGCCATGGGCAACAGGTTTGCGCCATCGCCGCACCCGAGCTCGAGCACCCGGCAACGCTCCGGGCGCGCGGGGTTCATCCCGAACAGCCGGGCGACCGCCCCCACATGCGCCGGGTGCGTCGTTGTCACCGCCGACCCGGGGTACGGGATCTCGTCGTAGCTTGTCGTTGTCCCGGCCGCGGGCTCGTGCACGCCACGCATTCTCGCCGGTACCCGCTGGCCCCACAAATCAACCCACTGGACGCAGCCGGGACACCCGCCCGGTATGCTCGCCGGAAGGCGGGCCGCAGTGCGCCTCGATCCAGGCGAAGACGTCCGGGCCGAAGGAGTACATGGGGCGGGCATGGAGCGACAGACTCGCTGGCGCCATACGTTGTTGGGGCCAGGGCAGCGGGGTCTCTCGCCGGGCTTGGACTGAAGATCCGGGACGCGCTGACCTACCTCGGGCTGGTCCTCAGCGGGGCCTGGA
>DAOKYT010000078.1:0-10515 GCA_035326025.1 Tepidiformaceae bacterium
GGCGCGGCCATGATCCGCACCAAGGGCGAAGCCGGCACCGGCGATATCGTCGAAGCCGTCCGCCACATGCGCACGGTCCAGGACGAAATCCGCCGCCTCCAGACCCTCGCCGACGATGAGATCTACACAGCCGCCAAGGAACTCGGCGCGCCCCTGGAGCTGGTGCAGCAGGTGAAGCGCGAAGGCCGGCTCCCGGTCGTGAACTTCGCGGCCGGCGGCATCGCGACCCCTGCCGATGCCGCGCTGATGATGCGCCTGGGCGCCGATGGCGTCTTCGTCGGCTCCGGCATCTTCAAGTCCGAGAACCCCCCGCTCGTCGCCAAAGCGATCGTCGAGGCGACCACCCATTACCAGGACCCGGAGATCATCGCGCGTGTCAGCCGGGGCCTCGGCAAGGCGATGCCTGGCATCAGTGTTTCATCGCTCGCCGAAAAAGAGCTGCTCGCGGCTCGCGGCTGGTAACACGTCCCCACTGGCAGACAACCCGGGGGTGTGATGCAGTCCGCCACACCCCTACATCGACCAGGACCCCGTCTCGCTGCCCGGCTCCTTGCCCTTGAACAGGAGGGCCCGCCCGGCGGCGTCGAGCAGGGGCACGCACGCCGCCGGCCGCGGGATCGCGTTCCCGGTCGACTCTCGCGTCATGGGGCGCCTGCGCGCCGGCCCGCGCGGCCGCGGAGATGAGCTCCGCCAGTTTGCAGGTGAACCCGGGCAGTCCATCCTCCCCATCGAGCACGCCACCCGGGGCGACTTCGGTCCGCGGCCGGTTTGCCCCCGGCACGTGCGCCCGGCGCGTCCCGGGGTAGATCATCCAGGTCGGCGGGATTCCCGCCTCCCGGTATTCGTCCAGCTTCTGCTCGAACGCTTCGATCTCGTCGCCCGGTGAAACCACTTCGACCACCAGGTCCGGCACGACGGTCATCCGGCCCGCCGGAGGCTTGCCCACGGCCAGCCGGCCCCTCCGCGCGAACACGAGGTCGGGCTTGCGGACATGCCCCGGCCGGCTCGGCCAGATCGTCACTCCCGTCCCTTGCGGGAAGACCCAACCCGTTGAGCTGCTCTCCACGAACTCAAACGCACGGGCGAACGGGAAGCCCCCGATTTAGCTTGAGATGCTCCCCGTCGGTACCTCCACGATCTGGCCATCCACGAGTTCCGCCCCTTCGTTCCCGGGCATGTGGAGGAATTCCTCGGCCGTGTACGGCCTGGCCGCTGCGGGCGCTGTCATGCGCACCATGGTACCAGAACGGCCGCGCGTCTATCCGTAGACGAGGTTCCGGTCGATCATCGCCCGGCTGATGACCACGCGCTGAACCTGGCTCGTCCCCTCGACGATCATCAGCTGCCGGGCATCGCGGTAGTGCCGCTCCAGCGGGTGGTCCTTCATGTAGCCCTGCGCGCCCAGCACCTGGAGCGCGTCGAACGCCACGCGGTTCGCCATCTCGGTGGCGTAGGCCTTCGCAATGGAAAGGTGGTGCGCGTACTCCTTCATGAACTTGCCCTGGTCCACCAGCCAGGCAGCCTTGTAGACCAGGTTGCGCGCCGCCTCGATCTGGATGGCCATGTCCGCGAACATGAACTGGATCGCCTCGAAGTCGATTACCGCGTTCCCGAACGCCTTCCGCTCGCGGGCCCACTCCATCGCGTAGCCCGCGGCGCCCTCGGCCAGGCCCACCCCGCGCGCGCCCACCGTCGGGCGCATCGAGTTCAGCGTCAGCATCGCGTGGTTGAACCCCGCGCCCTCGACACCCCCAAGGAGGTTCCCGGCAGGCACGCGGACATCCTGGAAGCTGAAGTGCGCCGTGGGGACGCTCCTCACGCCCATCTTGTCATCGGTCCGGTCGATGACCACCCCCGGCGCGTGCGCATCCACCACGAACGCGCTGATCCCCTTCGCCCCGGGCCCGCCGGTCCTGGCGAACACCGTGAGGTAATCGGCCACGGTGCCCCCGGAGATGTAGACCTTGTTGCCGTTCAGGATGTAGTCATCGCCGTCGCGCACGGCCCGGGTTTGGAGGTTTGCCGCATCGGAGCCGTGGTCGGGTTCGGTCAGGCAGAATGCCGCCTTCCGTTCGCCGCCGCAGAGCGCGGGGAGCCACTTCTGCTGCTGCTCGGGCGTCCCCCCGAACATGATCGGCCGCGATGGCAGGCCGCTGAGCACCAGCATCAGCCCGGCGCCGCATTCATACTTCGCCACTTCTTCGATAGCGAGGCAAAGGGGGAGGATGCCGTTCCCGGTCCCTCCCATCGATTCCGGGATGGCCATGCCCAGGAGCCCGGCCCTCTTGAACGCGTCGAAGAAGTCGTAGGGGTATTCGCCGGTTTCGTCGACCTCCTTCGCCCGGGGCGCCACCACCTCGCGGGCGATGCGGCGCGCCGTGTCCTTGATCAGGCGGTGCTCTTCGCTAAGTTCGAAATCCATCGTCATCCTCCGGCGGCGGTGAGCCGCCATTGAACCACGAAGCCCCGGCGCTTGCAGGTTGGGCGTGTTCGTGGCCCGGTACCACCCGGCCCGGCCACCGTGTCATCGCGAGGGAGAACGGGGACGAGCCCCGATGGCCGCCGGGTTCTCCGGCCACGGCATGGCGATGGCGATGCTGGTGACTCCGGGCCGGCTCCGGGCCTTCCCGCGCCACGATTACCGGTCCGGGCAAGGGCGAGTGCGTTCGCGTGTCTTCGCGGCGTCCTCGACAGCCAGGACTCCAGGCTCCATCCCCAATCCGGGCGCCCACGTCATGAGCGCCTGCTCCCCCGGCCCCAGGGCCAGGGGAGGCAGGCGAGGGAACCACCGGCACAACGACCGGATGCCCGGACAATACCGATTCAATTGCGAAGAAGTTGTGAAGAAGCGGCGCGTTTTGGACGGATCTTCGCTCCAAACCCGCCCCCGCGGGCCAGGTGGCCTGGCGGGTGGCGTTCATGGATGGCGAAGCAGACGGGCCTGCGCCTTCCGCGCGCCCCGCCCGGATATGCCACAATCCCCGCATGAAGCTCGGCCTCCAACTCTCCAACTTCACCTGGCAGGGCGGCGAGCCCAGGCTCGGCGAAAACCTCGCCAACATCTCCCGGACCGCCGAGGATGTTGGCTACAGCTCCATCTGGGTGATGGATCACCTGTTCCAGATCCCCCAGGTCGGCCCCGCCCACCTCGAAATGCTCGAGGCCTACACGGCCCTCGGCTTCATCGCGGCGAACACGAAGACGGCCTCGCTGGGCACAATGGTCACTGGAGTGACCTACCGGCACCCCGGCTTCCTCTGCAAACAGGTCTCCACGCTCGATGTCCTTTCCGGTGGCCGCGCATGGCTGGGTATCGGCGCCGCCTGGTTCGAACGGGAACATCTCGGCCTCGGCATCCCGTTCCCACCCCTCAAGGAACGCTTCGAACGCCTTGAGGAAACGCTCCAGATCTGCCTCCAGATGTGGAGTAGCGAGGACGGGCCCTTCGAAGGGAAGCACTACCAGCTCCGCGAAACGCTCAACTCTCCCCAGTCTCTCCAGAAGCCCCACCCGCCGATCCTCGTCGGGGGCAGCGGCGAGAAGAAGACCCTCCGGATCGTCGCGAGATACGCCAACGCCTGTAACGTCCGAGCCGACAGCGTCGAGGCCGTCCGCCACCGTTTCGAGGTCCTCCGCCGCCACTGCGAGGCCATCGGCCGCGATTACAACGAGATCGAACGCACCGTCCTCCTGCGCCTCGACCCCGGCCTCAACGGCGAACGCTCCGCGGAGACGGTCGACCAGCTCGGGCAGCTCGCCGAAGCGGGTGCCCAGGCCGCCATCGGCTATCTCGCCGGCGTCGACAAGCCCGGCGCCCTCGACGTGGTTGGCCGCGACATCCTCCCACAGGTGAAAGCCCTGTGACCCGGCCGCCCGACATCCCGAATCTCCCCGGCATGGGCAATCCGCCCACCCTCCAGGCCCAGCTCTCGACCGTCACCGGGCGGGTGCTCCAGTACGCGCTCCGCGCCGTCGAGGGCCTGACCGTCGAGCAGCTCTGCGATACGCGCGGCGGCGTCACCAACAGCATCGGCTGGGACGTTTGGCACGTCGTCCGCACGATCGACAACATCATCCACTTCGTCTTCGACCGCGAGCAGCCGGTCTGGCTCCAGCAGGGCTTCCACGAGCAGTGGGGCCTGCCGAAAGTCGACCAGGGGACGGGCCAGGACCCGAACGACGCCTACGCCATGCGCTTCCCCGCGCCCGTCGAGTTCAACCGCTACACCCGGGCGGTGCTCGATGCCGTCGTCCCGCGCATCGCCGGCATGAGCGACGCGTACCTGGCCGAGGTGCAGGTCATGCGCCCCTGGGGCCCGGTCCCGCGGATGGAGGCCATCCTCCACGGGCTCATCGGCCACGGGAACGGCCACCTTGGCCGCGCCAGCTATGCCCGCACGCTCCTCGGGCTCGAAGGGCTGCCCTACTGACCCCTGGCCCGGCGTTCCGCGGCAGCGTGGGCCTGGGCCTCGAGCGCGCGCTTGCTGGCGCCTTCGTTGCGGATTGCGCGGGCGACGCTCAGCGCGAACACGGCAAGCGCCACCCACGCCATCGTGCCGGCGCCGGCTGCCACGTGCATCCGCGCCTCGTAGCTGATTTCCTCCGCCAGGAGCGCCGACCCGCCCCGCAGGATGAGCGCCGCGAGCAACAGCCAGAACGGCATCCGTTCGTAGAGCCGGGGCACACCCGACTCGGTCCGTTCCAGCGCGAAGACCGGGGCCACCAGGCGCGCCATCCCCAGGATGAGCATGGTCACCAGCCCCACCCCGACGATGTGCCGCGCGCCGTCACGGGCCGCGAAGCGCACGTACTCGGCGTCAAGCGCCGCCTCCGTCCCGGCCCACACGAGCAAGACTCCCGCGACCACCGCGCTCAGGTTCGCGGCCAGCACGAAGCGGGCGGCGGGCCTGGCGCGTGGGCGCAACCGCTTCGCCTGGCCCCACACCGAGCCGGCAATCACCGCGAGCCACGCCATCCCGCCGCCGGCCAGCGCCAGTCCGGCTCCGCTCATCCGCGCGGCGGTCTCGCCTTCGCGTGCCAGCGAGAGCGCGACAAGCGCGGCCCCCACGTTGTAGGCGACCCCCGGGACGAGCGCCTGCCGCCACGTCGGCGTCTTGCGGCCGAAGAAGATGGGGACGCTCCGGCTCTGCACGCTCCAGATGAAGTTGCCGATGGGCCCCAGGAGGACCGCCCAGGTCATCGTGTCGTCCCACGCGATAGGCGCCAGGCCCTCGTGGTCCGCCGCGCGCCTTCCCCACTCCCAGAGCATCAGGGCCAGGCCGCCCCACCATGCGGCCCCCGCCCAGGCGAAATACCGCCACGGGTCGCGTGGCTTCCGGCCCAGGGAAAGGGTGAACGCCAGGATGCCCGCGACCCCTATGGCTCCCAGCGCCGAACTTACGCCGATGGTCCACGCCGCAAGCTCGGCCGCGCTCCCGGATGCCCAGGGCTGGAGCGTCATGCGCAGGGCCACCGGCACGCCAAGGACGATGAGCAGAGGGATTGTCACCTTCCTGCCGATGGGTGGCCGCCCGGCGAAGCGAGGCATCAGCCGGAGAGCCATGCCCGCGACGAACAACCCGGCCCAGCCCTGGACCTGTATCCAACCATGGGCCTGGATCAGCCATGGCACCCGGTCCTGTCCCGGGGCGTTGCCCGTGGCTGCCAGCGGGAGCCAGGCTGCCAGCAGGAACCCGCCCGCGAGTGCCGCCGCCAGCGCCGCGGCGATGAAGCCCAGGTATGCGCGATCCTCGGCCGCCGGGCTCACGCCCGGGTTCCCGGAGAGCGGAGGCTGGAGCGCGATGTCGTTGGGGCCCGCCACCCCTCACCACCCGCCCGTGGGAATGTGCGCGCGCAACAAGAGCATCATGTGCCCAGTCTACCCGGCAGTGGGCCGGGGCGGTCAGGCCACGAAGAAGTTGACGGTCTGTTCGAGCTCGTCGAGGTCGAAGGGCTTGGGCAGCACCCGGGCGACGCGCCGGGTGCGCGGGTCATCGTTGTCCAGTGTGCCCTCGCCCGTCATGAGCACCACCGGCGGCACCGGCCCGCCGCGCTGTTCCAGCGAGCTCACCACCCGCATCCCGTCGCCATCGGCCAGGTTCAGGTCGAGCAGCACGAGGTCGAAGGTGGCCACCGAAAGTTGTTCCACGGCTTCGGCCGCGCTCTGCACCCCGATGACTTCATGGCCCGCGTTCGTCAGCACCTGCTTAATCAGGCGAGAGATGGTGCGCTCATCTTCCGCAAGCAGAATCTTCATCGGTTCAACCACGTGCACCGCCCCCCGGCGCCCGGAGCGGGAGCGCGACAAAAAACGTCGCGAATCGCTCGGCTCGGGCTGAGTGTACGGACCCGCCCATGGCGAGCACAAGCTGCCGCGCCCGGAAAAATGAAAATCCGGCATCCGCCCCAACCGGCCGGTTGCCATCGCGCGCCGAACCGCTCACGAATCGCAGGGCAACGGTCTCCCCGTCCAGCGTCACCTCCAGCCGCGCCCTCCCGCTCCCGTCGCCGATCCGGTTGACCGACGTGGCGAAGCCAGCGAGCGCGCGGACCAGCCGCGGGGCATCCCACGGCCCCTCCACCGGCCCCTGGAATTCCACTTCGAGGGTGGGCTGCCCACCCAGCAGATCTCGCGCCGCCTCGATCGCGGCACCGAGCTCGCAGGGGCCGGTCGCCAGCGCCAGCCGCCCCCGTTCCAGGCGCGAAGTCTCCTGCAGGTCGTCCGCGAGGTGTTGCAGGTCCTCCACCGAGGTGCGCAGCATCTCCGCAAGCTCCCGGTCGAGCACGAGCTGGCCGTCGCTGGACTGGCGGCGGGCCAGCTCCATCACCATTTTGATCGAGGTCAGCGGCGTCCGGATTTCGTGCGCGAACGCGCCAAGCGCCTCCCGCCGGTAGTGTTCCGCTTCGTCCAGGGTGGCCGTTCTTCCAACCATCGTGCGCTGCACCCGCCGAAACTAGGCCCGTTTCGGAAGCCTGGCAATCAGGGCTTGCCCTTAGGGTGCCCCTCCGGCTGCCGGCCGTCCACCAACGGGATGGGCGCGATGCTACTCCAATTCCCCGAACGGAGTGTCAACCCGGCCCCCCGTGCCGAGACGGCCTGCTCCTCGGCGTGATACGAGCTCCGCACGAGCGGGCCGCATTCCACGTGCCGGAAGCCCATGCGCTCGGCTGCCTGTTTCAGCCCCGCGAACTCGTCCGGGCTCCAGTAGCGGGCGATCGGCAGATGTGCCGGGGTCGGCTGGAGATACTGCCCCACGGTGAGCACCTCGACCCGGTGGGCGGCGAGGTCCTCGAACACCGCCAGGAGTTCCTCCCGCGTTTCCCCCAGCCCAACCATCAGCCCGCTCTTGGTCACCGTCCCCGGGTCCATCTCCTTCGCCCGGCGCAGCACTTCGAGCGACCGCTCGTAGACCGCCTGCGGGCGCACCTGCCGGTAGAGCCGGGGCACCGTCTCGGTATTGTGGTTGAGGATCTCCGGCTGCGCTTCGAGGACCGTGGCCAGCGCGTCCCAATCGCCCTTGAAGTCGGGAATGAGCACTTCGATGGTCGTTTCCGGCGAGAGCCGCCGGGCCCACCGGATGGTTTCCGCGAAGATCCCCGCGCCCCCGCCGGCCAGCTCATCGCGGTTCACGCTGGTAATCACGGCATGGCGCAGCCCCATCCGCTGGATGGCCAGCGCGACCCGTCTCGGCTCGCCATGGTCGACCGTCCCCGGGCGGCCTGTCTTCACGGCACAGAAGCCACACGACCGCGTGCAGGTATCGCCGAGGATCATGAACGTCGCCGTGCCGCGGCTCCAGCACTCGCCGATGTTCGGGCAGCGCGCTTCCTCGCAGACGGTATGGAGCTCCTGGCTCCGCATCAGATCCTGGAGCTCGGCGTACTTCCCACCGGCCGGGAACCGCACCTTGAGCCAGGCCGGGCGTTCCGGGTGGCGAATGGCCATGGTTCGATTGTGGGCGCTGGCCCGCGCCTTGTCGATCTTCAGCGGCGGGCGGCCGCCAGCACCTCGCCGATTCTCTCGTCGACGCCGGCGAACCAGTCGCGGTACTCCGAAACGTTGCGCGTTCGCACGGCGTCGCGCCCCGCAAGGGTGTGGTCGATTAACGCGCTGAGCGCGGCATCCAGCCGCCGCTCGAACTCCTCGATCGCCGGTATGGGGGCCGAAAGCTCGCGCAGCGCCCGTGACGTGCAGATCGTCTCGTCGGCATAAGCGATGAAATCGGGGCGAAAGTCCTCCCGGCGGTAGAACGTGTCCTCCGGGTAATCGGCCCGGAGGTCTTCCCGCGCCTGGTACAACCGCGCCGTACCCTCCCTCACCCGCGCGAAGAACGCCTGGACCGAAACCGCCCCGGGGGTCGTCCGCGAGGTGGGCAGCGGCGCCGCGGCCGGGCACTCCGGCACATCCGGGATGGCGCTCGACGGGCTGCCACAGGCGGCCGCGCAGAGGGCCAACCCCATCGCCGCGGACATCATCCGCCGCATCACTCGCGCAGCCCCAGCAAGTACCTGGCCGCGGCCTTTACCGCCTGGGCCCTGTGGCTGATCTCGTCTTTCTCGTCGTCGGTCGCCTCGGCCTGCGTCCTCCCGTCGGCAAGCAGGAACACCGGGTCGTACCCGAATCCCCGCTCGCCACGGGGCGCGAAGCCGATCCGCCCTTCCTGGACACCCTCGAAGGTCACCGGCTCGGCCCGGTTGTCCCCGAAGGCGATAGCCACGACCGCCCGGTAGCGGGCGGTCCGCTTCTCTGGCGCGACATCCCGCAGCTCACGGAGCAAGAGATCCACGCGGCCACGGTCGTCCAGCCCCTCGCCGCCATAACGCGCCGAATACATCCCTGGCCCCCCACCGAGCGCGTCGACCTCGATGCCCGAGTCATCCGCGAGCGCCGTCATCCCACTCGCCGCGGCGAAGGCGCGCGCCTTGAGGATGGCGTTCTCGGCATAGCTCTGGCCGTCCTCCTCCACATCAACGGCGATGCCCGCCTCCGCGGGCGTCACCGCCACGAAGCCGAACGGTTCGAGCAGCCTCCGGAACTCCCGCACCTTTCCCGGGTTGTTCGTGGCCAGCAGGATCCGCCCGGCGTGCCGCGCCTGCCCCTCCCCGTGAACTCCCATGCAGAGAGTTTGGCCGAATTGGCCGCCGCCGGGCAACGCGGCCGCATCCTCGCTGATCTGACCGCCGCCACCGGCGGATCACCTGTAGTCTCTACACGTTGGAAGATTTCTCCCTGCTGACGTCGATCGCGACGGCGCTCGGTCTGGCCGTCGCGGGCGGGATTCTTGCGCGCCTCGCGGGCATTTCGCCCATCGCCGGCTATCTCGCGGCTGGCCTGGTCATCTCCCCGCTCACGCCCGGGTACGATGCCGACGCGGAGGCGATCGAGGAGCTCGCGGGCCTCGGTGTCATCTTCCTCATGTTCGGTGTCGGCCTCCACTTCAACCTGTCCGACCTGTTCACGGTCCGCCGCATCGCCATTCCCGGGGCGCTCATCCAGGTTACCCTGGCCACCGCCGCGGGGGCCGCGCTCGGCCTGGCGTTTGGTATGCCGGGGCGGGAGTCGCTCGCCCTCGGCCTGGCCATCAGCATCGCCTCCACCGTCGTCCTCATTCGCTCGGTCGAAGACCGCGGGCTCATGGGCACCGTCCATGCCCGCGTCGCGATCGGCTGGCTCATCGCCCAGGACCTGCTGACCATCATCACACTGGCCGTGCTCCCGACATTGGAGCCGGGCCACGAAGGGGACTTCTGGAGCAACCTGGCGGTGGCCGTGCTGAAGGCGGCCGTGTTCGTCATCATCATGCTCGTCTTCGTCGCGCGGCTCTTGCCCGGGCTGCTCTCCCTCGTGGCCCGCACCGGCAGCCGCGAGCTCTTCATCCTCGCGTTCGTCGCCGCGGCCCTCGGCATCGCCACCAGCGCCGCGGCATTCGGGCTATCTGTCGCCCTCGGCGCCTTCGTGGCGGGCGTCGTGGTTTCGGAAACCGAGACCAGCCACCAGGTGGCCGCCGATGTAGTGCCCCTGCGTGACGCCTTCGCCGTCCTGTTCTTCGTCTCGGTGGGGATGCTGGTCGACCCGGAGCTCGTCCTCGAAAACCTCGACCTCTACCTCGCGGTGACGCTGCTGGTGCTCTTCGGTAATGCGACCATCGCGTTCCTGACTGCCGCGGTCTTTCCCTACCCGGCCCGGACTGCGCTCGTGGTTGGCGCGGGCCTGGCCCAGCTCGGCGAGTTCTCGTTCATCATCGCCGATGAATCGCTGGGGAGCGGCCTGATGACACCGGTCACGTACAACGTGATCCTTGCGGCCGCCGCAACCTCGATCGTCGTCAACCCTATCGCCTTCCGCTCGCTGCCGGTCGTCGAGGCCGCGCTGCACCGGGTTGGACCGGTCTGGCGGTTCATCAACCGCCAGGGCGAGCTGCCCGAGCCCAAACTCCCGCGGGAAGGACACGTCGTCATCATCGGCTACGGGCGGGTCGGAGAGCTCACCGGACACGCCCTCGCCCAGGTGGGCGC
>DAOKYT010000079.1:0-9950 GCA_035326025.1 Tepidiformaceae bacterium
CGTGCGCGTCTTCCTCATCATCCTTGGCGCAGTCGCGATGCTGCTCGGCTTCGGCTGCGCCGTCAGCGGGTTCGGCACGTATCGCGCGGTCGATTCCGATGGCTACATCAGCAGCGGTCCCGGCGAGCTTTCCACGGCGACCTATGCGCTTGTCTCGCGCACCATCGAACTCGAGGACCGCAGCAGTGACCCGGGCTTCCGCGAAGGCAAGGTGCGCATCCGCATCCGGGCGGAACGCGCCGACGGCGGCGAGGTGTTCATCGGGATAGGCCGCGAGGACGCCGTCGGCGCGTTTCTGCTGGGGAGCACCTACGCCCGCCTCACGGGCATCGAGTTCGACCCCCTTTCGTACGACGAAAACATCGTGCCCGGCAGCCAACCGGCGCCAGTGCCCGGCGGCTCATCGGCCTGGCTCGCCTCCGTCTCGGGACCGGGAGAACAGGAGCTCGACTGGCGTGTCCGTGGCGGCCAGCACGCCTTCGTCGTCATGAACGCCGACGCCTCCAGGGGAGTGACCGTGCGCGCCGACCTTGCCGTGAAGCTGCCCTACGTGCGCGGCTTCGGCATCGCCTTCATGGCGATCGGCACGCTCGTGTTTCTTGTGGGCATCCTCCTGGTGGTGCTCCCCCTCCGTTCCCGGAGATCGCCGGCCCCGGCGGGCCCGCCACGGGATGGCGAGGACGACGCGCCCCTGTAGACGTTCGCCCCGCGGCCGCGCATCTCCCGTTGTGCTTTGCTCTACCATGGAGTCACCTTGGACGAGATCGCTGACACGCGGCAGGCAGAGCCCGTGGCGGCCTCTCGCCTCCTCCTGCCCGCCACGCTCGCGATTGGAGCCATGGCCGCCGGCGCCATCCTCGCCCTCTGGTCGGGCGGTGGGCCCGGTGGTGAGGCGCTCGCCCGCATCGAGCTGGTACCGGCCGCCACTCCCGAGGTCCTGGTCGTCGTCGCGCCCTCCCCTTCTCCCGCCCTGGGCCCGGAGAGAGAGGAGACCGCCGCCGTATCCGGACCTGAAGCGCAAACGGCCGAACCCGCGGATGCCGGGCCGCCGCAAGCGGAGCCGCCCACGGCCGCCCAATCACCCGCGGTGGACTCCAATCCCGCGAGTGCGCTCGCCGGGGTCACGATCTGGTCCAATGGCGATTCGACCTCGTACTACATGACCGTCGCGCTCCTTGCGATGGTCGAGCGTGCCGGGGGGAAGGCCGTAATGCCGCCGGGGTACGTCGTCTCGTCGGGCCTGCTCAACCCCGGGCTGCACGATTGGCCGGCCAACCTGGCCGCCGCCATGGCCGCATACAACCCCGGCGTCGTGGTGTTCATGATTGGCGCGAACGACGCGAACGGGGCCGCGGCGAACCCCGAGGCCTACCGCGCGAGGGTCGCCGCGCTGATGGACCAGCTCCAGGCTCCCGGGCGGCAGGTGGCGTGGGTGGGCCAGCCGACCATGGGGAGGGAAGACCTCGCCGCCTCGGTGCCCGTGGTCAACGCCATCTTCCGCGAGGAGGCAGCCACCCGGCCGTGGGTGACGTACGTGGATGCGTGGGCGGTCACGGCCGGCCCGGCGGGGGGATT
Source organism: Tepidiformaceae bacterium (assembly GCA_035326025.1). GTDB lineage: Bacteria > Chloroflexota > Dehalococcoidia > Tepidiformales > Tepidiformaceae > Amarobacter. The sequence goes on from DAOKYT010000079.1 coordinate 1,576, forward strand.
CGCCACGCATCTCCCGGGGCCCGGCGGTGAGCTCCAGCTCATGCGCGCGGACGACGGCGTCCACCTCACGCCGGCAGCCGGCGAGCGGATCGCGCGGGCGGTCTTCGAGGCGCTCTTCCCCGGCGTTCCCCTCCCCTGAGGCAGGTCAGGGCAGCGTGACCTGGTCAGGCTTGCACGACCAGGGGTCCCACGCGGCGTTACCGTATTCGACACCGGAGGAAAACGCGTAGAGCGCGACGCGCAGGTTCGTCACCGGGTCGGACCAGAGTGCGAAGTCGGTCCCCGTGGCCTCGAACCAGAACGGGATGAGCTGCATCAGCCCGTAGGTACCGTAGCCGACCGCATCGGCGCGGAAGCGGCTTTCGCACCAGACCACGCGGGCAACCTGGTCGAGACGGTCGGCGGGCCATCCCGCCGCGGCGGCGGCGGCGACTACCTCCCCGTATGAGAGCGCACCCGCGGCCACGGCCGGAGGCGGAGCGACAGCTGCCGGGGGAACAGGCGCCGGTTGTTCGGCGGGCGCCGTCTCTGCGGCGGCAGGCGCGGGCGTGGGGGCTTCCTGCTCCGCCGCGGGCACGCTGGCGGCCCCAAGGCCCGGGGCGGGAGCGGCGGCCGGCGCTGGTTCGCGCCCCAGCCCGGTGGCCTGCGCGCTCGGGGCCTCCACACGGGGAGCCTCCACAGCCGCCGTCGCCGGGGCTTCCACCGTAACCGTCACGCTCGCAGCCTGCCTCGCCGTGGCGGCCGATGGCACGAGCACCGTGGAGACCTGGCTCGGCCCGGCATTGCTCGCCCCCAGCGACCACGACCGTATCTGGGGCGCCGAGACGGAGGCTGTACCACCCGCGACGAGATGTGCCGCAAGGAAGAACGATACGGAAAGCATGACCACTTCCGCCGGGCGCACGAACCACGGCTGCGAGGGGCGTTCCGTCCCGTCCCAGCGCGGCCGGCCATACTCGCCGATCGCGCGTCCTTCGTACCCATCGGCGGCGAGGCGAACGTAGGCGGGCTCGAACTCGGCCTCCGCCGCCCGCACGGGCACGCGCAGCCGCCGCCCCGCGGCCAGGACGATGGCGACGCCATAGTCCACCCAGCCGGCAAGCCAGTTCATGGCGCGCACCGGCCCCTCCAGGAGCCGAGCCGTCACGCGGCGATCTCCTCGCGTGAGGTATTTCCCATAAGCACTTGGGCCTGCGTGCCAGGACGCAAACCGGCCGATGGCCGGCGGCAAGCAAGCCAGTCACCCCGCCAAAGAGTGGCCGTAAGGGTCGCACATTGCGATCGCTAGGGGCAATCGTTCGGCCGCCGACGATTTGTGATGCCGGTCCACCGATAGAACCAGGGAATCACCCCGATGAACGCCCTGCCGGGTGCCCAACGGCTGCCCCGTCTAAGATGATCGCCGTACTTCCTCCACGGGACGAACCATGCAACTCACCGACACCCTCACCAACACCCGGCAAGAGCTCCTTCCCGCCCTCGCCGCCGACGGCGTCGTGCGCATGTACGTCTGTGGAGTGACGCCGTACTCGGAATCGCACGTGGGCCACGCGCTGCACGCGATCGTCTTCGATGTCCTCCGCCGCTACCTCGATTGGCGCGGCATCCCGCTGAAACACGTCCAGAACTTCACCGATATCGACGATAAGCTCATCGACCGCGCCCAGCGCCTGGGCATCCCCATGAGCGAACTGGCCGAGCAGAACATCAATGACTACCTGGCCCAACTGAAGGCGATGAACGTCCAGCCGGCGCACGTCTACCCGCGTGTCACGGAGACCATCCCCCAGATCATCCGGTTCATCGAGGGGCTCATCGCGGGGGGCTTCGCCTACGCTTCCGGGGGCGACGTCTATTACCGCGTGCGCGCGTTCGGGGCCGAACGCTATGGCGCGCTCTCGCGGCGGGACATCGACGATCTGCGCAGCGGCGCGCGGGTCGACCCGGCGGAACTGAAGGACGACCCGCTCGATTTCGCGCTCTGGAAGGGCGCGAAGCCCGGCGAGCCGAGCTGGGACAGCCCCTGGGGGCCGGGCCGGCCGGGCTGGCATATCGAGTGCTCGGCGATGGCCCTCGAGAACCTGGGCGAACAGATCGACATCCACGGCGGCGGCGCCGACCTCATCTTTCCGCACCATTCCAACGAGATCGCCCAGACCGAGGCCTATACCGGCAAGGCCCCGTTCGCCCGCATCTGGATGCACAACGCGCTCCTCCAGCTCGGCAGCGAGAAGATGTCGAAGTCGATCGGCAACCTGGTGACGATCAGGGAAGCGCTGGAAAGGTACGGGCCCGATGCGCTGCGCCTGTTCGTCATCACGAGCCACTACCGGAGCCCCGTCACCTACAGCGAAGAGGCACTCGAGGCAGCACGGGCGGGCGCGGAACGCCTCCGGAACGCGGCCTTCGTGACAGGGGGCGGCGCGGGGCCCGCCCTCGACGCGGGCGCCTTCCGCCAGCGGTTCATCGACGCAATGGAGGATGACCTGAACACCCCGCGAGCACTCGCGGCGCTGTTCGACCTCTCGCGCGAGCTCAACCGGGCCGCCTCGGCCGGACAGGATATCTCCAGCGCCCAGGGCACCCTGCGCGAACTCTGCGGCGTGCTCGGGCTGACTTTGCAGGCGCCCGCCCGGGACGCCCGCGAGGCGGCACCGTTCATCGACCTGCTCATCAAACTCCGCGCCGAGCTCCGCGCGGCGAAACAGTGGGCCATCGCCGACCAGGTGCGCGATGGGCTCACCGCGCTTGGCGTGGAGATTAAGGACGGTCCCGGGGGCACGACCTGGTCGCTCAAGTAGACAGGTTCATTCCTCCCTCATCTTCATCCCCACAAGCGATGACGTCGAGTGATGTACGAGCCGCGACCGCGAAAAGGACCAGCATGCGTTCGCGCGTGTTGATCACGTAAGGGTCCCCTCTCGTGGGCGAGCGTATTCGTTACAGGTGATACCTGCGCGAGTACCGGTCCGCTTTAGGCGCGCAATCCAGGGCCGCTTGATCACCGGTGCCTGCATTCGTTTGCCCGCGGTGAAGGCAAAGGAGCCGGCGCGGCCGCGGCCGGGCAAATGGCGCGATTACGCTGGCTTTCCGGTTGTGCGCTTTCCCATGCCGTATACTGGGTGGCAGGAGGTATCCAGCTCTCGAACGATGAACTTTGTGAAAACCACTGTGCTGCTGGCGACCCTCACGGGCCTCCTCGTGGCCGTGGGGGGCCTTGTCGGAGGCACCGGCGGGGCCGTGATCTTCCTGGTCTTCGCCGGCGTCATGAACTTCGCTGCCTACTGGTTCAGCGACAAGTTCGCGCTGCGCATGGCCGGTGCACGCGAGATCCAGGAGCGGGACGACCCGCACCTCTTCGCCATGGTGCGCGAAGTGGCCGAACTTTCGCGCATGCCCATGCCGCGCGTCTACATCATCCAAAACGACTCGCCCAACGCCTTCGCCACCGGGCGGAACCCGCAACATGCCGTGGTGGCCGTCACCACCGGCATCCAGCGGCTGCTGACCGACCGTGAGCTTCGCGGCGTGCTCGGCCACGAGATGGGCCACGTGAAGAACCGCGACATCCTGACGAGTTCGATTGTGGCGACGGTGGCCGGCGCGATTTCGATGATCGCCCAGATGCTGATGTGGTCGAGCCTCCTGGGTGGCCGCGACCGGGACCAGAACCCGTTCGTCACGCTGGCGGTCATCCTCATCGCGCCGATCGCGGCGACGATGATCCAGCTCGGCATCAGCCGCCAGCGAGAGTACGCCGCCGACAAGACCGGCGCCCAGGTGACACGCGACCCCGAGGCCCTGGCGAGCGCCCTCGAGAAGCTCCAGCGCGGGGTGCAGTTGCGGCCCATGCAGGAGACACCCGCCCAGGAAGCGGTCTCGGCGCTCTACATCGTCAAGCCGTTCAGTGGGAGCGGCGGCATGGCCAATCTCTTCAGCACCCACCCGCCCCTCGAGGAGCGCATCGAGCGGCTGCGCAAGATGCGCGTCTAAGCACCCTTCGTCCGAATCCCTGAGCGCGGAGGCCATCTGGCCTCCGCGCTTCTCGTCGTCCGGAGGGAGCCCATACTGTAGCCGCCGGCTGGCCCTCCCCCTCGAGGCGGGCACCGCCGTGCAGGCCGCCGCCCGCGGACCACGGGTGACCCTGGATGACACCGAACCCGGGATTGCGGCCGCCGCGGCCAAACATGCCCCCGGACCCACCGGGATCTCGCTGATCACCCGCGGAGCTCCGGCCCCGGCTTCCTCGCGGACGGGGACGGGGTTCCCTGCGAGGAGCGGACCGCTGACCCCTTCGGCAGCCATGACTATCGGCCCGCGGGCCATGGCAGGCGACTCGATCAACCCTCAGCGGCGGAGCAGGGCAATGTGGGCGCTCTCTTCCAGCGCCGTGATCCAGTGGAGCGCTTCCCAGAGCGTGGCGCCCCGCGCATAGGCCCCGTGGCCCCGCAACAGCACGGCCACGCTCTTCTGCAGCGCCGCCGCGATCTGCTCCACCTGTACCGCCCCCTGCTCGATCACCGGCACCTCCTTCAGGTGCAGCTGCCCCTCCAGGTCGAGCGGGACAAAGGGCCCCGCATCGAAGCTAAGCGCGATGCCATGGTGAGGGTGGGCATGGACCACCGCCCCGGCCCCGGTGAGCGCATAAATGGTGGAGTGAAGCAGGGTGTCGCTCGAAGGCGGCGGGCCTTCGTGCCTGCCATCCGGGTGCACGAAGGCGATGTGGCGCTCGCGGAGCCGCCCGAGCATCGTGCCCGTGCCGGTGATCCACATGCCGTTGCCGCTGCGGATACTCAGATTGCCGCCGTGGCTGCTCACCATGCCGAGCATGTAGAGGTCGCGCCCTACTTCGTGGAAGGTGCCAAGGATCTCCTGGGGGATGGTCGCCATGCCCTGAGCTTACGAAACGGCGGCCGCCGGGTGCCAGCGGGATCCGGCGCGTAGAATCGGCCTACTTCTCCCGTGGGGTGTGGAAATGTCACTTGCCGGGCGCGTGGCCCTGGTTACTGGAGGCGGCCGCGGCATCGGCCGCGCAATTTCGCTGGCGCTGGCCGAAGACGGGGCCACCATCGCCGTGAATTACCGGCGAGATGAAGCCGCCGCCCGGGCAACCGTCGCCGACATCGAGCAGGCCGGCGGCAGGGCGAAAATGTATGCCGCCTCCGTGGACGACTGGGACCAGGACCAGGCCATGGTCGCCGGCATCCTCGCGGACTTCGGCCCCATCGATATCCTCATCAACAATGCCGGCATCGCCAGCCGCGGACAGAGCGTCGCCGATACCGACCCGGCCGAGATGGAGCGTGTCGTCCGCACGCATGCCTTCGGCCCGCACTACCTCTCGAAGCTGGTGCTCCCCGGCATGCGCACCCGCCCCCGGGGCGACATCATCATGATCTCCAGCGTGGCCGCCCGCGGGCTCGGCCCCAATGGCGCGCCCTACAACATGGGGAAGGCCGCCATGGAAGCCCTGGCGATGACGCTCTTCAAGGAGGAGCGCCGCTACAACGTCCGCGTGAACGTCGTCCGCCCGGGACTCACCGAGACCGAGATGGGTGCCCGGCTGGCGCGAGCCACACAGGGCGTCCAGAGCTTGCGCGAGATCGATAAAGGCTCACCGTTCGGGCGCGTCGCCCGGCCCGCGGACGTCGCCAACGTGGTGCGCTACCTGGTGAGCGACCAGGCCTTCTACCTCACGGGCCAGACGATCGAGGTCGATGGCGGCGGCATCGCCGCCCTGCCGAACTTGTAGAGCATCCGGGATTGCAGCCACCCCGGGGGCCGGCGCCAGGGATCGCGCCGGCCCTACCTCTCGTACTTCGTGAGCACCAGGCAGCTGTTCTGCCCGCCGAACCCGAAGCTGTTCTTCAGCGCCACGCGGACATCGGCCTTGCGGGCGGTGTTCGGGACGTAATCGAGGTCGCAGGTTGGGTCCGGCGTGTGCAGGTTGATGGTGGGGTGGATGGTCCCCGTCTCGATCGTCTTCACCGTGGCCACCGTCTCCATGCCGCCGCTGGCGCCCAGGCCGTGGCCAATGAGCGACTTCGTGGCGCTCACCGCCAGGCGGTAGGCATGGTCGCCGAACACCTTCTTGATGGCGTTCGTTTCGGCCGTGTCGCCCAGGGGCGTGCTGGTGGCGTGCGCGTTGATGTAGTCCACCTGCTCCGGCGCCATGCCCGCATCGCGCAGGGCCCAGGCCATCGCCCGGGCCGCGCCTTCGCCATCATCCGGCGGGGCGGCGACGTGGTAGGCATCGTTCGTGCAGCCGAACCCGGCCACCTCGGCGTAAATCCGGGCGCCGCGCGCGAGCGCGTGAGCCTCGCTTTCGAGCACCAGCGCGCCCGCGCCCTCGCACGGCACGAAGCCATCGCGGGTCGCATCGAACGGCCGGCTCGCCGTGGCCGGGTCCTCGTTCAGCGTGGTGAGGGCGCGCATCACGGAGAACGCGGCCAGGCCGAGATCGCAGATGCCGGCTTCGCAGCCCCCGGTGAGCACCACCTCGGCGCGCCCGGCCCGGATGAGCATCGCGGCTTCGCCAATGGCCTGGGTCCCGGCCGCGCAGGCGGTCACGATCGTCCCGTTGTAGCCGCGAAGGTTGTACTGCAACGCGACCTGCGCCCCCGCCATGTTGGCCAGGCTGCGGGCGAGGTAGAGCGGGTCGATCTTCATGCCGCCGCGTTCGAAGAGGGTCTGCGCGGCATCCTGGATATCCGGGTAACCCCCGCCGCCGTTGCCGATGACGACCCCCAGCCGGTCGCGGTCCTCGGCGTCGAGGTCGAGCGCGGCGTCCGCGAAGGCCTGGCCCGTGGCGGCGACCATGAACTGAGAGAAGCGCGCCATGCGGCGCGAGACCCTCCGCTCGATGAACCGCGCCGGGTCCCAGTCACGCACTTCGCCGGCAACCTTGCAGGGGAAGCCTTCCGGGTTGGCGGCAGTCATGAATTGGACGCCGGAGCGGCCGTTCACCAGGTTGTCCCAGAATTCAGCGACCGATTGCCCGGCGGGCGTGATCGCTCCAAGGCCGGTGACGACGACACGGGTGCGCGCGCGAAGGGTCTCGTTCATGGCCAGTAGCGTACAGGGCCGCGAGCCTGAGGAGCGACCCCCATGCCGGCGCCGGCTCCACCAATCGCGCCGAAGCCTCGCCATGGGCGGAGTTTCGAGGGTTGACGCGGCCCCTGTCTCTTATCCCCGCGGCAGCCCCAGGCCGCGCGTCGCGATGATCCCGCGCTGGATCTCGCTCGTGCCCGCGGCAATCGTAGCGCTGACCGACGAGAGGTAGCTGGTCGCCTGGTCGATCACCTGGTGCTTCGTGCCATCGCGCAGCTGGCCGTGGATGCCCAGCAGGTGCATGCCCGTGAGCGCGATCCGCTGCCCCATTTCGCTGCCGAACAGCTTCGAGGCGCTCGCTTCGTGGTTCGGCACCAGCCCCCGCGCCTGCATCGTCGCCACCCGGTACGCCAGGAACGTCCCCACGTTCACCTCCACCACCCGGTCGGCCAGCTCGTGCCTCACCGATGGCCGCCGTTCAACCAGCTCCCGGCGCGACTTCGCGAGCGCCACCAGCCGTTCGACCGAGCGCCGCCCGCCCCCGTAGGCCTGGATGCCGCTCCGCTCGAAGTCGAGCGCCACCGCCATGTGGTACCAGCCCCGGTTCACCTCGCCCACCACCTGCTTCGCCGGCACCCGCACATCCTCGAAGAACACTTCGTTGAAGCCGTGGCGGTCCGCGATGTTGATCAGCGGCCGGATGGTGATGCCGGGGCTCTTCATGTTGACCATGAACATCGTGATGCCCTTGTGCTTCGGCGCATCGGGGTCCGTCCGGGCGGCGAGCCAGCCCCAGTCGGCCAGGTGGCCGCCGGAGGTCCAGATCTTCTGCCCGTTGATGATGTAGTCATCGCCATCCCGGACTGCCCGGGTCTGGAGCGCGGCAAGGTCGGAGCCGGCGCCCGGTTCCGAATAGAGCGTGCACCACCAGTCATCGGCGCCGGTGATGCGGGGGATGAACTTCGCCTTCTGTTCCTCGGTGCCATACAGCATGAGGCTGGGGCCGACCCAGGCGATGCCCATGTTGCTCACGGGCGCCCCGGCATAGGCCATCTCCTCGTTGTAGACGAGCTGGCGCATGTAGCTGGCGCCGCCGCCGCCATACTCCTTCGGCCAGGCCATGGCGAGCCAGCCCCTGGCGGCCAGCTTCTTCTGAAAGCCCATGGTGTAGTCGTACTCTTCCTGGGGCGTCTTGAAGCCGCCCTCGTAGCCGCGCTGCAGGCGCACCTCCTCGGGCGGGAGGTTCTCGGCGATGAACTGGCGGACCTCCTGGCGGAAAGCTTCGACATCGGGCTCGTAGGCGAAACGCATGGGTGGGGCTCCTG
>DAOKYT010000080.1:0-9753 GCA_035326025.1 Tepidiformaceae bacterium
GACGCAGACCGACTCACGAGTTTCCCGTGCAATCGATGTGGCGGCTCTTGGCTACATCCTTTCCTACGCGGGCTCACAGAACCTGGGATCCGAGGCTGCTGCGGCAGTCTACAAGCGATGCTGGGAATGGATTCAGAGCGGATCTGGATCGTTCGAGGCCGCCTGCAGGTAGAGCTTCCGCGGAATCCTCCGGCCCCGGCGAAGTCGAGGGGCCGGCGCCCGATTCGAGCCGATTGTGCCCCTCGTCGCCCGTTGATGGCGGCCCGCCTACACTCGGGCAGGTGGCGCGATCCAACCTCCAGCTGCGATTGTTGACCGCCGGGGTAGGCCTGCCGCTCGTCGCGATCGTCGCATGGATCGGCGGGTGGCCATTCGCGCTGGTGCTGGCGGGGATCGCGCTGCTCGCCTCGGCGGAGTTTGTCCACGGCTGGCTCATCCCGTCCATGCCCATCCGCCAGGTGATCGGCCAGGGGCCGGCGGCGGCGATCCCGGCGGTCCTTATCGCGGGGGTGCACGCCGACCCGCGCTTCCTGTGGATGGGCGCGGCGTTCGCTGGCGTGTTTGCAGTCCTCGGATACGCACCCACCAATGCGTTCGGGCCGCGCAAGCCATTCCGCGTGTACTGCTGGCTCGTCCTGTACCTGGGGATACTCCTGTCGACGCTGGTGCTGGTGCGCGACCTTGACGACGGGAGGGAGTGGTTCTTCCTGGGGTTGCTTTCGACCTTCGCGGTGGACACGGGCGCCTACGCGGTCGGGCGGGCGATAGGGCGGCACAAGATGGCGCCCCGCATCAGCCCGAAGAAGACCTGGGAGGGAGCGGCCGGCGGCGTGGTCGCCGGCACCGCGGCGGTGTTCGCGCTCAACGCGCTGTTCGACACCGGCGTCGGCGCCGGGACTATCTGGCACCTGGCCGTCGCCGTACCCCCGGCGGCGATGATCGGCGACCTGTTCGAAAGCTGGATGAAGCGGCGGATGGGCGTGAAGGACGCCTCGGGCCTGCTCCCCGGGCACGGCGGCTTCATGGACCGGCTCGATTCGGTAGTGGCGGTGTTCCCGGTGCTGTACCTGTTCCTGCAGCTTCGTGTGCTTTGATAGTCTGGATCTATTCCAGCAGCCCGAGGCGAGCATGACAACGACAATCGAGGGCATCGCGCTCCACCACCGCCACGCGGAGATCAACGGGATCCGGATGCACTACGCCGAAGCGGGGGAAGGCGAGCTCGTGGTGCTGCTCCATGGATTCCCGGAGTTCTGGTACTCGTGGCGCCACCAGATCGCGGCGCTCGCGCCGCACTGCCGCGTCGTGGTGCCCGACCAGCGGGGGTATAACGAGACAGACGCCACCGGGCCGTATGACACCGGAACGTTGCAGGAGGACGTCATCCAGCTGATCGAGCACCTGGGCGAGCGCGACGCGCACATCGTGGGGCACGACTGGGGCGGGGCGATCGCGTGGCTGTTGGCGATCGAACACCCGGACCGGGTGCGGTCGCTGGCCGTGTGCAACTTCCCCCACCCGGCGGTGTTCCAACACGGCATGCGGCGTCCGCGGCAGCTGGTGCGCAGCTGGTACATGGGCTTCTTCCAGGTACCCTGGCTGCCGGAGCGGGTCCTGGCGGCGGGGGGATACCACCGGCTGGCGCGGCGCATGATCCGTGAGTGCCGGCCCGGTACGTTCACTCGCGAGGACATAAGGGCATACCTCGAGGCGTGGCGCCGCCAGGGCCTGGGCGGGGGCATCGACTGGTACCGGGCGCTGGCGCGCAGGCGGCCCCGCTTGCCCGACCCCGTCCCGCTGGTGGTGGCGCCGACGACCGTCATCTGGGGCGACGATGATCCGTACCTTGGCCGGGAGCTGACCGAGGGGACCGAACAGCACGTGGCCGACCTGACGGTGCACCACCTGCCCGGGGTATCGCACTGGGTGCAGCAGGAGGCGCCGGCCGAAGTGAACACCTACCTGCTGCAACATCTCGAACGGGTGCACGCGCTTGACTGACCAGGGGACGGCGGAACTCGAAGAGATGATCTTCCAGGCGGAACAGCCGCCGCTGCTGCTCCAGAAGAGGGTGGTGTTCGGGATTGCGGCCGCGTTCGCGCTCACGGTGGTGCTGTATTTCGTCGCGACGGAATACTTCGGGCTCTCGTTGCGGATCGATGCCGGGCCGTTCCAGGACTGGGTGGAGGATCGTGGGGCGCTCGCGCCCATCGTCTTCATCCTGGTGATGGCGCTCTCGGTGCTGTTCGCACCGGTGCCGAATGCGCCGATCTACATCGCGGCGGGGATCGTGTGGGGGCCGGTGCTCGGGACAGCGTACTGCATGGCGGGACTGACGCTGGGGTCGGGGATCGCGTTCTGGATCGCGCGGCGCATCGGGCGAAAGCACCTTCCGCGGCTTATTGGCCAACGGGCAGCGACCCGGCTCGACGGACTGGTCGAGACGATGGGCGGCCGGGTGGTGTTCTGGTCCCGGATGATCCCGGCAGTGAACTTCGACTGGGTGAGTTTCGTGGCCGGGATGACCGCGGTGCCCTTCCGGGTGTTCATCGTTTACAGCTTTCTGGGGATGCTATTCCCCACGGGGTTGACGGTGGTGGCGGGTGATGGGCTGGGGCGCGACCCGCGCATCACGCTGGCGGCGGGGGGCATCTGGGTGGGCGTCATCGTGGCGAGCGCGGCGTACTTCTGGGCGCGGCGCAAGCACATCATGGGCGATCCAGGCCCCGCGGCGAATCCGGGGGCAGACGCCCGCCCCGAATTGGGGAAGCAGGCCGCGGTGGTAGGGGAACGGCCTATCTCCGGCGCCGACGAAGCATAGGACAATCCCGCCATCTCGACTGGTGGTGCTCGCATGGCGGTCACGCGGTTCCCTTCCTACCTTCGGCTCATTGGGCCCGGGGCCACGGCGGCCACACCCGGCCGCACCCCGACGCGCATCCACCCGGAGCTCCTGGCCGAGGCGGACCGCGACCCGGTGACGGGCGCGGCGACGCGCGAAGCGCTCCTGGCGCGGCTGGAGATGGTAGGCAGCCTTGCCCCCGCGATGCCACTCTCGTTTGTGGCAGTCCACCTGGAAGGCGGCGAAAGCGAGCGGGCCGAGCTGCTCCGCGCCGTGGCCGGTCGCGTGCGCGAACTCACCCGGCCGACCGATGCCGTAGGGCGGCTGGACCACGAGACGATCGGCGTTGTGCTGCAAGGGACCGGCGCGACGGCGGCGGGGCCGGTCGCGGCGCGGCTCGCGCACCATCTCAACCACATGGCCGGCGCGCCGCGGGGATTCAGCGTGACGGTCTCGGCGGCAACCGGGACCGGGGTCAACGCGGCGACGCTGCCCGCTGCCGCGCTCGACAGTTTCGCGGGCGCCTGCGGCTAATCCGCCATCGGGACTGAGAGGTCAGCCCGTGGCTGGAGGTCGATCACGACGGCGACTTCCTTGCAGTTGGTGAAGAACGGGCAGCGCACGCATTCGTTCCAGACCTTTTGTGGGAACTCCATGACGTTCGCCAGCCGGAACCCGGCCTTTTCGAAAAAGCCAGGGCGGTAGGTGAGGGCGAAGACGCGTTCGAGGCCGAACTGGCGGGCCTCTTCGATGCAGGCCGCGACGATGGCGGCGCCGACGCCCTTGCCCTGCGCCTCTTCGGAGACGGCGAGGGAGCGCACCTCCGCGAGGTCGGCGCCCATGATGTGGAGCGAGCCGCAGCCGACAACCTGGCCATCGAGGCGGGCGACCTTGAAGTCGCGGATGGCTTCGAAGATCTCGCCGATGGGGCGATGGAGCATGTCGCCCCGGTCGGCCCAGAAGGTGACGAGGCGATGGATGTCGCCGGCGTCCGAGAGGCGGGCGGGTTCGATACAGAGCACGAGTGGTTCTCCTTGAAGCTTCCGGGGTGAGCGAGCGGTGAGCTTCAGCGGCAGCGGGCAGGGGCGACGTGCGTGGCGTCGCCCGGGAGAACCTCGCGATGAACGTTCATCGGCATTGGAGCACCAGTGTACGGGAAACCGCGTGTTATGCCAGCAACTTACCGGCAGGCCGATGGGGTTGTAGGCTCTGCACCTGCCCGCGAGCGAACGCGGGCCAGGAGGGAATTGGCATGCGCGTTTCGCTGATGGGACAGGCGGCATTCGGCGAGGCGGTCTTCAAGCGGCTCATCGACGACACCGTGGAGATTGTGGGCGTGAGCGCGCCCGGCGCCACAGGCGAGCGGAAGGACCCGCTCCGGGCAGCGGCTGAAACGGCCGGGGTCCCCGTCATCGATACGCCGGCGCTGAAGACGCCGGAGGGCCAGGCGGCGTGGCGGGCGCTGGGGGCCGACCTGGCGGTGATGGCGTTCGTCACGGAGATCATCCCGGACGAGGTGCTGCACATCCCGCCGCGAGGGACCATCCAGTATCACCCGAGCCTGCTGCCGCTGCATCGTGGCTCGTCGGCCATCAACTGGGCGATCATCAACGGCGACCGGGAGACGGGGCTGACGATTTTCTGGCCGGACCAGGGGATCGACACGGGCCCCATCCTCCTGCAGCAAAGCTGCCCCATCGGCCCGGACGACACGGTGGGGAGCATTTATTTCAACCAGCTGTTCCCGATGGGCGTGGACGCGCTGGCCGAAGCGGTGCAGCTGGTAGCCGAGGGGAGGGCGCCCCGGATCGGGCAGGACCACGCGCTGGCGACCTACGAGCCGCCATGCGGCGAGGCACACGCGCGCATCCGCTGGTACCGGCCGGCGGACGTGGTCTACCGGCACATCCGGGGGTGCAACCCGGCGCCGGGGGCGGTCGCGAGCTTCAATGGGGCGGAATTCAGGATTTTCGATTGCCGGCTGACCGGCACGCAGGAGGCCGGAATGCCGGGCCGCATCCTCCGGGTCAAGGAGGAGGGGTTCGACGTGCGGCTGAACGGCGGCGTGTTGCGGGTGCTGCGCGTTCAGCCGAAGGGCGGCAAGAAGATGCCGGCGACGGAGTGGGCGCGGGAGATGGGGCTGGAGGTGGGGGCGCGGCTGGGGTAGGTGGCGGGGCTCAGGGGGAGAAGCGTTCCCATGCCGGGAACAGCCCATTCCGGACATCACCGGTCGGCTCGAGGAACTCGGGGCCGTAGACGTAGTTCGTGATCATTCCGGTCATTACCCAGTCCAGATCCTGCCGTCGCCAGTAGAGTCCCATCGAAACCCGCATTGTGGCAGCACCCCCGAAGCCCGGTGGGCTGTCGATGATCGCGGTGACGATCGCGACCTGACGTTCCGGCTGGTCGTTCACCGCATACACTCGCAGTGTCCCATCGCCGTAAGCGTCAGACATCTCGGGATGAGCGGTGCGACCGAGATGGCGCAACTGGTCGATGACGCCACTGACCGGCACGGTGCTCCCTTCTGACCTCCATCTGCCGACGGAAAAGCCCTCGAACGTATCGCCGACGTTGAAGCACTCGGGACCGCCGACCCGGGGCGGAACGTCGGTCGAGGTACAAGTTACGACCACAGTCCGCAGCCGGCTGACGACAAAATCGGTGTTCCCCTTGTTCAACTCTGCATCGAGTTGCCTGAGGAAGACCCAGAACGGGTCATCAACGTGGGCTGGCGTGGGGCTCGCAGTCGTCAATGAACACTCGGACGAGACTGAGGCATAGGCCACCTGCGTGTCGGACTGGCCCGCGCGCTGCGCGAACACGAGCACCACGAAGTCCTTGCGCTCGCGGCACCGCTCGCCAGACTCGAAGAGCCTCGGCGCAGCGTCGTGCGGTAACAAGAAGCTCGTGCGGCCGGCATCCACCGAGAACGCATACGCGACGGCGACCGATGGGTACCGGATCTCGACCCGGAACGAGTCAGCTGCCTGCCCGGTTTTCCAGCGAACGCACGTTTCTCCATCCTCGGATGTTGTGACGGCACTTCCAGATGGGTCGAAGGAATCCGGGCACGAAGCCTGGCCCACACCGCACGACAGATGGGCCGCGAACTGCCCGGCTGCGGAGCCGGTGCCGGAGATCCGCAGCTCCCGTCCGCCATTCCCCCGGCAGCCCCCGGCGTCATACGGAGCAAGGTCAGGCGGGATTCGCGTCTCCTCGGATACCGGGATGGCGGTGCTGGAGACAAGCTGGCCGGACTCATAGGTGTCGGCGGTCAGTACGGTCGGCTTGGCTCCCGGCTCGAAGACCAGACAACCTGGAACCGAGAGAGACAAGCGGATTCGCTGAGCGAGATCAAGCGGGCTGGCCGCCGCACAGGGTGCCGGCGTGGATTGGCTCGGTGGCGATTGGGATGCCGTTGGGCCGGGAGTGGCGGAGGGCTCGGGGGAGGCATCACACGCCAAGAGAGATGTCAACGCCAACAACGCCACGCCCAACGACGCGAGCCGAAACTTCAACTCCCTGCTCCCCGCATGGCACTCATTCTTCTCAAGACGCAGAGTCAGCCTCACAGGTTCCGCCGGAGGTAGTCGAGGACGCGGCGCTCCTGGTACTCCATGCCCTTGAGGTCGCGGGGCATGTGGCGCTCTTCCGGGAAGATGAGCAGGTCGTAGTCCTTGCCGGCGGCGGTGAGCGCGACGATGAGCCAGCACGTACAGGCCCCTTTCGGCGGGACGGATGCCATCAAGGACGAAGTCCATCTGGGCGACCCAGCTGCCGACTTCCTGCCCGAGCGTGATCGGCGTGGCGTCATGGAGATGCGTCCGGCCGACTTTGAGAATGCCGGCGAACTCCGCCGACTTCGCGGCGAGGGTATCGCGCAGCTTCTGGACCTTCGGGTACAGCTGGCGGTCGAGCTCTTCAACGACGGCGATCTGCATCGCGGTGGGGACCGTATCGTTCGAACTCTGGCCGCGATTGACGTCGTCGTTGGGGTGGATCGGCTTCTTCGAGCCCATTTCGCCGCCGGCTATCTCGATGGCGCGGTTCGAGATGACCTCGTTGGCGTTCATGTTCGACTGCGTGCCGGAGCCGGTCTGGAGTACGACGAGGGGGAAGTGCTCGATGAGCGCGAGCGAGATGACTTCGTCGGCGGCCCTGGCAATGAGGTCGGCCCTCTCTTGCGGGAGCTCGCCGAGATCGGCATTGGCGAGGGCGGCGCCCTCCTTGAGGATGCCGAGGGCGCGGACGACGGCGAGGGACATGGGGTAGCGCTCAACGGCCGAAAGGGAAGTTCTGGAGGGAGCGCTGCGCCTGGGCGCCCCAGTAGCGGGAGGCGTCGACCTCGATGGCGCCCATGGAGTCGGTTTCGGTACGGGTAGGCATGGTGTGAGTGTAGCGGGGGGAGCGGTGTTCGGGTGGGGCTCAGAATTGCGGTGGGACCAGGAAGGTCGAGCCCGGCTCGACGGCGTCGGGAGCGGTTTGGCCGCAGGCTCCTCCGAACGAGACAATGCCCACGGAGTCGAGGCGGAAGATGAATGCGCCGTTGCCCTGGAGGTTGGCGAAGATGACCTGCCGGTCAGCCCCCTCGACGGTTACGGCGTAGAGCCGGAAGTCCTGGGTAAGGGCCTGACGGAGGATCTGTTCGGCAGCGGCGGCGGTGATGTAGGTGGGTTGACACCCGCCAGTCGCGAGGACCTCGTGAGTCGTGCCCTGTGGTTCACTCGATGCGCACGGAAGGGAGGGGACCTGGTTCGGTGCATTGCTGCACGCGACCGGGACCGGGTGCAACAATGGCGCGAGTGCATCCGGGCTTCCGGCGAGGACCCCCGCGATCACTTTGTCTACGAGTTCATCTCCCGAGCGAATCGGAGTGGCCGTGGCGGAGGGGCTTGGGGACGGCTGAGCACTTTCCCGCGGACCATCGCTGTCGCACCCCCAGAAAGCGAGTGAGGTCGCAAGCACAGCGGCGCCGATCAGCCATCCGGGGAGACGGTCACCACATGGCATCGTATCGAGTGTTCCCTCCAATCAAGGCGACCCAGGTGTAGGGCGAATACGGGCCCGGGTATCCGGCACCAGGATCCACCGGTCCCGTCGAACAGTCGTCATTCGGGGGCGGTGTGCACTCGACATGATTGTCGTAGTAGTAGTCGGGCCCCTTTCCGTGCGTCTCGTACATCGCCCCCCAATTGTGGAAGGAGAACGTCTCGAGATGCGTATGGGCGCCAAAGGAACATCGGTGTTCCCCAACCTCCCACGATTCGTTGTAGTCCGCGCTCGGATAGACGGTCGCTTCCGCGGTGTAGTTCAGATAGGAGACAGTCGTTCCGGGGTTGGCGTTAATGTCGTCTCTCGTCCTCACCGCGTTCGGAAGGATCCACCCTGAGGCTCCCGTATGCTGCCATTGGTACTGATGGGCGAGGACCAGCCACCCCAGTTTGTTGAAGTTATACCCACCGGACGAGTCATACCACTCGAGCCAGAGGTCATACTTTTGCCACTGACACGCAGCGTGGCCGAGGTGATAGTTTCCTGACGCGGATACCTGGGCGTAGATCGACAGATTCGACCAGTTCGCCGGCGACTTCGAAGCACCGGCTGCCCATCCTGCCCAGTCGACAGCGAGAGCCGTGGACCCCGTCGCTGCGAAATCCAGAGCATAGTCGCCCCCATTGGCGCCTCGGCACCACCAATAGCGGCCGAGCGATGTCGACCAAGCACATCCGTCATGATAGCGACCCCCGGACGAGATGGTCCCGCCATTTGTCTTCCCAATGCGCAGCCAATGGTGTCCCGGGTTGTTGTTGTTGTGGTCCGGCTCCCCGGGGAACTCTTGTCCAGACCCGGACCGATAGTGTCCGGAGGTTGCGTCCACCATGCCGACTCCGAGCACGGTCGCGAGTAGAGCAACGAGGAACGCGTTAAACGCCCAATGTCGGTTGCGATTGTATAGTCTCACCTGCCACCCTCCTTGATCCCGCGAGACACAAGGGCACGGTCGATCTCCTGCGAAAGATTCCCGCGAACAGATACGGCCAGAGCGCGCAAGGTCGACTCGTTCGGCACTTGTTGCGGAGGCGGAGGCTGGGAGGGGCTGATGACCTCCGGTTCACGGATGTCAGGCATGTCGCCGAGGCGAGTGCAGACGGCCGAAATCTCGCCGTGGAGCGCCCTGAGGTCCGTAGAAACCACCTCCCGCGGTGCGATCTTGGCACACCGATCGAGTGCTGCTCGTAGCGCAACGCTCGGCTCCTGGACCACAAGGCATTTCTCTGCCTCACAGGCGGGGGTGTTTCCGGCGGTAGAGACCAGGAACGCGTCAATCTGCAGAGCCTCCGCAATGAGCTCGCCGTCGTGAGTTAGATCGGCTTTGGCGGTGCCGCGTGCGGTGGTCTGGAGCTGCAGGCCGCCGACCGCTGTCAGCAGCGCGCAACTGACCAGCCACGGTGCAAGGCGCTTCTTTCGGTCACTGGTGTGTCGCATGGGCCTCCTGCTCCTGAAGCTGGGCTCGATTCAGCCGAGACTAAGCTCGCCGACCACCTCTCGTCTCGAACTCGCTATGCGTTTTTTCAAGCGTTTTCGAAGACTGTCCGATCGTTTTCGATCATCTCGTAGACCAAGGGCATACAGCAGGTCAGGTGTTCGCGCGCCCAGACCCTTAGCTTTTCATGCTCGTGAGGAACTTCGGTGAACTCGAACACGCGATGGCTGAGTTCGGCGACATGCCGCCTGATGGTGGCTGCGGAGACACCGATTAGCGACGCCGCCTCTTCACTGCGGTAACCCTGGATGAGGAGTGCGAGAATCCGGGCCTCAGGCGGGCTAATCGCTCGACAATGGCGATCAACGATCTGCCGCCACAGATCCGCAGGTTCAATCACCGATCCGAACACGCTCAACCTCCG
>DAOKYT010000081.1:0-9749 GCA_035326025.1 Tepidiformaceae bacterium
GAACCAGGAAGCCCGCTCCAGCACCTGCCAGCAAACCCACGAGGCCGACGATAACGGCTATCGCCAGCATGTAACGTCTCCAGGAAAGTCAGTTGGGATGGCACGAGTAACGCCATTGGGGGGCGTGAGAAACCCTTAATGGATGCCATCGATCCTACTCTTGCCTGGCACGGCGCGTCAAAGAAACCGCGGCTCAGAGCAGGCGGCCCTGGTGCCCATCGCCACCTCCCGGGTGCGGCAGGTGGAGGTTAAAGGCGAGGCCCGCAACCCGCACGAGCGCCGTAACTGAAACCCCGAGCAGCGCGGCGCCCCCCGGCGAAACCGGTTCGGCGAACCAGACAGCGAGGCCACCGGCCGCCGCCGCGGTCGCGTTCACCTCGGAGCGAAGGACGAGCGGAACGCGATCGGCGAGGAGGTCGCGCACCACGCCTCCGCCAGTCGCGGTGAGGATGGCGAGGAGCAAGACCGCCAGGATGGACAGCTCGGCCTGGATGCCCGCCAGGGCGCCAGCGGTGGCGAACGCCCCGAGACCGGCCGCATCGGCGATCGCCAGCAGGAAGCGCGGGTATCTGCGCCGTCGCCAGATGAGCATCGACGCTACCAACGACGCGCCCAGCGCCCAGAGCAGGTAGTCCGGCCGGTCGACCACGAGGGGGAGCCTGCCCAGGACGATATCGCGCATGAGGCCTCCGCCCGTGGATGTCACCGCGCCCATGACCAGCAGGCCGAAAATGTCGAGCTTGCGCCGCACGCCGACTTCGACCCCCGAGAAGGCGAACGCGACGATGCCGGCGCGGTCGAGGACGCCGATAAGGTCCGAGGCGTCGATATCCACGCGCCCAAGAGTACTTCGGTCGCACCCATGCGCCCATCAGCCGGGCTCACACTGCTTCGCGAGGCCGTTACGGTGCGCTCCGGTATACTCAGGACACTTTCCTGATTCCCAGGGTTCACTACGCGCGGGGGTTCCACGATGCCGCTCTCTCTCGGCTTTACTTCGAAGGTCTTCCAGGTCGACACGATTCAGCTGGCGGACCGCAAGGAGCAGATCGTCAAGGGCGGGCGGCACCTCTTCCCCCTGCTCCCGAAGGCGTTCGAGGGCATTCGGCAGATCGGCGTAATCGGTTGGGGTTCGCAGGGCCCGGCCCAGGCGCAGAACCTCCGCGACTCGCTCGAAGGTTCAGGCATCGTGGTGAAGGTTGGGCTGCGGCCGGGTTCGAGCTCGATGGACGAAGCGCGAGCCGCCGGCTTCCGCGAGGAGACCGGCACGCTCGGCGAAATGTTCGCCGTGATTGCCGAATCGGACCTGGTGCTGCTCCTGATTTCCGATGCCGCGCAGGCCGAGGTCTTCCGCGATGTCTTCGCGAAGATCCGGCCGGGCGCCACACTCGGGCTTTCCCACGGGTTCCTGGTGGGGCACATGCGCAACGTGGGCGCCACCTTCCCGGAGAACATCAACGTGATCGCCGTTTGCCCCAAGGGCATGGGCCCCTCGGTCCGCCGCCTCTATGTCCAGGGCGCCACCGTCAACGGCGCGGGCATCAATAGCAGCTTTGCCGTCGAGCAGGACATTGACGGCCGCGCGACGGATATTGCCCTCGGGTGGTCGGTCGCCCTCGGCTCGCCATACACGTTCCAGACCACGCTCGAGTCAGAATTCAAGTCCGACATCTATGGTGAGCGCGGGATCCTCCTGGGCGCGGTCCACGGCATCATCGAGAGCCTTTACCGGCGGTTCATCAACGAGGGCATGAGCCACGAGGACGCCTTCCGGCATTCGGCCGAGGCGATCACCGGGCCGATCTCCCGGATCATCTCGCGCCAGGGATTGCTCGGCGTGTACGAAGCGATCGGGGCCGATGGACGCCCGCGGTTCGAGGCCGCCTATGCCGCATCGTACCCCGCCGCGCACGAGATCCTCTCCGAGATCTACGACGAGGTATCGAGCGGGAATGAGATTCGCAGCGTGATCCTCGCCGGCGAGCGCCTCAAGAAGCGGCCCATGGGCATCATCGACCGGACGGAGACGTGGCAGACCGGCAAGCGGGTGCGCGCAACCCGGAAAGAAGACGAAATCCCGCTCGATCCGTTCACGGCGGGCGTGTACATCGCGACGATGATGGCGCAGATCGACATTCTGATGGCGAACGGCCACCCCTACTCCGAGGTCGCCAACGAGTCCGTCATCGAAGCGGTCGACTCCCTCAACCCCTATATGCATGCGCGCGGCGTTTCCTACATGGTCGACAACTGCTCGACGACCGCGCGGCTGGGGTCGCGCAAGTGGGCGCCGCGCTTCGACTATGTGCTGACGGAGCAGGCCTACCCCGCGCTGGACGAGAAGGACCCGCTGGAGGCGGGCCTGGTCGAGCGCTTCAAGGACCACGACATTCACCAGGTGCTCGCCGAGTGCGCCAGGCTGCGGCCTTCGGTCGATATCTTCGTCGAGTAGACCGGTCTCGATTTTCGAAGCGAAAGCGAGTGGGGCGCCCGCCGGCGCCCCACTCGCGTGCCATGGCCCTGCGGAGGAGAGGGATTAAATGGGAAGGATGGCCCGCCGCGCGTGGCGGTCGCCGGCGTAGTTCTCGTACGGGTTGACCCCGATTTCGCGGAGCATCCAGTACGCCTCGACGACGCGCACCTTGCCATCGACCAGCCGGAACCATTCTGCCAGGCGAGGCCGAGAGGGGTCGATCGCCAGCTCCAGGAGGGCATCATGCTCGCCTGCCAGCAGCCTGGTGACACGCTCGGTGCCGAACGAGGGCGCGGGCCGGGAAGCGATGAGGTCGACCAGGTTCTCGACGCCCGTCGCGATTCCAAAGACGCCATCGATGACCGTGGCCTTTTCGTGCGTCAGCTCCCTGATCCCGTCCATGTCGCCCGTGGCGATGGCAGCCAGCAGCTTCTCCATCGTCGACCTGGTGGCGGAGGCGCTCCCGCCCTTGTACCCCTGTGCGTCAGCCATCGAGGCGGACGCGGCCTTATCGAGTTCGATGTCGCGCAGCATGCCGTAGAGCCGCCGGACCGCGATTTCGCCGGCATCGTTGAACTCGAGGACCTCGACGACGCGCTGCGTGAACGGCCGCCAGTCGTAGCCCTTGGCTTCGATCGTTGCCCGCACCGCGACGACGTTGTCCTGTTCGATGTACTCGAGTTCGGTGTAGTTGCAGTCGGCGTAGTCGCGCAGGAATTCCTTGTGCCAGTCGGCGATCGCGACGCTGCTCCGCAACGTTGGGCCGCGGAACGAGTGGAAGACCGCATCCGGGGCGTGACGTGCCTCGATTTCGGCGAACCGGTCGAAGTTGATAGCGGTGATGAGCGCGTTGACCGCGGGGATGTTGGACATGATGGCCGGCACTACCTGGTGGTGGGGTCGGGCGGGATTGTACCGCGGTTCACGAACTCGGGGTAGCGAACGTGGGACGCACACGGAGCCCTCGCGGCAAACGTCCCGTTGACATCAGGCATATACTCGAAGCCCCCCCCCCGACGAAGCGGAGGGTGAGAGGAGGATTGAGCGTGTTGGAAGCGGGTGAGCGAATGCCCGGCGTCGCAGGGGAGCTTCAGAGGTTCTGCGTGAAGGGGCTGCGTACCGAGCACCACCTGGTCATTGCAGCCCGGGTGCATGCGGGGACCACGAAGCGCGCTGCCGCGCTGTCGTCCTATTCAGAATCACAAACGAAGCGACGCTGGGACGAGGTAAAGGACTTCGTCCTCGTGCCGCTTGGGCTCCCGCGGCACGACGACGTGTTGGCCGGGCTCTGGATTGCGCTGCACGCCAGGTGCTGCACCGCGCCGTCGTTTTCGCTGCTCAGAAATGACAGCCGATTTGCGGGCGAAACGGCATAGGCGTGCGGCCCCGCAAGGGCCACAATCCAGTCCTCAGGAATGATCAGGCCGCTGAGACGCCGATGAGGAAAGGACCCGCGCAGTTGTACTGCGCGAGTGCCGGGCCCGGCGATAAACAACGTCGAGGAGGGCATGCGTGTGCCGATCAACTCTGTCGAAGCCAGCCGTAAGGCAAGCCGCGCTGGGGCTGGGCGTTGGGGTATTCTTGGGTGGTGCGCTCGTAGTCGCTGCGACATCGTTTGCACAAACCTCCGACTCCCATGCGCCCACAATTGATCACCAAGGTGAGGCCAATCATACCGACGGGCTGCCTCCTGGGATCCTCGTAGAGGCGGCGAACCTTACCGCCAAGATCGAGCACTTGGTGGACCCCAATGCCCCGTGCCTGGACGGCCCTTGCCTCGGTGGCGACATACTCGCCGTCGCAAGCGCGGCACTAGATCGGTGCGCGAAGATTGGCGGTGAGGAGTACTCGGCGCAAAATCCGGGACTTGATCCGAAAGACCCCCTTATCAGTCTCGACCGCGTCATTTCGGCAACATGCGAGGACCTGAGAATCGCCCTGAAGAGTAACGATAGCAAGGCTGACCGCGCGGTCGCAGTGGCTCGAGTCCGCGCACCGGAAATGCGGGCCGCCCTCGTCGTTGCGGACGAGTCTGTCCGGACCCCGTAGGAGGCGCTCGCGCACAGAGCCCAGTTTGCATGGCTCAGTCGAGGGCGTTGGCCGCCAGCCGGCTAGAGACCGGAAGTGTGAACCTTGGAGGAACACAGTGTTGTCATTAAGTCGAATGCTCAACCGTGGCGTAATGCCGATCGCGCTACTGCTGGGTGTCCTGGCCTCAGCGGGTATCGTCTTGGCCGCAACCTCGCATGGGACGACCAGCGGCGGACACACAGCCGGTTCACACAGTTACAACCAGACGCACATGTGGATCAGCGTGGGCGCCGACCACGGAGGGACTATATCCTCTGGCGCCCGCTTTCACGATGGGTGCGCCTACTTGGTGCCGGGTACTAGTGACCTGGATTCTGACGGGAAGCTCGACCGATGTCGAGCGGCGAATTCATCTCCGGAAGACTTCTCAGTCGATATAGCGAGCACTGGAACCAGCTACCTAAAGGTCAATTATGCTGGGTATGCCACAGGGTACGATCCAGCGATCAAGCCCAATACAAGTGTCACATTCCGAGCATATGTCTCAGGCTCTGGTAACTTCAGTGGCTCAAATGCCGCCTGCAAGTGGCGTATCTTCGATATCCAAGTAACCTGGACTGATGTCAACAATGTTGTCCACTACTGGGACACTATGGGCAAGGTATTTTTGGCACATATCGATTTCTCATCCGCCGCTGACTTGTACGACTACGTAACGTGGACGCATCAGCAGGCGAATGCAAACGGAACGGGGACGGCATACTACATCAACCAAGCCATCGGATCAGTGTACAACGGAGACGACGGATCAGGCGGGACGATCTGTAGCAGCGGAGCTCATTCCCATCTTGGGATCTACTCTTCCCATAACTGGGGGGTCCAGTACGAGCTGCATGGCTACGGCCCCGACTACTACTATGATTACCACGTACACGGTCCATGCGCTACGCCAACAGCGTATGCGACCCCTCCGTGTGGCTACTACTCGACGCTGACCCCTTACAGTAGCGTTTCGACCGGGACGGTTGTGGGCTTCATCGGGGGCGGATACGGCGGATACTCAATGTGGTAGGGGAGCCTGGCGATGCATAACACGACCCCCTCTTGCGTGCGCCGGGTGGGATTGGCCCTCATACTGATCGCCTGCGTCGGCATTGCAGCGGGCGGAAGCTACGGGTGCGGAGACTCAAATTCGCAGACGCCGGCAACGACGTCTCCCCGGGCATCGGAGATTCCTTCGCGTTCGCCGAGCGAGACACGCGAGCCTGACCCCGTGACTGCGGTGCCGGCCGAACACCCTGCCGCCGTCGATGCGGAGGCTCTGGGTCGCGACTCCCTGCTCGTGTACTCAACACCCAGGGCGGATGGCGGGATCGACGTTTATGCATACTCCCGCGATAGCAAGGTGATCGTGGGTGCCTTCGGCCTTCCCGTAGATGTCCGTACCGGGACGCCGAAGCTCCGAGGCCGAACCCTTGTCATGCCGACCGATCACTCTGTGGTCATCCTCGACCTTCAGGGCAACCTCATTGAGGCCGTCGCAACGCTGGCTCCGGCCGAATCCGTTGTCGGCCTTGCCCTCTCCAGCGATGGGACGATGCTGGCTATCGGGATCTTATCTCAGGCAATTGCCCAATCACGGCTCGTAGTTGTCGACCTCTCTTCAAAGCGCGAGATTTTGCGCATCAGTCATGGAGAATTCGCGGCGTTCACCTCAGTTGGCGCGCCTGCACCAACCAGTTGGTTCGCGGGCGACTCCGGCGTAGAACTGCGAGCTGAGGTTGGTCAGGGTGCCACCGCCATCCCGGGTGTGAGTGCCTACCTCACCGGCCGCCTGATTGCGCGGGAAGGGGGGCCGCGGCAGATCTCCGAGGACGGCGAATCGGCCCTGTCACGTTCCGGTGGCACCGTCGGAGCGTGCGACGGCCCAAGTCTGGCATCCCGGGCAGTGCGAGTGGAGGACGCTCGCGACGACACACTCATCGTGGAGCTGTCGCAGCCAAACGCGGTTGTCGGAGCATCGTTCATTGCGCCGCACGGTCGTGCGGTGGTGTACAGCACGTCACCCCTGCGAGGTGATTGTTGGGACAACCTGGCGGGTGAAACCTGGTACCTCTGGGACGGAAACACCAACTCGCCCGTGAATGATCCGGAGGCAACGTTGCGTTCATGGCATCAAGCGAACCTCGTTGAGCTGGATTGCAATGGCGCACGGTCAGCGTGGCCCTTCGTCAGAAACAAGGCGGACTTACGCTGTCCCGACGATGGCGTCGGCGAACTCTGGCTCGACGGTGCAAGGGTGGATCGCGTGACCGTTGCTGGCATCGTCGGATTCGCGGAGTGACCCATTCATATCGCTCGATGCTCGACCCGGCGTCAGAACCATGGCCTGGTCGCACCGGGGCTACGCGCATCCGGTAGATCACGTCATCATGGTGCATTCGCTCAGGCTGAGCGAGTCGGGGTGACGCAGGCATGCTTTGATTTCGTGGCCACCGCTCGACGTGCTACCGCTGGCGGCCCCGTGTGAACCAGTGGGGCGTGGATGCCCTACGGCCGCGTGAGCGCCGGAAACCGCAGATGCCAAACCGGCTGCCTTGCGGCGTTGAGCGCCGTCGCTGCAGCGGGTATGTGGTAGGGCCCGGTTTCGTGCGCCGCTCGCGTCCGGGCGCTCCGCCAACGTGAGATAGCTCACGCCCGCGTCCTGGCTGGCTGAAGCGCCTCAGGCGGCGATCCCCTAACCTACCGTGCGACCACCCGCGCCCCGCGCGCCGGACCACGAAGGGCGCTGCCGCGCTGTCGTCCTATTCAGAATCACAAACGAAGCGACGCTGGGACGAGGTAAAGGACTTCGTCCTCGTGCCGCTTGGGCTCCCGCGGCACGACGACGTGTTGGCCGGGCTCTGGATTGCGCTGCACGCCAGGTGCTGCACCGCGCCGTCGTTTTCGCTGCTCAGAAATGACAGCCGATTTGCGGGCGAAATTGGCTCGGCGACCATGCTGCTGCCAAGCATGATTCCGAGTTGTCGAGGGTGAAGAGTCTACGGTGCCGGGGCAGGCGCCGCAGGATCCAGTTGCCCGAGGCACAACCTGAGAGACAGAGAGGTGCGATAATGCACGTCACCAAGCGGCTACTCGGCCTGGCAGCATTGCTGTCCATTACGCTGATCGTAGGAGTTCAGGAGCAGCATGCTCAAGCCGACTCCGGGTTTCGACCTGGCGTAGTTCGAGCGGTTATTCGGGAGGAGATCACGCTAGCCGAGCTTGAACCCATCGACCTGCCAGACGGCAGCCGTTTCACACCATATCTGAAGAGGATCACGGTTGACGTGAGCCCCAGTGACCTGCGAGATGAGCGCGATAGGGTGTTGAAAGCTGCAGAAGCTGAGCTTGTCGCAGAGGGATTCCGTCCAAGTGATGCCGTCGGAAAGGCAAGGCTCGACTCGGTTCGCACCAGCTTCGACACAGCATTCTCCGCCGCGGCGACCGGGAACTGCGGATTCTTCGTGGTGCAGAGGCTTCCAGATGTAGCGATAGGCGGAGCGTCCCAGTCATCGATCTGCGTAGAGAGCGATCCTGTCAACACTCACTTCTGGGGCTACTCGGGGCAGGTGTTCGACGGATTGCAGGCTGCAGGGTGGAGCGAGGATTGGTGCGGCCCGTGGATTCCACGGCCCACCCAGTACCTTTGGCTCCAAGATGCGGCCGGAGCGTACGGCTTCTACGCCAACTACTCGGGCTGGGACAAAGGGGATTGTGCCGGCACCCGGAACCATGTGCGCCTTTGGGAGGTGGCCACCGCACTCGGAGGCGGCCTCCACTTTTCGGTGGGCACCGCGCACCGGGAGACTTGGAGCTGGGGTGACCTCACACACCATGTGGTGCCGAACGGCTGGCACATTGGTCGCGACGCGATCATGGCCGACCATCCGGCTGCGGCGGGATACTACTACTGGGGCAACTCCGGCTCCTGGGGCTCGGGCGGTTACTTTGGCGGATGGATCGGTGAACTTGGCTGCTATAGCCCATATGGTTGCTAGAGATTCCACGGTGCCTGAACGGCCGCAAGGAGATGTCTAGTTGGTGGGGCCGTCCCTGTTTCTGATTGGCTATGGCGCCGTGGTCGTCGCACCCGGCGCCATAGTTCTGTGGGGGGTCTTCCGGGCTGCTGGGCGGTATCGTTCGGAAGTGGCGGGCTGGCTCGGAGCTGTATTCTGGGTGGCTGTCATGCTTCCCCCTGTCATCGGACTCGCGATCGACGGGATACGCTCGCCGGTTGACTGCGACCCGGGCGTGGAATGCAATGACTACA
Organism: Tepidiformaceae bacterium; assembly: GCA_035326025.1. GTDB lineage: Bacteria > Chloroflexota > Dehalococcoidia > Tepidiformales > Tepidiformaceae > Amarobacter. The sequence goes on from DAOKYT010000081.1 coordinate 8,817, forward strand.
TCGTCTGGTGGCTTGCTTTACCGGTTGGCTGGGTGCTGGGGGCTGCTGTCGCGGCCAGCGTCATCGTGTTCGGACGGAGGCGCCGGAGTTAGCTGAGGGATCGACATCGTAGCGTTCACCCGGGCGTGACGAGGGGCTGGCTGAAGCGCCTCACCCGGCGATCCCCTACCCTACCGTGCGACCACCTCCCGGCCCCCGGGCTCGGCCCCGAACGGATTGCCAACGGCCACAACAGCGGGAGCCCAGGGGTAAAGGCGGCATCCATGTCCAGCCTGGCGCGGAGTAGTCCGACGCATCCTCATCGGCGACCGTCGCAGCGACTCGTGAAGACGTTCCTGGCCGCGGCGGTATTGATTGTGTTGAGCCTCGTGTTCACGGGCTGCTCGTCGTGGCAGGACGCCGACGTGAAGGAGGGGTGGCGGTCGCCAGGTGGGACGAGAATCTCCCTCCTCATAGGCACCTGCAACGCCCGCCTGCGCAGCCGGGTTGAGGAGACCGAGCGGGAGGTGCGTGTGCTGGTGAGCGCGCGCAACGAGGAAGCGGGCGACTGCGCGGACTCTCATACGATCATCCTTTCCGAACCACTCGGTGATCGGCTGCTCATCGATGAGTCCGACGGCGAGCCCGTTGCGGTAAGCCTCGACGGAGACCTGCCGGACGCCCTGGGCCGTTGAGGTCGATCGCGATCCTGCGGCGCGTGCTCCCGAGCGCCAACGTGAGATAGCTCACGCTCGGGTCCTGGCTGGCTGAAGCGCCTCACCCGGCGATCCCCTACCCTACCGTGCGACCACCCGCGCCCCGCGCGGCCGGACGGAGCGCCCCATGACCACACCTAACGCCGACGTGCGTGACAACCTGACCCATGCCGACGCCGAGGCGCGCGCCGCCCGCGTCCGCCACTGCGACTACACGCTCGACCTGCAGCTCACGCGG
>DAOKYT010000082.1:0-9646 GCA_035326025.1 Tepidiformaceae bacterium
TCACGGTTGTGGAGGAATACGAGCCTCGCGAGGGCGACCGAGTGCTCGATGCCACAGCCGCGATCGCGGGCACGGGCAGCGTGCTGCTCACGGGCGATGCCGCGGCCCGGCGCCCCTTGCTCGCGGCGAGCCGCGTCGTCGTCCGGGTCGACCCGGCGACGGTCGTCGAGCACCCGGCGGGCCTTGCCAGCTACCTTGGCGATGGCGATGCGCTCATCCTCACCGGCGCCAGCCGCACGGCCGATGTCGAGAAGATCATCGTCCGGGGCATCCACGGCGCCGGGGACCTGGTGGTCGTGCTGGCGCGCCCCGAGGCCTGAGCCGCCCTACTTCCGCACCCGGAACTGGACACCAAACGGCGCCGGCGCCGCCAGGGGTTCCGCCGGCGGTGTCGCGCGGCGATGCGGCCACGGGTGGCGCAGCACCCGCCAGAGCGCCCGCAGCAGCGCCCCGAGCCCGAGCGCCGGCCCGGAAAGCGAACGCCGCGCCCGCACGTGCGGCGGCCGCCGCTCCCGTGCCTCGCCGGCCATCTTGCGGTACGCCTCCCGGACGGCCTGGCGGTGGGCCGCGCCGGGCCGGAGCTCCGCGCCCTCGGTCCCGGCGTCCATGCGCGCGTCATCCAGCGCCCGCCCGTCGAAGCGGAGCAGCCAGCGCTCGCGGGTCGTCTCCGGCAGCACCAGCCCCGTCGTGTCGATCTCGTGGAAGGTCCGGCTCTCCGCCCGGATGCGCTCGAACCCCTCGGCGTGGATTTTCATCATCCGCGCGCCCTTCAGATGCACCGTATGGAGCTTGATCGCCTTCGGGATGACCGGGATGGAGTACGACTCACAGTCGGAGATGAGCAGGAGCTCGGTCGGTGGCGTCTCGCCGAGCCGCTCCACCCGGTTGAAGCCATCGAGCGCCCGGATGTCGAAGATCGCGGTATCCATGGCGTGCTTGATGTCCGTGGACCCCTCGGGCGTGACGGCCAGGATCCGCCGGGCCAGCTCGCCGAAGCCCTCGGGGCTGGTGCAGTCGCTGCGCGCGTGGACCGTGTTCCCAAAGGTGCGGAAGTAGATTTCCGCCCCCTCGCGGTGCGCTGTCACCAGGTAGGCGAGCAGCAGCGCCTTCGCGAAGAGGATGCGGTTGTCATCGCGCATCGAGTTCGAAACATCGAGCAGCGCATAGACCTTCTGCCGCTTCTTCCGCCCGGGCCCCGGCGCGGGGATGCGCTCCTCGATGATTTCGTCGTACTCCTCGACCGCTGGCGTCAGCCCGGTGGTGTAGACGCCGTGGATGCCGCCGCTCAGCAGCTGGTAGCCGAACAGCCCCGGCGCCAGGTCCCGGAGCATCATGTCCGGGAGCGTGATCTGGGGGAAGTCGGTCAACGCCCGCAGGGGCTGCACGCGGGTATCGCCGCCGAGCGGGTTGACCATGCGCTGCTTGCGTTCTCGCCGCGTGATCACGGTGGCGTTGTCCCGGGGCGTGCCTACCAGCCGCGCCAGGTCCGCCGGCATCTCGATCCCCGGCAGGGCCTTCCCATCGAGCAGGTTCCGCGCCAGGTTCAGCACTTCGAGCCAGGCCGGGGGCATCGTTGCCACCGTCTCGCCGACCAGGCCGAGAATCCCCCACGAGCGGTAGAGCTCCTCGAGGTCCTCCTCCGGGTGGAAGAGGCGGTCCATCGGGCTGCGAGGATCCTCAGTTTCCATTGCCAGCGTGCTCCAGGATGTCTTCCAGGATTTCCTCGCGGAGCGCGTTCACCCGCGGATTGGTGATCTGCTTGCCCTGCAGCGCGTCGATAAACGTCTGGTATCCGACGTCGTGCCAGCTCGACTTCCCGATGAGTGAGAGGAACAGCCGCATCACGCGGCTGTGCTGTTGCTGAGTCTCCAGGGGCACGCCGTGGGCGAACCACGTATACGTCTGCGCGATGGTCGTCAGGTCCTGCACCATCTGCAGGTCCGCGTCGCCGTATGCCTGGAGGGTGGAATGGATGGCCTCGGCAAAGATGTCCTGCGAGGCGCCCGTGACCGCCCGGTCGTTCCCGGGGATGATCGTCAGCACGAACCGCAGGGCGTGCAGGTCTTCCTTCGTCACGTACGAGCGATGGTGGAGCAGCGCCGAGGCGTTCAGGGCATCGCGGCTGGCGGCCTTCGTGCGGGGGCTGATGTAGGCCTCCGGGTTGGGGCCGTGGCCGTCCCGCGCGGGGCCGGCGAGGTGGCGTGTGGCCAGTAGCCGGCTGTACGTCTCGATCAGCTCGTTTTTCAGGAAGAGGATGTCGTGCGATGCCTCGATGGTCCGTTCGGGGTGCGCGCCGAGCACGATGTCGCTGATCTCGCGCAGCACCGCGAGCGGGATGGGGTGTTCTGGCCGCGAAGCCTTGCCGTGGTGCTTCGCGTAGGCCAGGTCGATCAGGATGTCGTTCAGCGCGTCGCCCTGCGGGTCAATCGAGGCCTTGAACATGAACCGGTCGAGGATGGGCTCCGAGATGGCCGAGAACTTCAGGTGGTTCGTCATGGCCAGGGCGGTGTGGAGGCGGGCATCTTCCTGCTGCTCGCCCTGGGTGAAGCGGCGCTCGTTCAAGATGCCCAGCATCGCTTCGAGCACCAGGTCGTTCGCGTTCATGAACTCGTCGAGGTACGCGAAATCGGCCGTTACCAGCGAATGCGTCGTGTCGTGCCAGAGCTTGCCTTCGTGGAAGAGCTTGAGGTCGAGCCCGCCCAGGATTGTCTCGATCCGGGTGCCCTGGGTGAACTGCGCCTTGAACGTATTCCCTTCGAACTGGCTGAACACGCTGTCGCCATAGAGCGACTTTCCCGTGCCCGCCCGCGAAATGAGCAGCTGGTGGCGGCGGCTCAGGAGCGCCAGCGCGGTCTGCTGAAGCAGCTGCGTCCGCCCCGGCACCGATTCGGAGACGTGCAGCAGCGCCGCCTTGAACGCCTCGACCGCCTGGGGGACATCGAGTTCCCCGCCGCCGTAGACAAAGGGGCGGCCGTCGGCGGGCGTCAGCAGGTTCAACCCGTCCTTCACCGGCATCCCCCGGGCTCGCTCGCGGGCGAATGAAGCACGACGATTGCTCGCATGGGCCGATTCTATGGATTGCCGCCGGGGATGGCGAGCGCGGTGCGAGAATTGCCGGGTGTTTGGCTCTCTCCGGCCTTCGGGTGGGCGTGGGGGCCCACGCCTACCCCGGCCGCTCCCCGTAATCCCCGAACGGCGCGTCCCTGCGGCTGATCGTCTCCCGGAAGCCCACCTCCCGGAAGCTCTCCGCCCAGCGCAGCGCCTCCTCGGTGTGCCGCGCGATGCCGTCGAAGAACGTGCCGAACATCTGTGTGGTTCGCAGGCCCATGTTCTCGTACGCCTGGTTGATCAGCAGTTTGTTCAGGGCCAGCTGGTTCTGGGGGATGTGGCGGAAGCGTTGTGCATAGGCCTCGGTTTCTTCCCGCAGCCGCTCCAGCGGGAACACCTTCGAGACGAGCCCGATGCGCAGCGCCGCCGGCGCGTCGATCTGGTCGCCCGAAAGCAGGAACTGCTTCGCGTGTTCGAGCCCCAGCCGGTAGACCCACAGCATGGTCGTCGGCGTGCCATACACGCGCGAGGGCGGGTAGCCGATGATCGCATCCTCGGCCATGAAGATGAGGTCGGCGCAGAGCAGGAGGTCGGTCCCGCCGCCGAGCGCGTAGCCATGGACCTGGGCGATCACCGGCTTCGGGCACTCCCAGAGCTTCATGAACCGCTTCATGTTGTGGCTCATGAACTGGTAATCGCGGACCGGGTCCCAGGCTCCCGGCCGGTGCGCGATCTCCCGAGCGCCGTATCGGCGGGCCCAGGGCGTCCGGCTGTCGCCGGGATTCAGGTCATATCCCGCCGTAAACGTCCGCCCCGCGCCGCGGAGGATGACGGCCGAAACGCCGGCCGAAGCCGCCGCCGCGTCGATGCCGTCGGCGATGCCCTGGATGACGGCCTCGTTCAGCGTGTTCAGCTTCTCCGGGCGGTTGATGGTGATGATGGCGAGCGAGTCGCGTTCTTCGTACAGGACCACGCCTTCTTCCGGCATCGAGACCTCCGGGAACGTGCTGGCGCCAAGTCTACGGCGGAACACGGGGGGCTGGCGGCCTCCGTCCCCTTCGGCGACTTCCGCGGGCCCGTGCTGCCGCCGATCGTCCAGCCACCGGCCCATCCGGCCAACGCGCGCCCATGGGCCGGGCGCCCCGGGCCGACCGCTACTGGAGCGGAAACACCGCGAACAGCCCGATGTGGTCGCTGGCGTAGAGGTCCTGCCCGTCCGGCTGCTTCGCGGGCTTGTCCCCAATCGTCCCTGTCTCGGTGGGGAACCAGCCGGCCGAGAGCAGGACGTCTGTCCGCGCCGTCAGCGGCTTCTGTTCGCCGACAACAGAGGCGCGGCAACAGGTCGCCAACCCGGTCCCGGCGAAGGCGTCTTCGAACCCGGCTTCCATGAGCGCGGCATACGCGGCCGATTCCGGCCCCGTCCCGAGGTCTCCCATCAGGAGGGCTGGCCCGGCGCCCCGGTTCGAACGGATGAACTCCGCGACGGATTGGGCCTGCCGGGTCTTCACGCTGTCGTCGCCACCCGTGAGGTGCGTGATGTAGATATCCGCCTCGCCGGCCGATCCGGGGATGCGGACCTTCAGGTGGAACGCCACCCGCCCTTCCGTCTCGGAGGTCCGCGGGTTGATCCAGTGCGAATCGATCCCGCCGATCACCGGGAAGCGGTCGCTGCGGACGAGCACCAGCTCCCCCTCCTCGAACCCGATCTGCTTCGCGATGGCGTCGTTCTGGTCGCGCGTCCGGGCGGGGAACCAGGGGTTCGCCCGCAGCCAGAACGGCTCCATCTTCAGTGCCATCGCGAGCTTCTGCCGGGCGTCGCCGTGCGCGGCCGTGTTCGTGGCTTCGTTGAATCCAACGATATCGGGCTTGAATGCCTTCAGTTCCTCGATGACGAGGTTCAGCCGCGCCTCGAACGTGTCAGCCGCCACCGTGTTCGTCGCGTCGGTCCCCACCGGGCTCATGAGGTTGATGAAGGCGACTCGCAGCTCGGTGGGTTCTGGCGTGGCGACGGGCGTGACGACCATGGGCGAGGGCGATGCCGAAGGCGCCGGCTCGGGCACGAAGGGGTCGCCGTCATCCCCGCCATCGGCGCCACAACCGGCGGCCACGAGGGTGGCGCCCAGGGCCACCGCCACGAGCCACGCCGCGACGGCGCCGCGCATTCGTCGCGGCCTCAACATTGACATGCACCCGTGCTCGCTGCTTCACTGGCCGGTAACGGCGATGACGGAGCCGAGTAGCGCGCCAGCGCCCGCACAGCGAGCCCCGCACGGTGCGAGGGGGCACGGGCCGCCCGCGCGAAGATCCCTCCCGAGCCTCCGGCCGAACGAGGCCCAAGGTCACAGGCCACTGGCTGTTGGCAACCCCAACGGCGGATGGCAAACGGCCAACGGCCCCAAGTAGACCCGGACGGCAGCCCTCCGTTACCAGGGGCAGGGGCGTGTTGGCGCTCCATGAGTGCCCTTCCCCGGAAGGGAACAGGGGTGGTACCGCGGGCCTGCGCGCTCGTCCCCGGCAGTGGGGCGTGCGCGTTTTTTTGTGCGCCGGTCTCGCTGCGCCTGTCCATCCGCCACAGGGTACGACAACCGGTCCCGCGCCGGTCGTAAACGTCCCGCCAGATCCCAGGGGGCTCCCCAGATGTTCAAGCCGGTCGACCCACGCGTCAGCTTCCCGAGGATGGAGGAGGAGATTCTCTCATTCTGGCGGCGGAACGCCATCTTCCGGCGCAGCATCGAGGAGCGCCCCGAAGACCGGCTCTTCATCTTTTACGAGGGCCCCCCCACCGCGAACGCCCGCCCCGGCATCCACCACGTCCTTTCCCGCGTCTTCAAGGACCTGGTGCCGCGCTACAAGACGATGCGCGGCTACCGTGTGCCCCGCAAGGGCGGCTGGGATACCCACGGACTCCCCGTCGAGCTCGAAATCGAGAAGGAGCTCGGCCTCAAGTCCAAGCCCGAGATCGAGGACTACGGCATCGCCGCCTTCAACGAAAAGTGCAAGGCCTCCGTCTCCCGCTACGTGGAGGAGTGGACGCGCCTGAGCGAGCGCATCGCCTTCTGGGCCGACTACGACAACCCCTACGTCACCTACGACAACGGGTATATCGAGACCTGCTGGTGGATCCTCAAGCGCATGTGGGAGCACGGCCTCGTCTACCAGGACTATCGCGTCACCCCGCACTGTCCCCGCTGCGGCACGAGCCTGAGCGACCACGAGGTCTCTCTTGGCTACCAGGATGACACGCCCGACCCGAGCGTCTTCGTCAAGTTCCGCGTGAGCGATGAAGCCCTCTTCAAGCGCGGCCACCCGCGGCGCATGCCCTTCAACGGCCGCATGGCCATCGTGGCCTGGACCACCACGCCATGGACGCTCCCGGGCAACGTCGCCCTCGCCGTGAGGGAGGATGCCGAATACGGCATCTATGACCGCGATGGCGACCTGCTCGTGGTCGCAAGGGCTCTCGCCGGGAAGGTCTTCGGCGAGGAGGTGGAGCCGGTGATGACCATCCCCGGCACGTTCCTGGCCGGGCTCGAATACGAGCCCCTCTACCGGCCCGAGGACCTGGGCCACCAGGTGATGCGCTTCGCCGCCGATGGCCACCTCCGCAAACTCGAACCGGGTGAGTCCACCGCAGGCCTCCGCAAGGTCATCGCCGCCGACTACGTCTCGCTCGAGGATGGCTCCGGGATCGTCCACACGGCCCCCGCCTTCGGCGCCGAAGACTTCCAGGCAGGCAAGGACTACGGCCTGCTCTTTGTCCAGCCCATCGACCTCCGCGGCCTGATGGCCGACGGCCTGCCCGGGGCGGGCAAGTTCGCCAAGCAGGCCGACCGCGATATCGAGAAGGACCTCGAAGAGCGCGGCCTCATGCTCAAGAAGGGCACGATCAAGCACACCTACCCCTTCTGCTGGCGCTGCGGCACACCGCTGCTCTACTACGCAAAGCCCAGCTGGTACATCCGCACCACCAGCCAGAAGGATGCCCTCCTCGAAGGCAACAGCCGCATCAACTGGTACCCCGAACACATCAAGACCGGCCGCTTCGGCAACTGGCTCGAAAACAACGTCGACTGGGCCTTCAGCCGCGAGCGCTACTGGGGCACCCCCCTCCCGTTCTGGAAGTGCGATGACTGCGCCACCGCGATGTGCTGTGGCTCGAAGGCCGAAATCGTCGAATGCGCCGTCGACCGCGCGAAGGCCGAAGCGCTTGACGACTTCCACCGGCCATACATCGACGACATCCTCCTCCGCTGCGAGCAGTGTGGCGGCACCGCCCGCCGCGTCCCGGAAGTCGCCGATGCCTGGTTCGATAGCGGCGCCATGCCGTACGCGCAGTGGCACTACCCCTTCGAACACGAGGATGAGTTCCTCAGGCACTTCCCGGCCGACTTCATCTGCGAGGCCATCGACCAGACGCGCGGCTGGTTCTACACGCTCCACGCCGAGGCCACCATGCTGAAGGCGACCGAGGCCATCCCCGACGGCATCGCCTATAAGAACGTCATCTGCCTCGGGCACATCAACGACGAAAAGGGCAACAAGATGTCCAAGAGCCGCGGCAACACCGTCGAGCCGTGGGCCGTCATCGATGCCCACGGGGCGGATGCCACCCGCTGGTACATGTATGCCGCCAGCCCCGCCGGGTCCTCCCGCCGATTCAGCGCGGGCCTTGTCGAGGAGGGCCTCCGCCGCTTCCTCCTGACCCTCTGGAACACCTACTCGTTCTTCGTCAGCTACGCCAACATCGATGGCTACCGGCCCAGCCCGGGCGGCCCGGCACCGGCCGCCGAGATCGACCGCTGGCTCCTGAGCGAGCTCAATGCGCTCGTCCTCAAGGTCACCGAAGAGCTCGAAGCCTACGACCCCACCGACGCCGCCCGCGCCATCGAGGCCTTCGTCGACGACCTCTCGAACTGGTACGTGCGGCGGAGCCGGCGGCGCTTCTGGCGCGGCGCCAGCGAAGGCGACGCCGACAAGCAAAGCGCCTACGACACCCTCTACACCGCGCTCACCACCGTTACGAAGCTCATCGCCCCGTTCACGCCGTTCGTCGCCGAGGAGCTCTGGCAGAACCTGGTCCGCTCGGTCGATGACGACGCGCCGATGAGCGTCCACCTCGCGGCCTGGCCGGAGGCCGAGGTTTCGCTCATCGATGAAACGCTCAACGCGGAGACCCAGCTGGTGAAGCGTGTCTGCTCGCTCGGCCGCGCCGCCCGCGCGAAGGCCCAGATCAAGGTCCGACAGCCCGTCGCCCGGGTCCTGGTGAAGCCGCGCACCGCCGAGGAAGCCGAGGCCCTCCGCAAGAACGCCAACCTCGTCCTCGAAGAACTCAACGCGAAGGCGCTCGACCTGCTCGACGACGAGACCGCCGTCGTCACGTACGACGTGAAGCCGAACTTGCCCGTGCTTGGAAAGAAGTACGGCGCGGAAGTCGCGGCCATTCGCGCCGGGCTCGCGACGGTTCCTCCATCCGAGGTTGCCGAGGCCGTGCGCAGGGGCCGCAACGTGCCGGTCGCGGGGAAGGAACTCGAGCCTGAGGACATCCTCCTCCAGGCCCAGGACGCCGAGGGATTCGCCGCCGCCCAGGAGGCGGGCTACACGGTCGCCATCACAACCGCCATCACCTCCGAGCTGGCCGGCGAGGGCCTGGCCCGCGAGCTCGTCCGCCGCATCCAGGACATGCGCCGCGAGGCGGGCTTCGACCTCGCCGACCGCATCACCACCTGGGTCGCCGGCGATGGCGATGTCGCCCGCGTGCTCGATGCCCACGGCGACTACATCCGCGCCGAAACCCTCAGCAGGGAGCTGCTTGCCGCTGCTCCCCCCGCGGACGCCCATAGCGCCGAACACGACCTGGAGGGCACCAAAGTCACCATCGGCGTCCGCCGGGCGTCGTAGGCGTCACGAATCCCGACCCCGGCGCACCAGTGCTGGCGCGCCGGGCAACCTCGCCTCCCAGCCGCCCCTCCCAAGACCACGTGACCGCGAACTTCTAGACTTGCCGCAATGACTCGCGGCCGCATCGCCCTCCTCGGCGGGACATTCGACCCGCCCCATATCGGACACCTCGTGCTGGGTGAGTGCGTCCGCTGGCAGTTCGAGTGCGACCGTGTGCTGTTCGTCCCGGCGGGCGACCCCTACCGGAAGACGGGGACGGATACGGCCGAGAACCGGCGGGCCGCGGTGGCCGCCCCGCGGGTCGTGACTCCCGGCACGCTGCGGCTCGAGATGGTTCGCCTCGCCATCGCGGACAATCCCCGCTTCGCGGCGGATGGGCGGGAGGTCGCGCGTGCGGGCCCCACCTACACCATCGATACCCTGCGTGAACTGCGCGCGGAGGGGTGCGAGGATCTCGTGCTCGTCCTCGGCAGCGACACGCTCGCCGACCTGCCCAACTGGCGCGAGCCGGAAGAAATCCGGCGCCTGGCGCGGGTGGTCGTCGCCGAGAAGGAGCCGGGGGCGGACACTGGCCCGTTCGACCGCGTGGAAATGCCCCTGCTGCGCATCTCATCGACCGGCATCCGCGCGCGGGTCGCCGCGGGCAAGCCGGTCCGCTACCTGGTACCGGAGGCGGTGCGCCAGTTCATCGAACGCAAGG
>DAOKYT010000083.1:0-9332 GCA_035326025.1 Tepidiformaceae bacterium
ATAGCGTCCATGCTGTAGCCGCTGGCTGCGCCACCGAACCGGCCGGCCCAGCCCGCGGTCACGATGGCCATGCGGTAGAGGCCGAATGCCTCGTAGTAGTCGAGGTTATGTAGCGTTCGTCCTGTCACCTCCTCGTACGCCTCGGAGAGGAGCGTGCGGCCGGCCGAGCCGGACATGCCGCCGAACACCGTGTGGAGAGCGGCGTAGAAGCCGAGGTCGGAGCGGGGATCGCCGATGGCGGCGAGTTCCCAATCGAGGACGGCGACGACCGTATCGCCGGAGAAGAGGTAATTGCCGGCGTTGGGGTCACCGTGGAGGAGGGCGAAGCGCGCGTCGGCCGGCTCGTTGGCGCGAAGCCATTCGCCAAGTGCCACCAGGAGGGGTGCGCGCGAGATGCGGAGCCGCTCGGCGCGCTGCCGCCAGGCGCCGGCCTCGGCGGCGAGGGGCGTGGGCAGGCCGGCTTCGGCGCTGAGGAATTGGAGGCCTGCCGCGCGCCAGTCGACCGCGTGGATCTCCGCGAGCATGGCCGCCGCCGCGTGAAGCCGGGGCCCACGCGCGAACCAGAAGAGGGGCAGCGTTTCGCCATGGACACGCGCCATGAGGAAGAACGGCACGCCGAGCACCGAGGGGTCGGGTTCGTACCAGGCGACGGACGGGACGGGCACAGGGCTGCGATGCAGGGCGCGCATGACGCGGAACTGGCGGTGGACATCGTACGGGGCGAGGATGCCATCGGGACGCTCGGGACGAAGGACAAGGGCAACATCGAATGTGCCGTCGGCGGTGGCGACGCGGAGGTCGATGGCGACGGTATCGTTGCTGGCGCCGGCGGGCATGCCGCGCAGGTTGACGATTTCGACGGACGCGGCCGATGGCAGGCGGCCTGCGAGGTACTCGGCGAGGCGTGCTCGCCAGGCCATCAGGTGAGAGCGGCGAGGGACTGGTGGAGCAGGGTCGCGAGGTGCTCCCAGGTGTACCAGGGCTCGGAGCCACCGTTGAAGCGGCGCCAGCCGTGGTAGATCACGCCAAGCTGGAACAACCAGAACGCACGGAAGAAGTCGAGGTGGTGGAGCTCATGGCCGGAGGCGGCGGCGTAGGCCCGGGCGAATGCCATCGAGTCCGCCGGGCCGAACGGCGCACCCTTGAGGTGCGCGAGTGCGAGCAACTGTCCGATGTCGGAGCGGGGGTCGGAGAGCCGGGCCTGTTCCCAATCGACGACGGAGACGACCTGGCCGTGGCGGAAGAGGTAGTTGAAGACGTTGATATCGCCCTGGCACAGCGCGATGCGGCCGTCGTTGGGGACCGAAGAGCGGAGCGTTTCCAGGGCCTCGGCCAGGGTCGGCTGATCGGCGCACCCAAACGCCGGCATGCGGGCGGCGACCGCATCGATCTCGGCGTTGATGGCGGCGGCGGGGCTTTCGGGGACGCCGAGGAACGAAAGCCCGGCGGAACGCCAGCCGAGCGCGTGGATGCGCGCGACCATCGCGGTGAATGCGGAGAAGCTGGCATCGGGCGCGTTGCCCATGTGGGGCGCATCGACCCAGGCCATGACGATGAACGGCGCTCCGAGCGGGGAACGAGAGGGCTCGGAGGCAATAAGCCGGGGCACCGGGATCTCGGTACGCGCGAGCGCCTGGAGCACTCGCCCTTCGCGGATGACGTCGTACGGTTCGAAGATGCCGCGCTCACGCTGGAGACGGAGACAGATGTGGCGCGCGCCGCTGGAGAGCAGCTCGACGCGGCAGGTGATGTTCGAGACACCGCCATCGACCGGGGTAATGGAGCCGACGCGCGCGTCTTCGAAACCAGGGAGCCGGTTGAGCCACGGTTCGAAGTCGGCGGGCAGGGGAACCACGTCTGTGATTGTCCGCCGGGCTCGAAGGCTTGTCGATCAGCCAGACCGGAGGAGTTCGACGGCACGGCGGATACCGGTCACGCCGAACCCGGAAATGACGCCACGGCACATGGCTGCGACGGGCGAATGCGACTCGCCATCCCAGGTGTCGTTCCGCACTTCGATGCAGGGAGCCGGGTGCGCGGCGACCGCGGCAGCCAGGGGTTCGAGGTCCTCCGGGGCGAGGCCGCCGGTGCAGATGACGGCGGGAGCGGCCGTGGCCTTGAGGGCCACGACCGCATCGACGACGGTCCCGAAGGGGACGACGAGCGCGCCCGGCGGGAAGTCGCCGGCGGGCTGGCCGCGATGGATGAGCACCAGGACTTCGTTCACCGCGCAGGCCCCGCGGCACAGGTGGAATGGTCGCCAGTGATGCCGGCGGCCCCATGGAGGGTAGCCAGCCCGGCCTCTGAACGTCCCGCGACCGTGGTGAAGACTTCCGCGTTGTGCGCGGCGAAGGTGGGGGCCGCCATGCGCGACCAGCGCGGGGTTTTATTGAGCCGCCAGGCGTGGCCGGGGACGTGGTGGGTGCCCGCGACACGGTGGCGGACGGACCTGAAGCAGCCCGGGGCGTTGAGGTTGATGTGGTTACCGGTGAGGCGTCCCCGGTCCATCATCACGGGCGCGGCGGAGATGCCCGTGGCCCGGGGCTCCCGGGCTCGCGTGAGGTGGTCGCGGCAGGGAAGCCATTCCCGGAGGGCGTCCTCGCTCGCATGGAATTCGGCCCGCAGGCGTGGGATGGAAGGCGGTTCGCTGGGAGGTTCGGCGGGCATGGGGCGAATCCTAGCGGGGGGCGAGCGCAGCCGCCACGGAGATTGACCGGCGGATGGGTTCACCGCACGATCCGTGGACACCACGCCCCGCAGGTCTCGTGTCCGACCCCGAACAACCCCGGCATGATCCGCTGGCCGCGCTGCGGCAGCCCAACTACGCGCTGTTCGCCGGGGGGCGGCTCGCATCGGCCACCGCGATGACGCTGCTCAATGCGGCGATCGCCTGGCAGGTGTACGAGATCTCAGGGTCGGCCTTCCAGCTGGGCATGCTGGGGCTCGCCCGGTTCTTTCCATCGCTCGGGATGAGCCTCGTCGGGGGAGCCGTGGCGGACAGCCACGACCGGAAACAGATCGTCCAGCTGGCCCAGCTCGTACCACTGGCGACCTCGGCCACGCTCTACCTGGCGACCGTGCAGGACTTCGTGGAGCTGCCGCTGTTCTACGGGCTGGTGCTGCTGCTGGCTCTGGCGGCCGCTTTCGAGAACCCGGCACGCCAGGCGCTGGTACCCCAGGTAGTCTCGCGCGAGGCCTTCGCGAACGCGATCGTGGTGAACTCGACCATCCAATCGCTCGGGTTCGTGACGGGGCCAGCGCTGGGGGGCCTGCTGATTGGCTTCTCCGGTGTGGATACCGCGTACGTGGCGCACATGGCCTTCATCGGCACCTCGGTCGTGGCGGTGAGCCTCCTGCGGCCGCGGCCGGTTGAAGGCGCGCGGCGGGCAGTGGGCCTGGAGTCCATCCGGGAGGGAGTGAGCTTCGTCCGGCGCCGGCAGGTGTTGCTGGGAGCGATGACGCTGGACATGTTCGCGGTCATCTTCGGCGGGGCGCAGGCGCTCCTGCCGATCTATGCGAAGGACATCCTCGAGGTTGGCCCAAAGGGATACGGCATCCTCTCGGCTTCGCTGGAGGCCGGGGCGCTGGTGATGGCCGTTTGGCTGGTGGTCTTGCCGCCAATCCGCCAGGCTGGGCGGGCGCTGCTCATCACGGTGGCGCTCTTCGGCCTCGGCACCATCGTGTTCGGGCTCTCGCGGAACTTCTACCTCTCGGTGGCGGTGTACATGTTCATCGGAATGGCGGACCAGGTGAGCGTGGTGCTCCGGCAGACGACCGTGCAGTTGAGCACGCCGGATGAGCTGCGCGGCCGGGTGAGCAGCGTGAACATGCTGTTCATCGGCGCATCGAACCAGCTGGGAGCCGTGGAGTCTGGGCTCGTGGCGGCCCTGACCAACGCGACGTTCGCGGTCGTGAGCGGCGGGATGGGGTGCCTGGCCGTGGTGGGGCTGGTGTGGGCGAAGCTGCCGGAGTTGCGGCGCTACGAAGTCCAGCCGCACCGGGTGGCGGAAGGCGAGAACCAGGCCCCACCAAGGGCAGCAGCCGGGGGATCGTAGGGCGCGCCAGCCGCCGCGAGGGGAACCGGGGCGCACAATGTGCGGGAGGCAACGCGGACGGCGGAGCGTTGGAGGCCGGGGCGGCCCTGGACGATACCCGGGGCGAGCGGTGGCGGGCGCTGGCCAGCGGGGGGCGGCACCCGGCGCGGGCCGGGGCCGGTCCCGTGCATTCCAGGGCAGGATCGGTTCGCGGTCGCCGGTGTTCGAGGAAGCGATGGAGTGACAACCCGAGAACGCGCCAAGTTTCTGTCGAGTTTCGCCCCGGAAGCAACAAGGGGTGTTCATCCGGGAGATTCCTGACGATGGTTCGAGATATCGCGAGGCTGCGGTCGTGGGCGTCCGGAGCGAACAAGCGATCGAGCGTGGGGATGCGCAGTCACTTCCGAATCACCACCTGGCCGTCGAGAAGCGTACTCGCGTGGACGTTGCTGCTCGCGGTACCGGTAGCGCTCTCCATCCCGTTCCTGGCCGAGCCGTTCGATCGCGATGAGGCGGTGTATGGCGTCGTTTCGCGGCAGCTGTTGGACGGCCAGCTGCCGTACCGGGATGTCTTCGACCATAAGCCGCCGGGAATCTACCTCTGGTACGCCGTTGCGTTCCTGCTCTTCGGGGAGTCCGAGCTGGGGCCACGCGTGATCGGGGCGCTTGCGCTCATGGGCACGGCGGCTGCGACGATGGTGGCGGCGGGGATGCTCTGGGGGGAAAGGGCGCGATGGCTTGCCGGAGCGGCGTTCGGCCTGTCATGCGGAGTCGCGGTCATCCGACCCTATGCGAACGTCGAGCCGTTCATGTTGCTCCCGATGTCGTGGGCGCTGGTGTTTGGTCTGCGGGCACGTGCGGGGCAAGGCTTCGCGAGCGCGACCTGCGCAGGTCTTCTTGCGGCGCTTGCCTGCGTGACGAAGCCGGTGGCAGCCGGGAATGCCGCGGTCGTGTTGTGGCTCTGTTTCAGCGGGGCGCAGTGGCGAGGGGCCGCGTGGTGGCTGGCGGGCTTCGCGGCCCCGGTGGGCGCTACAGCCGTATGGTTGACACTGACTGGAGCGTTGAAGGACGCGATCTACGCGAACGTGGACTACAACGCGATGTACACAGCCGAAGTCTCGCTCTCGGCGAAACTCTCGCTGCTGCAATTCAATGGGCGCCTGGTGACGCTGGCCGCGGCGCCGCTATTCCTCTGCACCTCGCTGGCGGCGGCCCGGATGCTGTCGCGCCGGGGGAGCGGCGACATCGTCGCGGGGCTGTGGCTGGCGGGATCAGCCCTGGGCGTGGCGGCGACAGGCCGGTTCTACGGGCACTACTTCATTCAGTTGTTTCCGGCGATGGCGTTGATGGTGGCCGGTGGGTTTACTCCCGGCCCCCGGTGGCTCTGGCATCCGGTCGGAGGGCGGCTCGTCGTGGCTGCCTCAGGGATTGCGGCGGGCTTCGCGATCTTCATGAACGCGCCTCTCTACAGGAGGGGAGCCCCGGCTGAGGGGGCGCCCCCCCGAGACGGGAGGGAAAGCTCCGCCCGAGGAGCTGTCTCGAGAGAGGTAGGCGATTACATCGCCGCCACAACGGCGGGCAGCGAGACGGTTCTGCTTGTCGGCCGGGACACGGTGATCGTGTGGTACGCCGACAGAAGACCGGCGTCGCGATTCGTGTTCGATACGCCCTTGTGGATGGACGACGAACGGCTTGAGGAGTTCGTCGCAGACATTGAGAGCAAGGAGGCAGCGGTGGTGGTCGACTGGCTGGATGACATTCCCGGGCTGGACCTGGGCGACCCACGGGTAGAGCGGGTGCGCCAGACGGTGGAGGCCGGGTACACCCTCGCGGAGACCATTGACGGGGCCCGGATCTACCGGCGCGAAGGACGTTGACCCCTATGTGCCCGTATAGCGCCCGGGGCGCTTTTCGATAAAGGCCTCGCGCTGTTCGCGGGCATCGTTCACGGCCTTCCGGCAGATCTCGATGGAGCGGATTTCGTAGCGAAGCTGGTCCTCGAAGCCGTTATCGAGGCTGCGCTGGATAGCCCGCTTCGACATCATCGCGGCGAGCGGCGGGTGGGCGGAAATCTGGGCGGCGATCTCCTGGGCCGAGGAGAGCAGGCTTTCGTGGGCGACCACACGCTGCAGGAGGCCCATCCTGAGCGCCTCATCGGCGCCGACATTGCGGCTGGTGAGGATCATGTCGAGCGCGTTGCCGGTGCCGACGATGCGGGGGAGAAAGTAGGTCATCCCGGAATCGGGGGAGAGGTTGCGTTCAATGAACACGGTCCGAAAGCGCGTGTTCTCGCTGCCGATGCGGATATCGCAGGCGAGCGCGAGCGACATGCCGGCGCCGGCGGCGACGCCATTGACCGCGGCGATGCTGGGCTTGTCGATGCCGTAGACGGCGCGGGCCTGGCGGCCGACCCAGCCGTCCTCGTCCATGCGCTCCTGCCAGGTGGGCGGGGGCGCCTCAGCGGGCATGGGCCCGGTCACATCGACGCCGGAGCAGAAGCCACGGCCAGCGCCCGTCCAGACAACCGCGCGGATGCCGTCGTTGTTCTTGACTTCGTGGCAGACATCGAGGATCTCCTGCTGGAGGTTGCGGTTCAGGGCGTTGAGCTTCTCGGGCCGGTTCAGCGTGACCGTCGCCACCTCATCGGCGATATCGAAGATCAGGTCCGCGTATGACATTGCGGCACTCCTTGCGGCGCGTGGTGGTGGCGAAAGTCAACATGGTTCCGCGGGCGTTGTCCAATCCGGGCACGTATACTGCCAGTATGACCTCCATCGAACCGATCGAGGGGACCGTCTCCCTCCTGGTGGTTTCCGACTTCGTTTGACCGTGGTGCTATATCGGCCTCGTGGAGGTCGAACGGCTGCGGAAGGAATACGACGTGGAGGTGCGGCACGCGCCGTACCTGCTCGACCCCTCGACACCGCCGGAAGGCAAGCCTCGAAAGCCGATGACGCGGCCGGACGACCCGCCCACCGAGATGGAATTGCGGGCGGAGCGACTGGGCATCAGGTTCACACGCGGGCGAACGTGGACATCCAACACGCTGCTGGCGCACCAGGGGAGCGAGTTCGCGTTTGAACACGGCCGCGACTGGGAGTACACGCGGGCGATGTTCAAGGCCTACTTCGAGGACCTGCGGGACATTGGCACGGTGGATGAAGTGGTGGCGGTGGGTGAATCAGCCGGGCTGGACGCGGCGGCGCTCCGGGAAGCGCTCGAACAGGGCACGTACCGCGACCGGGTGATCGAGGGCATCCGCTGGACGCGCGAGATAGGCGTGAGCGGAGTGCCAACCTATGTGTTCGCCGAGAAGTACGCGATTGTCGGCGCGCAGGACTACAACGTGTTCGAGTCGATCATCCAGCGGCTGGGGAAGAGGCCGAGGGGCGAATAGCGGCCACCGCGCCTTATGCGAAATCTGGCGTGTGGTAGAAGGGGAAGAGGTCCGGCAGGTCCCTGCTCACGCTCATGGAGAACCGTGGCGCGCGCTTTTCGAGGAATGCGGCGATACCTTCCTTCACATCCTCGCTCGCACCCATGACGAGCATGCCCCGGGAATCGGCCATGTGGGCTTCCATCGGGTGGCCGGCGACGAGGCCGCGCCACATGAGCTGGCGGGAAAGCGCGACGGAGACCGGGGCGGTGTTACTGGCGATCTCCTGGGCCAGGGCATAGGCCGCCGGGAGCAGCTCGCCGTCGGGATGGAGGCTCCGGACGAGCCCGCCGTCGAGGGCTTCCCGGGCGGTGAAGACGCGACCCGTGGAGACCCATTCCATCGCCCGGGATATGCCCACCACGCGGGGAAGGAACCAGGAACTGCACGCCTCGGGAACGATGCCGCGACGAGTGAAGACGAAACCCATGCGGGCGTTTTCGCTGGCCAGGCGGACATCCATCGCGAGGGTCATGGTGATACCGATGCCAACCGCGGGCCCGTTGATGGCGGCGATGATGGGTTTCTTGAGCTCGAAGATGCGGAGCGTGACCCGCCCGCCACCATCGCGGTAGTCGCCGATGCCGGTGGCACGGCCGCGCGAAGTCGCGTCGAACGTGCTGGGCCCCGCCGAGAGGTCGGCGCCGGCGCAGAATCCGCGGCCCCGGCCGGTGACCACGATCACGCGGATGGCATCGTCGGCATCGGCCCTGTCGAAGGCGTCGATCAGCTCGCGCTGCATGGTGGCCGTAAAGGCATTGAGCTGTTCGGGGCGGTTGAGGGTGAGGGTGAGGATGCCGCCGGCGACGTCGTAGCTGATGTGTTCGTAGGCCATGGCGGGGATTGTGGGCGTGGACATGGGTGGTGTCGAACGGTCCCGGCCCAGGCATTCGCAACAGTCATGGCGAGTGGTATGGTTGCGGACACCATCTCGCGGAGGGCAACCGTGAGCAGTTTCATCCCCACGACGGAGATCCGGGAGCCAACCGATTTCGGCGAGCGCGAGTTCCGATCGGCGCTGGTGAACGTGACGAACGTGTGCAACCTCTCGTGCACACACTGCTTTGTGTTCCGGGCCGACAACCCGAACCGGCCCCGGGACAAGATGGACGACGCGACGATGCTCGCGCAGCTCGAGAAGCTGCGGGACAGGCACGGCATCCGGTCGATGCTGTTCATGGGTGGGGAGCCGATGATCCGGCGGGAGCTGGTGATGAGGGCGATGCCGCTGTTCGAGCAGTCGTCGATCGTCACCAACGGGACGTATGGCATCCCTTCGGTGCCGGGCCACCTGGTCACGGTTTCGCTGGATGGGCCGAAGGAGATGAATGACCCCATCCGCGGCGAAGGGGTGTTCGACAGGGTGAAGCAGGCGGTGTTCGAGCGGGACCCGACCGATGGGACGACAGTGATGCTCCAGATGACCGTGACCCGCCAGAACGCCGACGGCATCGAGGCGTTCGTGGAGGAAGTGAAGGACTGGCCGGTGACGGGCATCGCATTCACCTTCTATGTCCCATCGGTGGATGACCGGACGGGTCTGGGCTGGGAAGACCTGCGGGAGCGGGACAGGGTGATCGACCGGGTGATCGCGGTCAAGCGGAAGTACCCGGACCGGGTGAAGGCGAACATCGGCGCGCTGGAACTGATGAAATCGGACCGGTGCCTCGATGCGACCGGCGAGCATGGGGAGACCTGCGGCCTGCGCCAGATGTTGCCGCTGTACATGGGCGAGGGTGGGAACTTCGAGCGGACCTTCTGCTGTTATGGCAACAACGTCGACTGCACGCGCTGCGGCGCCTATGCGGTGTTCAACGGGGCGTATCACCGCCGCCTGGGGATGCAGGCGCCGGAGTAGCGGC
>DAOKYT010000084.1:0-9310 GCA_035326025.1 Tepidiformaceae bacterium
CCGGCAACAGCAACCAGCCAACGGTCAGCGCCAGGAACAGCGCCGATGCCGTGAGCAGAAACCCGACCACCACCACGGCCTGGCCCAGCCACCGCTCGCCTCCCCCGCGCCAGGCCACGAACGCGAACACCAGCATCAGGCACGCACAGAGCGCGAACCACCCCAGCACCAGCCCCGTCTCCCACCCGATCCCGTCCTC
Source organism: Tepidiformaceae bacterium (assembly GCA_035326025.1). GTDB lineage: Bacteria > Chloroflexota > Dehalococcoidia > Tepidiformales > Tepidiformaceae > Amarobacter. The sequence continues at coordinate 200 of DAOKYT010000084.1, forward strand.
ATAGAGCGAGATAGAGCGAGTAGTCCCGGGTGGCAACCACCTCGCCCCGCGAGTTGTAGGTTGTCGAATGCTGAAACGGCGCGAACACGGCCGCGAGCACGCCGCCGGCGGCGGCTAGTCCCGCAACCGCCGCCAGCGCTGCGCCAACCTTGCTGGCGTCACCCTTCCGGTTCGGATTTAGCAAAGGAGCATCGAGAGACATACAGTCAACGACTCCAATCCGAGGCCAGTGCTCATCGCATTGCCATCGACCGGAGCACCGCGATCGCTTCCTTTTCGGCGAACGTGTGCTGGCTGGCGATAGCCAGGCTGTAACTCCGGTCAGCCGTGATCAGCGTGTAGACCTTCGCCTGGTCGCTTTCTTCCAGGAAGATCGGGTGTTCGTCACCATCGGTGCCGCCGATCTGCCTGGGCGACCCCACAAGGTTGACCGGCCGGTTCGTCTGCGTGATTTGAAAGCCGAAATCCGGACCCTTCACAAACAGCTCGGCATGGCGAAACGTGGATGAGGAACCCCCCGCTCCAGGCGTGTGGGCTGGCCATGTCCGCAAGCCTTCCACGATGAAACCGGCTGGAAGGTCGGGCACCTTGAGTTCGAAGCCCGCTTCATCCGAGGCGTCACCGAGCATGCGGGCGAGTTCGCCTGAGTCGCTGGTACCTATCGAAGCCGCCCACCCACCATTCGGGTCGAGCGAACTGGCTTCATTCCCCTGCCAGACCGCCGCGGCGGTCGCACCCACCGCTGCCATGGCAAGTATGCCGGCGGCCACTCCCCAGAGCGTCCTCCCGGATTTCAGTTGGAACATGAATGCACCTCCTTGCACAGCACGGCTCGGATCGATATCGAATCTAGTAAGATTCTGGTGGCCAAAATCTATCGTTGAGTTGTAGGTTGTCGAATGCTGGAGCCGCGCGAAGACGGCCGCGAGCACGCCGCCGGCGGCGGCAAGCCCCGCCAACGCCATAGGCAAGGCACGCACCGCGGCGGACCGATCTGGTTTGCTCGCGTTCATCAGAAGCCTCCGCACGTCGACTCCGAAAGTATGGCATCCTCAGTTGGCTGCACCGGGGGCGGGCGTCTGTCCTCCGAGCTTGCGAAATTCTGACACGACCTGGTCCCGCAGTTCCGACGCCGCAATGGGCTCCTGGCCTCCCGTCCCGACGGCCGTGCCATCTTTAACGACATAACCCTGGAGGAGCTCAAAGTTCCCCTTGCCGAGGCGCCAGCCTGCCGGCGGGTGCATCACGAACAGCATCACCTGATCCCCAGGCGCCAAAGCTGGCACGAAGCCCTCGTCCACTGCCATGCGCGCTCCGTCACGATCGCCACCGAGCACCGCGACGTGGAGTTCGCCACCGATATCGCCGAAGAGCGTGCTGGTCACGCTGACGGTGACTTCACGGAAGATGACCACTGGTTCGGGCAGAGTGGCGCCCGGTGACCAGCCCGCGGGCGCATCGCCCGTGGGCGTGGACCAGCGAGGCTCAGAAATATCGACCACGAATCCCTCCAAGCCTGCGTCCGCCCACTGCACGAGGTCGGCCGGAGGAAGCGGCCACCAGAACGCGCTGAGAAGGATGGTGTCGCCCACCGCGTCGCTGTCGCCCGGGGCACTGCCACTGCTTGAGGGTCTGTGCGCGCCTGTGTCGCAACTGGCAAACGTGACGGCAAGACCCAGCCCAACGAAAGACATAACCGCCTGGCGGATGCGGAAGCCAATTTTAGTCTCCATCAACGTGTTTCTCCATAATTCCCGGATAACAACGCGGTCCCCTGACGATGTTGCCTAGTAGTAAAGGGCTTGCATTCCCTGTATATCGTCGTTGGTAAGGTTCCACTTTGCCACTGGCTGAGAGCACATTACTGCTCCGGGTTGAGTTGCACATGGGTGGTTAAGGAACATCCAGTGCCCCATTTCGTGTAGGATGACTGTCAGAACATCAGCCGATTTCATGGACACGTTGAAGTATCCAGTGGTTTTCCATGTCCACGTGGAGTTCAGCAGGGATTGTGCACCATTTATGTTGTAGATGTCCCCTGGGGCAGTGTAAGTTCAGGTCGCTCCTGGATAAGGGATACCAAGAACGTCCAGGTTAGCCAATCCAACCGTTGCCTGGTATGGGCCGTAAGGGGATGAGTCATAGGTGAGTGAGAACGTGTCTGGAACCGCATCCCACTTCGCGCCAGCCGAACTTACTGCGGTCTGCTTGGATCCAGTCCAGCCGGTATTATCATGCCAAGAAGCTGAATGGCTATTCCATCGGGCACCGCAGACCCACGACTGACCGACCCATCCGCAAAGTTCGTACGCGGAGGCCGATCGGGGGGAGAACGGTGCTGGAAGGGTGGCTGCTGCGACTGCGATGGCAAGCGTGATTGTCAGTTTGGTCGTCAGCCACCGTGAACCACCACCTGGTCGATGATGATCGGGCGATTTCCCCTTCGGCGCTAAGACGCTCATTCGTACCACCTCCTGCAGTCAGATGCTAGGCCTGGCGCAACTGCGACGGTTGATCGTCGCGTGAGTCTTTCCGCGCGTTTTCGATCATCTCGGCGGCAGCCGCCGTGCAGCAAGCGAAGTGTCTCCTCGTCCACGCCTGCAGCTTCGCCCGGTCGCCGGCCATCCCGGTCGGGTCGAACACCTTGTGGACGAGGTCGCCGATATGGCGCCGGGCCGTGGCCTCCGTTACGAAGAACAGATCGGCTAACTCGGCATTCGTGTATCCCATGTCGATGTGCGCGACGTAGCGCATCTCCAGCTCGGTGAGGAAGCGGACGTGCCGCTCCTCCACAAGGCGCAACAGGTGAGCTGGCTCGAGGTGGCGCTCCAGCACCGCTCCCCTCCGGCCCCGCGGAACACGGGAGGTGTTGTGGGCACTATGCCAGAAGGGCAGCCGCCGCGGCAACGTTTACGGCGCGTACTCCTTTACCGCGCACCCGAGGTCAGGCTCGCCAGGGGCCGTAAAGCACACCGAGAACGCCCGAACCAGCGCGAGTTCCTCCGCCGTGAACGTGAGCGTTACGTCCAGGTGCCCGCTTCCCCTGCCGATGGACCGCACCACCTGCTCGTACCCGGACAGTGGCTTGCTGTTCGCCCCCAACGGACTCACCGTGATGGCCGTGATGGTCACGCCCGCCGGATCGTGGTTGTAGGCGTAGTCGAAGCTCACGCGCACCTCGCCGGGCGCCACCTCCTCCACCGAAAGGTTGCTGTGGCTGTTGGCCAGGGGAATGGGCCCGGGGCTGGTGGTCGCCCCCGGGGCAGCGGTACGTGTCCCCGCCGGCGAAGACGTTCGCCAGGGCACCGGCGTCTGCGAGCCCCTCGACCCGCCCGGCTCGTCGCGCCCGGCGACTTCCGCCGCCGTGAACAGCGCCACGAACACCCCGATCACCAGCACGCCCACCACCGGCAGCGATCGCTCGTTCCGCACGAACAACGCGTAGGCCGCGGCCAACCCGCCCAGGATCGCGCAGCCTCCCGCCAGCAGCAGCGGTATCGCCACGTACAGGTTCTCGAAGAACGTCTCCGGACTGTCCGGCCCGGCCTCCAACAGCACCATCACCCAGAACACCAGGAACAGGGCCGCAAACGCGCCCAGCAGCCAGAGCGAGAGCCGCCCTTCCGGGGTGGCCGGCGCCAGGGTCCACCGCTGCCGGCGCCACAACAGCAACGCTCCCGCTACCGCCAGCGCAGGGCCGCCGAACCACACGATCACCCCGACGCTCGCGAGCGTCCGGCCGGATGCGCCGAGCCCGATGAGGACGAGCTGGAAGGCGATCAGCAGCGGGAACGCCGCGACGAGGGCGATCGCTCTCCGGGTCCGCGGTTCGGGACTCAGCACTGGCGCCTCCGCACTGGATGGAGACTACCTCGCAGTGAAATGCCACCACACGGGTCGAGTGGACAATTCCCCCGGGCCGACGGGCCCTTCTTGCCGCCCCGGGGGAAGCTCCCGCCGCCGTTACCTCCCCGTAACGGTGGGTTCGCTCCCGACTGACAACCCTCCCCGATTCCGCTACCCTCACCCCATCTGGCGTGTCCCGCGCGCCCGGGAGGACTCCATGGCTCTGCGCTACCGCTACTCGATGTGGGATGGCACCCAGGAAGTCCCGGCCCTCCAGGCCGAGGACATCCTCGATAACCTCACCGATGACCTCATGAACTTCGGCGACCTCCAGCACGCCCTCCGCAACCTCCTCCAGCGCGGCATGCGCAACCCCATGGGCGACCGCATGCAGGGCCTGCGCGACCTCCTCCAGCAGCTCCGCCAACAGCGCCGCCAGCAGCTCGACCGCTTCGACCTGTCGTCCATCTTCGATGACCTCAAGCGCCAGCTCGACGAGATCCTCGAGATGGAGCAGAACACCCTCGACCGCCGCCTCGAGGAAGCCGGCGGCCCGCCCCAGGGCGACCAGGGACAACAGTCGCCGCAGGGCGAGCCATCGCCCCAGGGGTCGTCCCAGCAGCAGCCGGGCCAGCAATCGCCCCGGGGCCAGCAGCAGGGTCAGCAAGGCGGCGACCAGCCCGGGGGCTCCGAATCTGGCCAGCAGGGCGGCCAGCAGCAGGGCGCTCCCCAGCAGCCCGGCGAATTCGCCGACATGCTCCGCAACATCGCCAACAAAAAGAAGCAGTTCCTCGAGCAGCTCCCCGAGGATGTTGCCGGCCAGGTGAAGGAGCTCCAGAACTACGAGTTCATGGACCCCGAGGCCCAGGCCCGCTTCAACGAACTCCTCGAATCCCTGAAGAAGGCCATGATGGATACCTTCTTCAAGGATATGTACAACCAGATCGCCAACATGTCGCCCGAAGACATGCAGCGCATGAAGGACATGGTCCGCGACCTCAACCAGATGTTGCAGGATAAGATGGCCGGCAAAGAGCCGAACTTCGACCAGTTCATGCGGCAATATGGCGACCTGTTCGGGGATAACCCGCCACAGTCACTCGATGAGCTCATCCAGCAGATGCAGCACCAGATGGGCCAGATGCAGTCGCTCCTCGATTCGCTTCCCGGCGACATGCGCCAGCAGCTCCAGGACCTCCTCGCCGACAAGATCGGCGACCCCGAGCTCCAACAGGCCCTCAACGAGCTCGGCCAGAACCTCGAATACCTCTACCCCATGCGCGACCTGCGCAACCAGTACCCCTTCCGCGGCGAAGAGGAGATCGACCTCCAGTCGGCCATGCGCCTGATGGACCAGATGCAGTCCATCGACGAGCTCGAACGCCAGCTCGAGCGCACCCAGTACGGCGGCGAGATCGACGACATCGACGCCGATAAGCTCGAAGACCTCCTCGGTCCCGAAGCCCGAGAGACCCTCGACCAGCTCAAGCAGTTCCTCGAAATCCTCGAAGAGGCCGGCTACATCCGGAAGAAGGGCAACCAGTGGGAGCTCACCCCCCGCGGCACCCGGAAGATCGGCCAGCGCGCCCTCATCGAAATCTACAACCAGCTCAAGGCCGACTCCTTCGGCAAGCACGAGGTCCGCGATAGCGGCACCGGCGGGGAACGCACCGACACCACGAAAAAGTATGAGTTCGGCGACCCGTTCTTCCTCGATATTCAGAAGACGATCATGAACTCGATGTACCGGGAGGGCCCCGGCACCCCCATCCACCTCAAGCCTGAGGACTTCGAGGTCGAACGCACCGAGCTCCTCACCCAGACCTCCACCGTCATCATGCTCGACCTCAGCTGGTCGATGGCGCTCCGCGGGAGCTTCCAGGCCGCGAAGAAAGTTGCCCTCGCCCTCAACAACCTCATCTCATCGCAATACCAGCGCGATAGCCTCTACATCATCGGTTTCAGCGCCTATGCCCGCGAACTCAAGGCCGACGAGCTCCCCTACGTCCGCTGGGACGAATCGGTCCTCGGCACGAACATGCACCACGCGCTGATGATCGCCCAGAAGCTCCTGGCCAAGCACACCCAGGGCACCCGGCAGATCATCATGATCTCCGACGGCGAGCCCACTGCCCACCTGGAGAAGGGCCGGAGCTACTTCGCCTACCCGCCCAGCCCCGTCACCATCCGCGAGACCCTCAAGGAAGTGAAGCGCTGCACCCAGAAGGGCATCACGATCAACACCTTCATGCTCGACCGGAACTACTACCTCAAGGAGTTCGTCAACCAGGTCGCGCGCATCAACAAGGGCCGCGTCTTCTACACCACCCCCGACAAGCTCGGCGAATACATCCTGGTCGACTACGTCGCCAGCAAGAAGAAGAAACTGAGCGGTGTCGGGTAGATCGGACTGGCGGGAGACCTGGTTCATCCCGCTCGTCTTCGCCTTCGGGGCACTCGGGGCGCTGTTGGCGGTAGCGCGTACGCCAATGCTCACTGCCGGGTGGTCGCTTCTGCTCTTCGCGATTGGGGTGTGGGCGCTGCGGACCCGGCCGCTGCCCGAAAGGGCGCGCCCGGTCATAGTGCTCGAATCAGCTGTCCTGGCCGCAATCGCCGCCGCCGCCACATGGCTGGTGCTGACCTGAACCCCCTCGCGGAGATGGACCGCACCCTCGGAGTGATAAACTCCCCCTATGAAGACACAGGCAGAGCTCCGGGCGGAATTCGACCGCCTGTTCGAGGCCGAGGACTACGAGGCCGCCGCGAAGGTCCTCGACCTTATCGAGCCCATCAGCGACGAGGAGTGGCTCAAGATCCTCGCGGATGCACCAGAAACGGACGAACCGTTGCCCGAGTGGGTTCGGGAGAGATCCCGCGAACTCGATGCGGTCCTGGCGAAGCGGGGCCGCCGGGCGGGATGAGGCGGGAGCTTCTCTGGTATCACGCTGGAGTAGAGCAAGTCGTCCAGCTTTCCGCGCGGAACGCCAGGCAGGCGACGCGTATCATGGTGGCCCTCCGCGACTTCGCCAACACAGGGAAGGGCGACCTCAAGAAACTCAGTGGATCGAGTGACTGGCGGCTGCGCTCCGGGGACTGGCGGGTATTCCTGAAGCTCGAGGGCGACATCGCCTGGGTGTTCGCGATCTCCGACCGGCAGGACGCCTACTGAGGGTGCCCTTCCGGCCTCCCCCGGGACAAACGCGCGCCAGCCCGGACTCCCCTTCCACGACAGGAGGAATACCCGAGCGGCTCCAACCGCGTCCCCGTGGAGTGGGTCCGCGAGCAGGTTGGGCTGTACGAAACCTCGGGCGGCGCCGAAGGCACGCTCCTGTTCGCTGCCGGCCCGCCGGTCATCACCGTCGCCATCCCGGCAACAAGACGGGCGCCGTCCAACCGCCCTACCGGGACGACCAGCCGCGAACCGCGGTAAGCCGGCCCCCGTTACAACAGGCCCCGCTCCCGGCAGAGGTCCTCGTCGAACAGGATGTGGCCCGTAAAGGTGGGCGGCTGCGCGCAGATCCAGCGCGTGCCCTTCGCCATCGCCACCGCGGTCTCGAACTCCAGGTCCGGGTTCGCCGGGTCGTTCTGGGCGAAAAGGTGGCCGGGTGTCCTGATCCGGCCCTGCGGCGAGAGCACGTTCACGGAGATCCCGTCATCCTGGAGTTCCATCGCGAGCCCCTGGGAGAGCCGCTCAAGCCCGGCCTTCACCATCCCGTAGAACACGCCTCCCTGGCGCGCCTCCGGATAGGGCCCTGGCCCCGGGAACACTGCCGCCCGCGACGACACGTTGATGATGTGCCCGCCACCCGCCTTCCGCAGGTGCGGCACAGCCTCCCGCATCAACAGGATCGGCCCGCGCAAGTCCACCTGCCAGATGAGGTCGATGTGCCGCGGCTGGACGGTCTCCAGGCTGCCCGGCACCAGGATCGCCGCGTTGTTCACCACGATATCGAGCCGTCCGAATGTCTCGACGGTCTTCGCGACCCCCGCGGCAATCGACTCCGGCTCGCGCATGTCCATCACGATCCCCTCGGCCTTCCCGCCGGCGTCACGGATAGCCTGCGCCACCGAGTGGATCGTCCCCGGGAGCCGTTTGTCCTTGACCTCGGTGGTGCGCGCGCAGACGGCGACGGCCGCCCCTGCCCGCCCCAGTTCGAGCGCCACATCGGCGCCAATGCCGCGCGACGCCCCGGTGATGAGTGCAACCTTGCCCTTCAGTTCCATAGCAGGCGCGATTCTACTCCGCCGCGGGGCCAACGGGCATTGGCCTCTCCCGAAGTCCCTGGCCGTCCCCCGTCCGCCTGCCCGCTCTTCCCCTCCAACCCGTTATCCTAGAGGCAATGGCACTCCGCAAGCCCGGCAAAACCAAGGCCGACCTCGTCTACGAAGCCCTCCAGTCCGCCATCATGGCCGGAAACATCCGCGAGGGTGAGCACCTCCGCCAGGAGGAGGTCGCCGCACGCTGGGGCGTCAGCCAGACGCCCGTCCGCGAAGCCTTCCGCCGCCTCGAAAGCGAAGGGCTCGTCGAACACGCCCCCAATCGCGGCGTCATCGTCCGCGGCATCCCGTGGACCCCGCCTCCCGCCCCGCTCGATGTGCTCGCCCGCCGCTGGGGCGAACTCGTGAAAGACCCCGAAAGCGTCCCCGGCAGCGACTTCCCCTGACACTCACTTCCGCTCCGTGTATAGTCCGCGCCCATGCCCTACGTCATTACCCAACCCTGCATCGATGTGAAGGACGGCGCTTGCATGGACGTCTGCCCCGTCGATTGCATCGCCACCGCCCCCGATGCCCCGATGTATTACATCGACCCCGACCGTTGCATCGACTGCAACGCCTGCCGCCACGTCTGCCCGGTCGACGCCATCTTCAGCCTCTGGGAACTCCCCCCGGACCAGCTCGAGTTCGAACGCATCAACGCGGACTTCTTCAAGCGCTGAACACGGAAGCGGCCAATGGCCGGCCCGAACGACCCCGACAGCTACGACCGTGCCGAGCTCGAACAGCGCGTCCGCGCGGGGCTCGACCCCGGGCCGTCTTCCCCGCCACCATCGCGCCGGGGCTTTGGCCGCATCCTGGACTTCCTCGAAGCCGTCACCCGCTCGCTCGGGCACGGCAGGTGACGAAGCGCGTCATGTGACTTCGGCACGACCAGCCCCCGGCCGGCCCCATCGATGAGTTTGCACAACGTGTCTTGACTCCCTTCGCGCCACGGCGAGATACTGCGGCCGGCGGCATGACGCCGGGTCGTGCCGCAAGGAGTGA
>DAOKYT010000085.1:0-9278 GCA_035326025.1 Tepidiformaceae bacterium
CCTCCCTCCAGAGTCCCGGCCACTATCGCATGGTGGTATGTCACGGAGAATACGCGCGAGCGATCCCTTCGCCGCCGGGTGGCCCGCTACTCAGCCGTTGCTATCATCGAGCCTCCGGTATCCCGGAACGACGCTCCATGGAACCAACCGCCATCACTGTCCGTGTCCCGGCCACGAGCGCCAATCTCGGCGCCGGATTCGACTGCCTCGGTCTCGCGCTCGACCTCTTCGCCTCCATCACGGTCACCTTCAGCGACGCCGAACAACCCCCGACCGACGATGTGGGCGAAAAGATGGTGATCACCGCGATCAAGCAGACCTATCAGCGCCTGGGCACGCAACCGCCTCATGGCATCCGCGCGCGTTACAACGTCGCCATCCCGCTCGGACGTGGCCTTGGCGCGAGCGCCGTCGCCCGCGTGGCCGGCGTGGTCGCCGTCAACGAGTTCGAACATGGCGCGCTCAGTGCAACGCAGATGCTCGATATCGCGAGCGACCTCGAAGGCCACGGCGACAACGCCTGCCCCGCGCTCTTCGGTGGCCTGCAGGTCTGTGTCCAGGGTGCCGATGGCAGCTATGTCCATGTCCCCTGCCGCTATCCCAGGGATACCCACATGGCCATCCTCATCCCGGACCACTCGATGGCCACGAAGGACGCGCGCAAGGTCCTCCCGGATTCCTATTCGAAGGCCGATGCCGTCCACAACACCGGCCGGGCCGCGCTCTTCGTCGCCGCGATGGCGGCCGGCCGCCTCGACCTGCTTGCCGAGGCAACCGACGACCGCATCCACCAGCGCCAGCGCGCCGCGCTGTTTCCCCCGATGTTCGACATTTTCTCCGCGGCCCGTGCCGCCGGCGCGTATGCCGCCTGGCTCAGCGGCGCCGGGAGCTCGATCGCCGCCATCTGCCCCGAAGGGCCGGCGCGGGCCATCGCCGCGGCGATGCTCGATGCGGCACAATCCGCCGGCTTCGGCGGCCGCTCCCTCGTCACTCGCATCGCTGGCGAAGGCGCCACCGTCTCGAAGGTTGAACTGGTCGACGAGTAGGATGCCGCTCCGCGCCGCCACCGAAGCAGACCTCGACACCATCATCGAGCTCATCCGCGCGCTCGCCGAGTACGAGCGCGAGCCCGATGCCGTCCGCCTGGACCGTGCGGACCTGGGCCGCCACCTGTTCGGCCCCCGCCCGTACGCCGAGGTCATCCTTGCCGAGACGGAGGCGGGCGCCAGCGCGGGGTTTGCCCTCTTCTTCCACAACTTCAGCACGTGGGAAGGCAGGCCAGGCATCTACCTCGAAGACCTGTTCGTGCGTCCCCAATACCGGGGCGAGGGCTACGGCAAGGCGCTCCTCGCAGCCCTCGCCCGGCTGGCGCGCGAACGCGGCTGCGCCCGCCTCGAGTGGGCCGTCCTCGATTGGAACGCGCCGGCGATCCGGTTCTACCGGGCCCTCGGCGCCGTGCCCTTGGACGAGTGGACCACCTACCGGCTGACCGGCGAGGCCCTGGCGCGCCTGGCCGGCGCCTGAGCCCCACCTCGGGATTATCCCCGGCCCCTATCCGGTGTTTCCCTGAGAGACAGGCCGCACGTCCGGTTGCTCTACTCCCAAAACGCGGTGGTATAGTGATTGCTCGGTGCTGGCGGGGGCCTGCCGCAAAGCGGTGGGCGGTGCCGACGCTGCTCCCCCGTGCCCAATCCTGGCAGCAAGAGGACGGTCTGCTTTGACCGAACCACTCCAGGTTGGCCAGTTCGCGATCGTCGATCACGAACCGGTCGACCGGGGACCCAACGCCGGGGTCTTCCATGGCAAGGGTCCCGCCGACGACCGTGCGGAGCTGTTCATTCTGGCGGAAGGCACGACGCCCGCGGGCGAAGCCTTCGCCGGCCACGTCGTCTCCGCGATCGGCCAGGCATTCGCCAGCCTCGATATGAGCCTCACCGGTTCGCTCCGGCGCCTGTTCGCCGATGCGGAGCGGAACCTTGCCGATTGGAACCGCAAAAGCATCGCCCAGCACCGGGTGAGCATCGGGCTCACCTGCTTCGGCCGCCGCGGCGACCAGGCAGTCCTCGCCCAGGGCGGTCCATCGGTCGCGTTTCACTATCACGCCGGCGGCGTCACGCCGTACTTCGCCGATGCGGACCATGGCCGTCCGATCGGCGCCGCACCCGCCGAACCGCAGCTCACGCGCATCCGTTTCGCGCCCGGCGACCGCCTGCTGCTCATCTCCACCGCCGCCCTGGCCGAGCTCGATGACGAACTCATCGCCGGCATCCTCGCGCTCCCGGCCGAACAGATCCTTCCCGATATCTACCGGCGGGTGCGGCATCTCCGCCACCTCACGGTGGTGCTCGTCACCGGCCCGGGCGAGGCGGCCAGCTCACAGGGCGAGCTCTCCGCCGGGGACGTCGTGATCGACGCGACCGGCCCAGCGCCCACCCCGCCGGCCGCCCCCCAGCAAGTGCCCCATCATGTGGAAGAGGGGCCCACCTACCAGCCCAGCCTCTTCATCGACGACGAGAAGCAGGACGTGGTATTCAGCGCGCGCCGGCAGCTGATCGCCATCTCCCCGCGCAGGCACATCGAAGCCGTCGTCCCCGATGCGGTCGAGTCCGCGCCCGCTCCACTCGCCCGGGCCTCGGGCGAGCCGACGGCGAACCTGGCCCGCATCGCCGCCGATACCCAGGCCCGCGCCGCGATATCGCGGGCCGCGGTGGGCTCAGCCGCTGTCGCCGTGCCTTCGAACACCCCTGCCAGCCGGCCGGCGTGGCGCGGACCCTCGGGTACCTCCGCGCTTGAACCCCCGATGAACAGCGGGGGCGGCGGGAGCGCGCGCCGCCAACCGCGCAAGGAGAGCTTCACCCGAGGGCTGGTGTCACCGGGCGCCCCCCCGGCGCGCCCCGAGGCGCTGAACCAGGACCTCCCGCTCGTGGATGACCTTGCCGCCGGGCGACGCGCCCGGGTCCAGTCCACCACCCCGGTCTCCGAGACGATCGCCAGCGAGGCGGGAGCGGCCCTCAACGGCGGCGGTACCCTCGTCCGCGTCCGCGGTTCCGCCGGCGGCCGCTGGAAGAGCGGCAATACCTTCAACCGCCACGGCACCGGCGCCCAGCTCCCACCGACGTGGCTGGTCATCGCGGTCGGGCTGGGCATCCTGTTGCTCCTGGTCGGCTTCGTCACCGTGCCGCGGATGCTCGAGGGCGACGAGGCCGAGCGATACGTGGAACTGATGGATGGCGCCGCCCAGCGCCTGGCCACGGCGCGCGTTTTGCCCGACCCGGGCGAAAAGCGCATCGCGCTCAACGAAGCGCAGGCGATGCTCCTGCAGGCGCTCGAAATCGACGCCACCGACCCCCGGGCCGAGCAGCTCCTCAACGAAGTCTCCGGCGCCCTCGAGCAGATGGACAACATCATCGAGCCCACCACCGTCGAGGTCATCGCCTCCCTCGATCAGTTCGGCAGCAAGGCCGTGGCGGTGGTGCGCATGACGGTGGGGCCCGATGCCGCCTACGTGCTCGATACCAACTCCTCCCAGGTCATCGCCCTGCCGCTCGCCGGCGGCGATCCCGAGGTGGTGTACACCGAGGACAAGACGCAGGAACGGGGCCGGCCGGTTGCCATCGCCCACCTCGACGCCAGCGACCTCGGGGGCCCGGTGGTCCTCATTGCCGATAGCCTGAACCACCTCTGGGCGTACTCGGCCGAGGGCGGCCTCCGCGCCGTCGCCTTCAACGTGGTGTCCGGCCTCACCGTCACCGACATCGCCGTGAACGGGCGCGACCTGTTCGTGCTCGATGCCGCCCAGAAGACCGTCTTCCGCTACACGCAGAACGACTCCGGATTCCCCAACCCGCCGGTGAAAGCGCTCGAAACCGACGACCTCGCGAGCGCCCGCCGGCTCATGGTCGATTCCGAAATCATCACGAGCGATGAGCAGGGCACGCTCCACCGCTTCATCAACGGACAGGTAGCCCTCACGCTCTCCCAGGCCGGCATCGACAAGAAACTCGTGGCGCCCGAGACCGCACAGGCCCTTTCGAAGAACGAGATCGCCCTCCTCGATGCCCCGAACGACCGTGTGGTGGTCTTCCGGCGGGATGGCGCGTTCGACCGCCAGTACCGCCACAAGGACTTCCGCGCCGCCAGCGCGTTCGCCGTCCGCGATGGCGACGTCTACATCTTCAGCGATTCGCGTCTGCGCAAGGTGACCTGGTAGGCCGGGCCGGGCCACGATTTCGAACCACTCCTCGAACTTGCCATCCAGCGGGCCCCGCGCACATCGCGGAGGAACCGGGGCACGCCGCCGGCATGGCCGGCGTTCGAGAAGTGGGCCGCGAGCCGGCAGTCAGCCCGCCGTTGCCAGCTTGCCGGACGCGTCATGGGTTGACGCGCTTCCCCGTCATCCTCCCGTCACTCGCACACCGGGGAGGACACGATGGCGAAATCAGCCACCGAAAAACTGCTGGACGAGCTGGATCAGCTGGCCGCCAAAGGGCGCATCTCGCCCGAAGAATACGAGGCGCGCCGCGGCGCCATCATCGCTGGCAACATCGCCCCGGCGGCCGAAAAGAAGGGCGGCGGCATCTTCAAGTGGGGCCTTCTCGGATGCCTCGGCATCCTCGCTGCCGTCGGCCTGTTCTTCGTCGTCCTCATCGTGGCCATCGGGGCCGCCATCGATGACGCCGCCGACGACGAGCCCGACACTGGCGGCGATGTCCACGTCACGCTTGCACCGGGCGCCAGTGGCGTCATTGCGCCCGAAGGCAACGGCAGCAAGAAATCCAAAGTCACCATCCTCCAGATCGCCGGCAACGTGCCCTCGGCCAACCAGTTCATCCAGCCTCAACCGGGCAAGAAGTGGATTGGCTTCGAGGTCGAAGTTGAGAATGCCGGCACCGCCCAGGTCACTTCGCTCGACTGGACGCTGCGCGATACGACCGACCAGGAGCACGATCGTACGTTCTGGACAGGCGCCGAGGGCGCGGCCATCGACATTGCCTACAGCGACCTCACCCCCGGCGGGAAGAAGCGCGGGTGGGTCTATTTCGAGGTGGACCAGGCAGCCGGGATCAGGTGGCTCCGCGCCGACCCCAACCCTTTCCTCGCGAACGACCTTTACTTCGACGCCCCGTAACCCGGCTCGCGCCGGGCGCCTCGATCCTCCATGCCCCATACCGGATTGCCCGGTACTCTTGGCGCATGCGCTATCGCCGGATCGTCGCCAAGTTCGGCACGAGCCTGCTCACCGCCGGGTCGGACCGGCTCGACCTGGAGGCGATGTCGCGGCTGGTGGGGCAGGTCGTTCGCCTGCGCGAACAGGGCTGCCGCGTAGTCGTCGTCTCCAGCGGCGCCCAGGCGGCGGGCCGCCACCGTCTTCGCGGCCGGCTCGAGCCCGGGCGCGGCCCCAGCCGCCAGGCCGTCGCTTCCGTTGGCCAGAGCCACCTGATGCAGAGCTGGGATGAGCTCTTTGACTGGCACGATACGGTCGTCGCACAGGTCCTCCTGACCCGCCGCGACCTCTCCGACCGCCTCGGCTACCTGAACGCCCGCAACACGCTGCGCGACCTGCTCGATGCGGGCACCGTCCCCATCGTCAACGAGAACGACGCCGTCGCGCTGGACGAGGTCCTCGCCACCCGCATCGGCGAAAACGACAGCCTCTCGGCCTACGTCGCGAACCTGATCGACGCCGACCTCCTGGCCATCCTCACCGATGTCGAAGGGCTGTACGACTCCGACCCCCGGACGAACCCGGAAGCGAAGTTGCTGGACCGCGTCGAGCGCATCGACCTCTCGGTGGAGGCGCTTGGCGGGGGCGCCCATGGCGCCGGCACCGGGGGCATGGCGACCAAGCTCCGCGCGGCCCATATCGCAACCCAGGCAGGCGTCGATGTGGTGGTCGCCAGTGGCCGCGAGCCCGGAGTCCTGGTCGCGGTCGCCGCTGGCGAGCCGCGGGGTACCTTCTTTCCCGCCCCGGGCGACCGCCTCGAAAGCCGCAAGCGCTGGATCCTCGGAAACATCAGCCGGGGGGGCCACATCGTGGTCGATGCCGGCGCGGCAGCCGCCCTCCGCGCCCAGGGGCGGTCGCTCCTGCCCGCGGGGGTGGCCGCGGTTACTGGCGCGTTTGGCCGCGGCGAGGCCGTCGAGATCCGCGACCTGGAGGGCAACCGCGTGGCCGCGGGGACCGTGAACTACGCCAGCGACGAGATCGCCCGGATCCGGGGCCTCCGCTCCGACCGGATTGCCGAGACGCTCGGCTACGCGTACGGCGAGGAAGTCATCCACCGCGACAACATGGTCCTGCTCTGAGCCCATCGCGCCGCCATGGGCCCCGGCACGGCCGCTGGCCATCTGGTACGCTCATCCGCTGGAGGTGCCCATGCTGGACCAGGATTTCCGGCTCCAACCGCCGCTCCTGCGGCGCGTCCTCCGGGCCGACGTGGCCGTCGAGGCGCTCATCGGGCTCGCGTTGCTGGGAACCGCCACCCTCGCCGACCGCTGGTTCGACGTCAGCACCGGCGTGCTCTACCTGCTCGCCGCCATCTTCCTCATCGCCGCCGTCGCGATCGTGCCCCTTGCCCGGGCCGAAGCGCCCTCCCGTCTCCAGGTCACGGGACTTGCGTGGGCGAACATCGCGGGCGGGGTGGTGGGCTGGCTGGTCCTGCTCGTCCGCTGGGATTACTTCGAGCCGGAAGGCCGCTGGCTGCTGCTTTTCGCCGCCGATGCGTTTCTCGCTCTTGGCGCGGCCGAGCTCATCGCGTTGCGCAGGGCTCCCTGACCTACTGCCCTCGCCGGCACGCCCAGGCCGTCGAAAAGACCGAGCTGCCTTCGGAAGGCGTGGTACCCGTGAGGTGCGGCGTCTGGTTCGTCACGCCGACCTGGCGCGCCGCGACCACCCCCTCGACCGGCTCCCGGAAGACGAGCGTGGCGGTGTGTTTGCCGCTCCCGAGCGGCACCGCCTCGCCCTCGCGTTGGAGTTCGAGCTGGAAGCACACGGTACCCACGTAGACCGCAGTCGACCCGCCCGACCAGCGCGCGACCGTCCCGTCCTCGGCGCTCAGCCAGAGTTCCATCCCCATCCCGGGCCGAGCCTTCACCTGCATGAGGATTTCGATCGCGGGGCTGCCGTTTTCCAGCTCGGTGAAGCGCGCGAGCGAGAACTCGACCTGCCAGTCCTCCGGCGGCTCGACCGGCTCCGGGGCCGCCTCCGGTGGGCGAAACGCCACGTTCCCGGTGGTCGTGCCGATGAGCGCCTTCAACGAGGGCGAAGTCGTGTACGAGGCGTCCTCTTTCTCGCAGCCAGCGAGGGTCACGGCGGCCAGGACCACGAGCACGGCCAGGAGGCCCCGGGAACCCCGGGACCCCCACCCTCGCGGGATGGCCCGCCTCGCGGCACTCCTAGGGATTGCCGCGAACCTCTGCCGCGCGCGGGGCCACCAGCAGCATCCGGTTGAGCGCGCTCATGTAGGCCTTGGCGCTCGCAACAATGATGTCCGTATCCGCGGCCCTGCCCGTGTAGGTGCGCCCATCCTGCTCGATGCGGATGGTGACGTCGCCCTGGGCGTCGATGCCCTCCGTCACGCTCTTCACCGAGAACTCGGTGAGGCTCGGCGCCAGTCCCGTGATCCGGTTCATCGCGCGATAGACCGCATCGACCGGGCCGGTCCCCGTCGCCGCATCGGTGCGGACGTTCCCGTCCGGGTCGATGAGCCGCAGCGTCGCGGTCGGCGTGGCGTGGTCGCCCGACGAAACCTGCACCAGCTCCAGCCGCCAGCCGGCGGTTTCCATGCTCCGCATGTTCTCGTTCACCAGCGCTTCGAGGTCGCGGTCATCCACCTCCATCTTCTTGTCCGCCAGCTCCTTGAAGGCAGCGAACACGCGGTTCAGCTCCTCGTCGGTGAGCTCGTAGCCGAGCTCCTGCATGTGGTCCTTGAAGGCGTGACGGCCGGAAAGCTTGCCCAGCACCAGCTGCGTCCCCTGGGGGATGCCGATCTCCACCGGGTCCATGATCTCCCACGTCTCGCGCAGCTTCAGGATGCCGTCCTGGTGGATGCCCGAGCCATGCCGGAAGGCGTTCTTTCCGACGATCGCCTTGTTCCACTGGATTGGCATGCCCGAATAGGTCTCGACCATCTTGCTCGTGCGGTAGATCTCCCGCGTGTTGATCGACGTTTCGAACCCGAAGAAGTCCTTGCGGGTCTTCAGCGCCATCACCACCTCTTCCAGCGAGGTATTGCCGGCGCGCTCCCCGATGCCGTTGATGGTGACTTCGACCTGGCGCGCGCCGTTCTGGATGGCAGTCAGCGTGTTCGCCGTGCACAGCCCCAGGTCGTTTTGGCCGTGGAAGCTCACGCGCGCCTTATGGATGTTTGGCACGTTCTCGAAAATCGAGCGGAACAGGACGGCGAGCTCCTCGGGGATCGCATAGCCCACCGAGTCCGGGATGTTGATCGTCGTGGCCCCGGCGTCGATGCAGCGCTTCACAATCTCGTAGACGAAGCGGGGGTCGGCGCGGGTCGCATCCATGGGGCTGAACTCGACGTTGCTGGTGTAGCGCGCGGCGTGCTTCACCATCTCCTCGGCCTGGGTGAGCACCTGCTCGCGGTCCTTCCCGAGCTGGTGGGCCATCTGGATGTCGCTCGTGTTGATGAAGACGTGGATGCGCGGGTCGGCGGCATCCTTCACCGCCTCCCAGGCGGTGTCGATGTCCGTCTTCACGGCGCGGGCGAGCGCGCAAATGGTGGTGTTGCGCACCTCGCGCGAGACGGCGCGCACCGCCTCCAGGTCGCCCGGGGTCGAACACGGGAAGCCTGCTTCAATGATGTCGACGCCGAGCTTTTCGAGCTGTTTGGCGATCTCCAGCTTTTCCTGCGGCGTGAAGGCGACGCCGGCGGACTGTTCGCCGTCGCGCAGGGTGGTATCGAAGATGTAGATCTTTTCGGCCATTGGTGGGGTAGTCCTCTCCTCGGGTCGGGCGTTGGGGCCCGCGCGTGCTCAAACAGGTTTCTTACTTTTCAGATTCGGACGATACGGCGGGGGCGGCAGACCGCCCACCGGGGGAGCGTCCGTGGTCAGGTGATGGCAGGCGAGCGTCCGGCGGCTAGAAGGAGCAGGCAGGGGATGCAATGGGGCCCTGCTTCGCGGCACTCGCGCGAAGCATCAAAGAGCGCGCCCCGGTGAGTCCGGGGCGATCGTGCGTTCCTTCGCAAACATGACGGTGCAATGCATCGTGAAGAGAGTATCGGCCGAACGGGGGCGATTCGACAAGAGGGGTTGCAGTGCGC
>DAOKYT010000086.1:0-9079 GCA_035326025.1 Tepidiformaceae bacterium
GTGTTCAACGGGGCGTATCACCGCCGCCTGGGGATGCAGGCGCCGGAGTAGCGGCCCTCTACCGCAATGCTCTGTTCGGTCAAGAGTAGCCGACGAGGCCGCGGTGGACCGGTCTGGACCTTCCCGGGCGGTTGACCGCCGGCGGCGAATGCCGCCGGGCCGCGGGCGCCGCTGCAGAGGTGTGGTCCCTGCGCCTTCGTCGATAGCACCAAGTTATGTACCATATACGGTGGAGGGCAAGGGGCGCGAAAGCCGAAGTCCTGAGCGGGGCTACCCGGCGGCGGAGAGGGCTGCGTCGTCCCAGCCGGGGACGAACTTGCGCCACTCCTCCTGGGAACCCAGGTAGGGAAAGAAGGTGTGGTAGATGGAAACCCGCGGCATCGCCGGTTCGCGGAGCATGGTCATGCGGGCTTCCTGGGGGGTGCGGCCGGCCTTGCGGTGGTTGCAGGAGCGGCAGGCGGCCACGAGGTTGTCCCAGGTGTGGGGACCGCCGCGATGCCGGGGGATCACGTGGTCGAGGGTGAGATCACGCGTGGCCCGGCCGCAGTAGACGCACTGCCAGCCATCGCGGGCGAAGATCTCCCTGCGCGTGAGGCGTACGGTCGGCCGGGGCCGCCGGATCATGTGGATGAGGCGAATGACCGAGGGAAGGACGAACGTGGCGCGCGCAGTGTGGAAGACGGTTCGTGCGGACTCGATGACTTCGGCTTTGCCGCGGAGCACGAGGATGAGCGCGCGCCGCACGTTGCACACATTGAGCGGCTCGTAGTTCTGGTTGAGCACGAGGACGGATGTCGCATCCATACCCACGCCGCCTTTGCGCGATCCTAGCAAAGGCGAAAGCGAATGGGCAATTGCGCCCCATTAACGCGGGCATGTGCGTTATGCCGAGCTCACGCGATGGACATCGACTCCACCCGTGGCATCCAACCGGATGTGGACGGGGTTGCCGGGCTCGTACGCGCTGGAGAGCGGGATGGTGACCTCGGTCCAGCGGCCCTCCGGGGCCTCGAACCTCGTGGAGCCAAGGCTCACGAGCGCGCCGCCGTTATCGTGCCAGGCCTGGGCCTCGCCCCTGCCATTGGCGAGCATGACGGTGACCGAGGTGAGCCGCGCCGGGCTTACCAGGTAGATATCGCCCACATCCGAGCTGCGGCGGTACTTCCGCCCCTCGGGCCCGGTCCTCACGTCGTGCCAGCCCATGGCCGTATGGGGGATGTCGTTTTCACCAAAGACGACATTGGCGTGGCGGGGAGCCATGTAGAAGGCGAGGTGGCCGCCATCGTAGAGGCGCTCGGGGAAGTAGTACCGGAACGGCGTCCCTGTCTTCCGGGCGCGGACGAAGAGGTGGTAGCGGTAGTTGCCCTTCGTGACCCGGGCAACAACGTTCTGGAGCAGCCAGCGGAACGCGGCGCGCTTCCAGCCCTCGGCCGGGTAGATGTCGATGTCCCGGGCCCGGTCGATGCTGTAGCCGCAACCTTCGAGCAGTTCCGTGAGCTCGGAGAGGGTGTATTCGCGGCTGTGCCGGCTGCCCTTGAGCGGTGAGCCCAGGTGGTAGGGGTCGTAGATGTTTCGCCCGAGGAGGAAGTTGATGATCGAGTCGGAGCGACTGGCGTTGGGCGTGGAAAGCACGAGCGCGCCGCCGGGCTTGAGGACGCGGTGGATCTCGGCAAGGGTGTGCACCGGGTTCTCGGTCAGGTGCTCAATGACCTCGCACCAGGTGACGACATCGAAGGTGTTATCGGGATAGGGGAAGGTGTCCTGTTCAGCATTGAAGCAGGTGCACACGAATTCGTGCTCTTCGGCGTATTCCGGGCTGGTGAGCGTCTGGCGGATTTCGGGGCGGCCGTCGGCGGCGTAACCGGTGAGCGAGAGGTCGTAGTTCCTGAACCTGTTGAGCATCAGGGTGATGTGGAAGGGGGGGCTGCCGAGTTCGAGCAGGCGGCCGCGTTCTTTCGGGTTCGGGACGAGGCGGAGGACCTGGCGCCAGAGCGGCAGCCCGCCATCGACGAGGACCTTGTGGACAGCCTCGTTGCGGAAGTCCCAGCGGAAGCTCAGGAGATATCGGGCGACGGAGCCTGGGTCGCGTTCGTTCACGCGGGGAGGAGTCATGTGGCGGCATTGTGCCTTACCGGGGGCGGCTCGTTCAAAGCGCGGTCGGGTATGCTCGCGCGGTGGACCCGATCGCGGCCCTCGACCGAATCGCGTTTTTGCTCGAACGGGCGGATGAGCCGGCCTACCGGGTGAGGGCGTTCCGGAACGCGGCGAAGGTGCTGCGCGAACTGGAGCCGGGAGAAGTTGACCGCCGAATGGCGGCGGGCACGCTCAAGCAGTTGAAGGGCATTGGCGAGGTGACCGCGAGGGTGATCGCGGAGGCGGCCGCAGGCGCGGTGCCGGCCTACCTCGCCGAACTCGAGGCGAATGCGGCGGCGGCATGGCCGCCGGAAGCGGGACGGGCGCTGCGAGCGCTGTTGCGCGGCGACTGCCACGTGCACTCCGACTGGTCGGATGGGGGCAGCCCCATCCGGGAGATGGCCGAGGCGGCGATCGGGCTGGGACACGAGTACATGGTGCTTTCGGACCACTCGCCGCGGCTGAAGGTGGCGCGCGGGCTGAGCGCGGAACGGCTGCGCGGCCAGCTGGAGGTGGTGCGCGGACTGAACGCCGAACTGGCGCCGTTCCGCATCCTGACCGGCATCGAGGTCGACATCCTGGACGACGGCTCGCTGGACCAGGAAGCGGAATTGCTGGCGGAACTGGACGTGGTGGTGGCGAGCGTACACAGCAAGCTGCGGATGCCATCCGGGGAGATGACGCGGCGGATGGTCATGGCGATCGCCAACCCGAACGTCGATATCCTGGGGCATTGCACGGGGCGGTACATCTCGGGGAAACAGCGGCCCGAGTCGGAATTCGACGCGGAGGCCGTGTTCGAAGCGTGCCAGAAGTTCGGCGTGGCGGTGGAGATCAACGGGCGGGTGGAGCGGATGCCCCCGCCGCGGCGGCTGTTGCGGCTGGCCGTGGAAATGGGATGCCTGTTCGCCATCGATAGCGACGCGCACGCACCCGGGCAGCTGGACTGGGTGGCCTACGGGTGTGGGCGGGCGGAGGAGTGCGGGGTGCCGGCGGAGCGGATTGTGAATACGTGGGGAGCGGAAGAGCTGCTGGCGTGGGCGGGGTAGGGAGAGGAAAGAGGAAAGGAGTCAGGGCGGGGGAATGGTGGCGTTGGGAGGTGAGGGCCAGTCGCCGGTGAGGACGACCGAGAGGGTGCCCTCGTCGAGCGGCACAGGCGGCACAGGCAGTTCGGCGATCCGCAGTTGGCGCTCACCGTAAGCGATTATCAACTGGTCCGGCTGGTTGACGGTGCCGTGCGCGAACACGAGGCCCCGTCCATCGGCCGTTTCGCCCAGGAGCCGAGGAGGGACAACCGAGGAGTCCGTTGAAAGCTGCGTCAAGGCAGCATTCAATCGAGGGTCCTGGCCCATCGCGGCGACAGCCTGAATTTCGTGATTGGACAGGGCAGCCTGGAATTCCTCGTCGCCCATGCGAGCCACCGTCTTCGTGGCAGGATCGACCTTCAGAGCAGTCGGCGGCGTAGTGGAGTTGGCGACGGCGACCAGGACGAGGGCTGAACTGTCGCTGGTCCACCCGACGACACTGAGGTTGTGGCCGGCATCGACGCCAACCACCCTGAACTCGTCGGCGAGACGCCAGAACTCGCCGTTAGCCGTCCCAATCAGCACTTCCGACGGACCCCGAAGTATTGCGAAGTGGCGGCCATCCGGCGCCCAAGGCGTTTGGCGCTCGGAAAAGCGCGACGCACTGTCAATGTAGCTCCCAACAACGCTCCCATCGGACCGAACCACTGTGACCTGAGTAGGTCCTGCCGCGACGGCCAGGGAGCCATCGGGAGACCACGCAGCAGCCACGAAATCACCATCAACGCCGCTCTTCTTCCAGCCGTCCCGTTGGAACACAACCAGCCGCGAGGTACCCTCCGACCGGTTGACCTCCTGCGCAAGCAGGCGCTCGCCCGTTGGCGACCAGACCGGATTGTGGAGGGACCACCCTTCCTCAACGCGCAGGTCGTGACGCGTTCCAGACGTGAGCTCCAGCACGACGAGCCCACCGTCGTTGGAGGTACCGCGAGGGGCGAATGCAGCCCAGGCACCGGGGGCCGTATCCGACTCACGGAAGAGCCCAAAGCCGATCAGGGCCACAGCCGCAACCGCGACGACTCCCACGGCGGCGCCGGCGCGCATTCGCCAGGCCGCCCATCGGCCCGGTTCGCGCGGCATCTCCCAGCGGGCCAGGGCGGCGCGGTCGTCGAGGCCGGTTTTCGCGAGCATGTTCGCGACGTGGTACTTGACCGTGTTGATGGAGAGGCCGAGCCGGACCGCGATCTCGGCGTTGGTCGCGCCGGTGCGAATCTCCTCGAGCACGCGCTGCTCGGCGGGGGTCAAGGGTTCCGGGTGTGGCTTCCGCCCCATGGGGGCAGCCTACCGCGTCCGGTGACGGATTTCCCCACCCGGCGGGCCGGGCCTGGCTGAAAGCCGGGCAAACGAAACGCCCCTCCAATTGGAGGGGCGCCGATTCAGATGAGCGGCCCAGGTCAGTCCTCGTCGTCGAAGCCGCCGCCGAAATCGCGGCGGGGAGACGGGGGAGGAGGCGGAGCGCCGCCTTCGGTGGGCTCGGTGCGGCGAACCCAGCCACGGGTGGCACCGCCCACGGGCGCGCTCCCGCCGCGGCCTCCGGAGAAGCCGCCGTCGCGGCGCTGGCCGCCGCCGAAGCCACGGTCACCACCGCCGGAGCGCCCGCCGCGGTCGCCGCCGCCGGAGCGCTGGAAGCCGCGATCGCCGCCGCCACTGCGCGGGCCACGGTCGCCGCCGCGATCACCGCCACGGTCGCCGCCGCCGCGTGGGCCGCGGTCGCGTGGGCCACGGTCACCACCACGGCCACGTCCGCCACCACCGGCACCGGGAGGCGGGGGCTCTTCGCCGAGGAGGACGGCACGCCGGGAAAGATTGATCCGGCCGAGGTTATCGATTTCGCTGACCATGACGGTGACTTCGTCGCCGACCTGGACCTCGTCCTCGACGCTCTCGATGTGGTCCTCGCCAAGCTGGGAGATGTGCACGAGGCCCTCCTTGCCGGGGAGGATTTCGACGAAGGCGCCAAAGTTGAGGAGGCGCGTGACCTTGCCGGTGTAGATTTCGCCGACCTTCACCTCCTTGGTGAGGCCCTCGATCATGCGGATCGCAGCCTGTGCGACGGCCTCGTTGGGCGAGCCAACGATGACGGTGCCGTCTTCCTGGATGTCGATGGTGGCTCCGCCCGATTCTTCCTGGATCTTGCGGACCGTTTTGCCGCCGGGCCCGATGACGGTGCCGATCTGATCCTGCTCGATCTTGATCTTGTACATCTTGGGGGCGAATTCCGACATCTCGGCGCGGGGCTCGGGGATGACTTCGAGCATCTTGTCGAGGATGAACTCGCGGGCATCCTTGGCCTGGGCGAGCGCGCGGGTGAGGAGCTCTCGCGAGACGCCGCCGATCTTGATGTCCATCTGCAGCGCGGTGATCCCGTCGCGGGTGCCGGCGACCTTGAAGTCCATATCGCCCATGAAGTCTTCCTGGCCGGCGATATCGGTCAGGACCTTGTAGTTGCCGTCCTCGCCCATGATGAGGCCCATGGCGATGCCGGCGACCGGAGCAGCGATTGGCACGCCCGCATCCATGAGGGCAAGGGTGCTGCCGCAGACGCTTGCCATGGAGGTGGAGCCGTTGGAGGACATGACCTCGCTGACGAGTCGGAGGGCGTAGGGGAAGTCCTCCTCGGTGGGGATGACGGGTTCGAGGGCCCGCTCGGCGAGAGCGCCATGGCCGATTTCGCGGCGGCCGGCGCCGCGCATCGGCCGGACTTCACCGACCGAGTAAGGCGGGAAGTTGTAGTGGTGCATGTAGCGCTTCGACTCGTCGGGCGAGAGGGTGTCGAGCTTCTGGGCCATGCTGAGGCCGCCGAGGGTGGCGATGGTGAGCACCTGGGTTTCGCCACGGGAGAAGAGGCCGCTCCCATGGGTGCGGGGCAGCACGCCGACGTGGATATCGAGCGGGCGGATCTGGGTGATGCCGCGGCCATCGGCGCGCGTTTCCTGTTCGAGGATCTGCCTGCGCATGGCCTTCTTGATGATGTTGTAGAGGGCATCGGCGATTTCGCCCGAGGAGAACTGCTCGCCGAACTTTTCCTGGAGCTCAAGGCGGACGGCCTTGTTCGCATCGCTGCGTTCGGAGGCGGCGGTGGCGACGAGCTCGGGGATACGGTCCTTCAGGTAGTCGCCGATGGCGGCCATGGCGTCGGCAGGCTCACTGGCGGGAGTGAAGGGCTTCTTCACGGGGGCCGCTTCGGCCGCGATCTGCTCCTGGAGGGCGATGATGGCGCGGTTCGCCTCCATGGCGACCTCGATCGCGGCGAGGACGACATCCTCGGCGACCTGTTTCGCGCCGGCCTCGACCATCACCACGGCGTCCTTCGTGCCCGCGACGATGATGTCGAGGTCGCCAGCCTCGGCCTGGTCGAACGTCGGATTGATGATGAACTCACCATCGAGACGGGTGACGCGGACGGAACTGACGGGGCCGTTGAAGGGAATATCGCTGATCATGAGGGCGGCGCTCGCGCCGACGGTGATCAGGGTATCGGGCTGGTGTTCGCGGTCCGCCGAGAGCGTGGTGGCGACAATTTGCACTTCGTTGCGGAAGCCCTTGGGGAAGAGCGGGCGAAGGGGCCGATCGGTAAGGCGCATGGCAAGGATGCCATCGGTGCTCGCGCGGCCTTCGCGGCGGGGGAAGCCACCGGGGATCTTGCCGACGGCGTAGAGGCGCTCTTCGTAGTCGATGGTGAGGGGGAAGAAGTCGATGCCTTCGCGGGCTTCAGCCATGCAGGCGGTGACGAGGACGACGGTATCGCCGAGGCGGACGGTGACGGCGCCGTTGGCCTGGTTGGCGAGGATGCCGTGCTGAATGGTGAGGGACTTGCCGCCGACTTCAAGTTCGTAAGTGCGTGGTTCTTTCATTCTCTCTGCTAGTTCTCTGCTTCAAGCGTTGCCCGGGTTCCCCGTTGTTTCCTGGGGAATGCGGGAGTTCCTCCGTCCGCGGTCCATCGGGACGGTGGCAAAGGCGAGAAGGCGCTATCGGGGAGGTTGCTGTGGAGTGTTCGCGTGACGAACAAAGGCCTCCGCTATTTGCGGAGGCCGAGGCGGGCGATGACTTCGCGGTACCGGTTGACGTCGCGATTGTTGAGGTAGCGGAGCTGGCGCCGCCGCTGGCCAACAAGTTTGAGCAGGCCACGACGGGTGTGGTAGTCGTGCTTGTTCGCCTTCAGGTGCGTGGTGAGGTACTTGATGCGCTCCGTGAGGATCGCCACCTGAACCTCGGGGGAGCCGGTATCCGTCGCATGGACGGCGAAGTCCCCAATCAATTCGGCTTTGCGCTCTTTCGTCAGCAACCTTCTCTTCGTTCTTCCTTTGCCTATCGTTGAACATCTGTAAACCTAGCACAGGACATGGGTAACAGCAATTCGGCGGTGCCAGGGGTGGCGCTCATCCTCCTTTCCGGGCTCCCCGGGACCGGGAAGACGACGTTCGCGCGGGCGCTTGGCGAACGGCTGGACGTCGTGCATGTAGAGAGCGACGCGATCCGCAGGACGATAGCGGAGCAGCCAACGTATTCACCGCGCGAGAGCGGCCTGGTGTTTGCGCGGGTGGAGTCGGAGGCGCGGCGGGCGCTCGCGGAAGGCCGCCATGCGCTCATCGACGCGACGAACGTGACGAACCGCGACCGGCGGCGGTTCGTGCGGCTGGCGAATGAGACCGGCGCGCGGCTGGTCGCGGTGCGGTTGACGGCACCGGAAGATGTGGTGCGGAAGCGCCTTGCGGGGCCGCGTGGCGGGCACTCCCAGGCGGACGCGGCAGTCTACGAGATGATGAAAGGGCGCGCCCAGCCGTTCCCGTTCCCGGCCGTCGTTGTCGACACACGATGGGGGCTGGAGCCGGCCATCGCGCTTGTCTTGCGGTTGATCAACGATCTCCCCTCGTGAATACCGATCGGCCCTTCCTCCTCGTGCGCGCGCGTCCGAAGGCGGAGAGCCGCGCGCGCTTCGCCGCCTGGTTCCGGCAGGTGCAACTGCGCGACGTTGAGCGGATCCCGGGGATCGCAACGGTCCGGAGTGGGCGCACCATTGGCGGCACTCAGCTTGGGCTGTACTCGTTCGACAGTGCCGACGTGGTGAAGGCAAGCCTCGCGAGCCCCGAGGCGGCCTATACGCGGGGCACGTGGGAGCAGTGGGCGGCGGAGCTGGAGGAACTGCTCATCGAGATGTGGGCGCCGCTATTCCCTCTCCCGCTCTACGAATCGGTCAATTAGCAGGCTGTTGAAAAAGTCTTTTGTCATGTTTGGCGTGCCAGCACGCAAGTTTAAGATATCACTCTCAGCAATGCGTTATCGTCAAGAACTGCGCGAAAGCGCGCCTATATCAACACCCTGTTAGTCGAGGGCGGCGAGGAGGCGGGGGAGGTCGCCCGCCAGGAGCGCGGGGACATCGAGGCGGAGGCCGGGAAACTGGACGCTTTCGATGATGCCGGCGGCGTCCGGTTCGCGGCGGACGTACTGGCCATCGCGCAGCTCGAACCAGTCGAGCTCGCCGTCGAGGAGGCGGAGGACGACGTACTCGCGAACCCCGGCCCGCCGGTAAACGTTCTTCTTGGAGTGCAGGTCGCGGGAGACCGAGCTGGCTGCGATCTCGACGACCAGTTCGGGTGGGCCCTCGAGGTAGCCGTCTGGAGTGCTGGCACTTGTACCACCGGTCACCCGGCGGAGGCAGATGTCAGGCTGCACTTCGTTCTTGCTGCCGAGGCGGACAGTCGCATTGTGGCCCACTTCGAGTTCGGCGGCGTGACCCGCGCGATAGACCCCGAGCCAGGTCCCAAGGCTGGATTCGGCCGCGGAGTGTCCAAACGACACCGGTGAGCTCAAGTAGACCACCCCCTCGATGAGCTCCGCTTTCTTCTCGCCGGGCATGGCCT
>DAOKYT010000087.1:0-9065 GCA_035326025.1 Tepidiformaceae bacterium
CACGCCCTTTGTTTCGGCGTACCCGTGGAGTTCGGGCTTTGGCACGAAATACACGAACCCGGGGACGCTGCCAGCGGGCTCGGGCACCGGCGTGGCGTTTTCTCCTTCGGGCAACGACATTGCCGTTGCCCACGGCACCACGCCCTTTGTTTCGGCGTACCCGTGGAGTTCGGGCTTTGGCACGAAATACACGAACCCGGGGACGCTGCCAGCGGGCTCGGGCACCGGCGTGGCGTTTTCTCCTTCGGGCAACGACATTGCCGTTGCCCACGGCACCACGCCCTTTGTTTCGGCGTACCCGTGGAGTTCGGGCTTTGGCACGAAATACACGAACCCGGGGACGCTGCCAGCGGGGCAGGGCCGGGCCGTGGCGTTTTCTCCTTCGGGCAACGACATTGCCGTTGCCCTCGTCAATTCGCCCTTTGTTTCGGCGTACCCGTGGAGTTCGGGCTTTGGCACGAAATACACCGACCCGGGGACGCTGCCAGCGAGCACGGGCAACGGCGTGGCGTTTTCTCCTTCGGGCAACGACATTGCCGTTGCCCACGACCTCACGCCCTTTGTTTCGGCGTACCCGTGGAGTTCGGGCTTTGGCACGAAATACACCGACCCGGGGACGCTGCCCACTGGTACTGGGTGGGAAGTAGCGTTCTCGCCGCTCATCCCAACCATTGTCGCTCCCGGGGTGCTCGCACTCACCACGGCCGCCTTCGCACCGACCATCGTCAACCCGAAGTCGGTGACCCCCGGGGTGCTCGCGCTGACCACGGACACCTTCGCCCCGCTCCTGACCTCGGACATCACGGCCATCCCCGGTACGCTGGCTGCGGCCTTGACCACCTTCGCGCCGACCGTGTTCACCCCCCGCTCGGTGACCCCTGACACGCTGAGCGCGGTGCTCGCGGCTTTCGCGCCGACGGCCGTCGTGGGCGAGATTGCCCGGCCCGATGCCGCCTCGCTCGCGCTCGTCGCGTTCGCTGCGACGGCTCTGACGCCTCGCCTGGTTACCCCTGACACGCTCGCCGCAGCCTTGACCGGGTTCGCGCCCATTGCCTCGACTTCGCGCATCCTCACGCCGGACCAGGCGAGCCTGCTGCTGACCGCCTTCGCCCCGCTCATCGTGACGCCGGTTGTGGTGATTCCGGGCATCGGCGAACTGGTGACGTCAAGGTTCGCGCCAACAACGCGGCTGGACAAGTACGCAATCCCTGGCACGGCCAGTCTCAGCCTGAGCGCGTTCGCGCCCGATGCGGCCTACACCGCTGACGTGTACCTGACGCCCGGCCCGGCATCGCTGGTCATCGCGACGTTCGCGCCGGACCTGGTGATCCCGATCTGGCTCCCTGGCCCGCAGCGCGGAGTTGGCCGGTATGCCGCCATTCCCGTTTCCAGTCTTGGTCGTGTACCCTTCGTCATGAGAGGCGCGGGGCGCTCGGACCGCCCGCAGCGCGGAGGAGGCAGGTAGGTGCCAACCCCAGCGGTCGCCATCGGCCCGGTCTACGACATCTACGTGCCCCAGGTGGACACGCTCATCGACCTCGGCTACACGCACATTCGCGTGTACTGGGCGACCTCCGAGACAGCGACCCCTTCCCTCGCCACCAGCATCGAGCTTGTCGCGGGCACCTACGACTACGCCTACAACAAGACCGACGGCCTGGAGACCGATTGGGCGGAGCACTGCTTTTACGGCACCACTCCTGGCGAAGGGCCACGGAGCGAGCGCGTGCCCGTCGGTCCCGGCAGGATCACCCGGAAGGACGTGCGCCAGGGTGTCGGGCGGCGGCTGCGGATCATGGATGGCCCCTACACCATCGGCACCGTGACCGACGCGGACACCATCATCGTGACCGAACTGATCGACCCGGACGCGAGCGTGCATCGCTTCGCCAACCGCTTCATCCGCGTGGTGACTGGCACGGGTATCGGCCAGACCCGGAGGGTGCGGGCATCATCGAGCACCCCGGCGGGCTATGTCCCGGCCACAGGCACGCTCAACGTCAACCGCGCCACCGACCCGGCATGGGTCGCCGGAGATACGTTCGAGTGCTGGCGGGCCAAGGACGACGAAGACCCGAGCGTGCTGATCGACGAAGCGATGCAGCGGGTGGCCGACCGGATCTGTGTGCCCGACTCTTTCATCTTCTCCATCGACTCGAACGTGACGGAGTACTACCTGCCGGCGGGGATGACGGAGCTGACGATCCAGTCGGTGAAGTGGGCGGGGGACACGTACCCGGCGAAGCCTCAGTGGGAGGATGTCGGCTGGTGGCGGGTGTATCACGAAGGCGGGCAGGCGGTCCTTTCGCTCCTCCGAAACTCTCTTGGGCGCGAGTTCTACACCCAGGGTGACATCATCCAGGTCAACTACGCCTACTTTCCCGACCGGATGGACAGCGACGCGGACTACTGGCGGGGCATCCCGTTGCAGTGGGCGATCGCGGAAACGGCGCTGGAGTTGCTTGACGCGCTCGCCACGCCGTCCGGTGGCGAGGAACAGGTGCAGGATGCAGCGCGGGCCAAGGGCGCACTCCAGCGCGAAATCAGCGCGTTCAGGGCGCGGTTCCAGCCCGTCCCCCGGATGAAGGTCGCGGTGGCGACGTGATCAAGCTGGATCGCCTGGACATCCGCGAAGTGACGCGAGTGGTCTTCGACGACGGCAGGTTCTCGCACATTGCCGTCATCTCGCTCGGGTGCGGGCACAAGATCCCGGTCATCGTCCCGCCCTACGTGTTGCAGTTCGAGGCGGTGCTCGTTTCGCCGTGCCTTGACTGCCGGGTGATCGAGCCATGAGTGTCGCGACCAACCGCCAACCGTCGGGCGTGCTCACGATCGACGATGAGCCGTACTTCATGGCGAAGACGGCAAAGGGCGCCCCCTCGTGGCTGCCGCGGCTGTTTCAGACCCAGGAGGGCGATCCCGCGACGCCGCGGCGGTTCCGGTGGCGGGACTGGTCGCGGGGGATGGGTGACAGCCGGGGCAACTTCCGCGGGGCGATCGAGTACGCGGAGAACGCCTACCTGGGCGCTCCCGGGCGCATCCTCCCCGGGCCAAAGATCACGGAAATCACGACGGCCAACGGGTCGACCGTCATGGACATCGTTGAAGTGACCGTCCCGGCGAGCCGGATCATCGCGCTGGGTGGCACCAAGGCGGTCGAGATCAACCCGTCCACGCACGCCATCGCATCGACCAACACCCTCACGGGCACGCTCCTGAGCGCGCAACTGTTCGACGAACAGCTCGCGATCGCCGCGGGCGATTCGGTGGACTACTACATCCGGGACGCGGCCGGCGCCTACGCGCAGAACAGCATCTCGAAGAAGGCGCGGGCGTTCGGGCTCTCGGGATCGGACCTGGTGCGCGGCTACGACAACA
Source organism: Tepidiformaceae bacterium (assembly GCA_035326025.1). Classification (GTDB taxonomy): domain Bacteria; phylum Chloroflexota; class Dehalococcoidia; order Tepidiformales; family Tepidiformaceae; genus Amarobacter. The sequence continues at coordinate 3,379 of DAOKYT010000087.1, forward strand.
CCTGGTCGAAGTGCTCGGCGGCGAACATCACGTCGGTCGATAACTGGAGCGCGGAGTTGGTGATCGGCGACGCGAGCGGCAAGGTGAACCAGGTGTTCAGCCACAACCGCTGGGACTACGTGCTCAAGGACGAGGGGTTCTACACCTTCGACGAGGACACGAGCGAAGAAGCGAACGTGCTCACGGACCTGGGGGAGTGGAAGAGCGCGGAGAACCGGGCGTTTGGGCGGTGGATGGACCTGATCTTCATCTGCGCCCTTGGCGGGCTCTACCGCTACATCCAGCAGGGCGCGGCCAGGCCGGTGGGCATGGAAGAGGTCACCATCAACGAGAACGTGCTGGTGGGCACGTACCCGACCGCGTTTGCGGCGCTCGGGAAGTGGGCCTACGTCGCGCTCTACAAGGCGAGCACGACGACCACCTACATCTGCATGATGCGGCGGGCGCTCGAAGGCGACGCGAGCATGGGCAGTCCGTTCACGCTGGTATCGGTCATCGACACGTTCACGGGCCAGTGCCGGGCGATGCGGATCAGCGACCTCCCAACGAACACGGAGCTGTTCTACGGCGCCGGGTCGAACGTGCGCTACTTCGAGCTCAGCCCGGACGGACAGCCGCGGGTCTTCCGGGACAGCGGCACGGTCACGATCACCATGTCGCCGACCGACCTCGGCAGCCCCATGACGGTCAAGCAGTTCCGGGGGTTCGAGGTCATCGGGCGGAACGCGGCGGCTGGCAGGACCATCACCCTCAAAGCGGCGGTGGACGGAGGGGCATTCAACGCGGTTGGCGCGGCGATCAGCTCCCTCTCTTCGACCTATGCGGAGCGCTTCTGGACGCGGGGCACGAACGATTCGGGGCGGGTGATCCAGCCGCAGATCGTGATGGCGAACGACAGCACCACGGCGCCCATCGAAGTGCGCGACCTGATCCTGAACTACGAAGAGCGGCCCGAGTTCACGCCCGGCGCGGTCGTGGGCCTGCGGCTGCGGGACTTTGACCAGGAGGGCGACGTGTCGGCCCGGATGACTGCCCAGGAGATGCGGGAGACGCTCGAGGGGCTCATGGACGGGCCAATCGTGCAGGTGACAGACCCGTGGGGGCGCACCTACCCGGCGCGGTTGTCGGCGTTCGAGGGCGACCCGACCGAGACGTTCCGGGGCGAGGAGATCAAGGTGGACGTGGCCTTTGCGCTGCGGGAATTGAGGTACTCGTAGTGGCGACGCCAACGATGACATCCGAGCTTGCCGAACTGGTGCGCGAACAGGTGGAAGACGTGCTCCGCAGCCGGGGCGGGTTGCCGTTCCTGCCGGAAGACCAGGAGCGGTTGGAGAAGCTCGACGCGCAGCTCCAGGGGATGCTCCAGGACCGGAGCCTCGGGCGGATCATGGGCGGCCCACTGTGGCTCTCGGGCGCCTCGGTGCTGAACGGCACGGTCACGGCGGAGAAGCTGGTGGTGAACACCCTCGAAGCCATCACCACGAACACGGGCACGCTGAACGTCACAGGGAGCTTCACCGCGGCTGCGAGCTACCCGGCGCTGACCGGCGCGAGGGTGGTGATCAGTTCGGCCGGCGTGAAGGGGTACAACGCCTCTGATGCCCAGACCTTCAACCTGTTAGTCGATGGGAGCGGGTTCATCGGGATTGGCACGTCCAAGGTATCGTGGAACACGTCGGGCGTGGTGACTGTGCCGGCGGCGGCGATTTCGAGCCTGACGATTGCGGATGTGGGCTCTGGGACGTTCAACAACAACTTTGACGCGGGCACCGGGCGGGTGCGTGCGGGGACGGCGTTGCAGCGGGTGGAGATCAAGTCCGCCGGGCTGGCGGCCTACAACACGGGCGGGACGCAGACGTTCCTCCTGAGCGCGAGCGACGGCAGCCTGACGCACACGGGCGTCCACACGATCCGCAACGCGGCCAGCGGCGCGCGGGTGGAGCTCAGCAACGTCGGGCTCCGGGGCTACAACTCCAGCGGCATCCAGACGTTCGGGCTCTCGACCTCGGACGGTTCTGGCTTCCTGGGCGTCTCCGGGGGCGGGTTCTCGTGGAACTCCTCGGGCACGGTGGTCATCAACGGCTCTTTGCTGGTGGGCAGCAGCGTCACCGCGGACAAGCTGACCGTGAGCAGCCTGAGCGCGATCAGCGCGAACCTCGGGACGATCACGGCGGGGACGATCACGGGCGGGACGATCAGCGCGGGGACGATCACGACGGGGACGCTGGCGGCGAACCGGATCAGCGGCGGGACGCTCGGTGGGTCGTTCAACCTGGGCGGTGCGAACGTCACGGTGAACTCGACGGGTGTCATCACGAACAGCGACGGGGACACCTGGGGGCCGAACGGGATCACGCTGGTCTCGGCTGGCAGCTTTGGGGACGCGATCAAGTGGCGCGTCTCGGGTGTGGACAGGGGCTCTATATACGCCACGTCCACACCCTCGATCGTCATGGCGACAAATGGGGGCGGCGTCGTCTACGCAGACGGCGGCGGGGCTGCCCTTCAAAGCTACACGGGCACCACAAGGGCGGAGGTTTGGGGCAACGCTATTTCTGAGGTGCTTGCGGACTCCGGCGGCAGCTACAACTGGAGCGTGAGGAACTCCAGCCTAACACAGGTGTTCGGCGTCTCCTCGAACGGCAGCCTCTTTCGGGCCATCGCCAACGACGCGACGGCTCTTGGCGCGTACTACGGGCGCGTGCCGATCTATATCAATGGATCGCTCAAGTACCTCGCGGTCTACAGCTAGGCAAAAGGAGAAGGTCATGGAGTACTCGGAGCGTTTCTGGAGCAAGGTCGCCTATGGCGGGCCGGGGTGTTGGGAGTGGCAGGCCGCCCGGATTCCGAAAGGCTACGGCGTGTTCTCAAACGGCCTCCGCAAGCTTTATGCCCACCGGACGGCGTGGGAGATCGCCAACCGCCAGCCGGTTCCCAAGGGACTATTCGTGCTCCATCGGTGCGACAACCCGCCTTGTGTTCGCCCTTCACACCTATTCCTCGGCACGGCAGCGGACAACATGGCGGATGCCGCACGAAAGCTTCGAACCACACACGGAGACCGACATCCGGGCAGAAAACTCTCGTCTGGGCAGGTCACGGCGATTCGCGAGGATTCTCGCTCTGGTCGCGTCGTTGCTGCCGCTTACGACGTGTCGGAAGCGACGGTGAGTCTTATTCGGCATAGGAGAACGTGGGTTCATGTCTGACTTTCGATATGAAGAATTCAAGGTCGAAGACCAGCGGGAGACGGTTCGCAACGAGCTGCGCTCCTACGAACAGCAGCACGCGGCGCGGGCGGCCGACGTTGAGAAGTTCAGCCAGCTCATCGCGGCGCACGACCGGGGCGACTTCGCGCAGTGGGACAAGCGCATCCTCGTTGACCGGGTGCGCGATTGGGGGCTCCAGCGGTCGAGTGCCCATATCGATGTGGCTTCGATGGAGCTGCTGATCGCGAACGCCAAGGAGCGGCTCAAGGCTCTCGGTGGCGAAAGCGCGGAGGAGTAGGCGGTGAACGACGACGTGCTGCACGCGGTGGGCGAACTGAAGGCCGAGCTTGTCCGGCAGGGCGTCATTCTCGACCAGGTGCATCGGCAGACGACCATCACGAACGGGCGCGTCTCCGATCTGGAGAAGTGGAAGCACGCTTTCCAACTGTCCGACGCACACGCCAAGGGGGTTATGGAGGGGACCGGGACGGCCGCGCTCACGAAGGGCCAGCTCCGGGCACTCCTCACGATGATCACGGCGATGACGACCATCTCGGGGACCATCGTCGGGCTGGTGGTGAAGCTGCTATGACCAAGCTCATCGTCAACGGTTGGCTGCAACACCCCGACTTCCTGCGCGTGGATGGGCATCCGCTCAAGCTCTACACGGCGCCGAACACGGGTGATGGGGGTCTTGCCTGCCACAGTGTCGTGGGCGAAGAGGCGGACTTCCTCGACGGCGTGCCCAACCGCTTCCTGGACGACTCGCGAAACCCTGACGGCTCATTCACGGACTCCGCGGCGGCGAGCTGCATGTTCATCCTTCGCAAGCGGATGCCGCACATCCAGATGTACCCGACCTGGGCATCGACGTGGACATCCGGTTCCCGTGGCGCCAACACGACGACCTGGGCGATGGAGGCCGAGGGCGGAGGCTACCAGTGGGTGCATGGGCAGCTTGTGCCCAATTTCTCGGAGCCGCTGACGGAGCACCAGGTTCGTGGCTTCCTGATCATCGCCACGGCCTGGGAGCAAGAGAAGGGGCGGAAGCTGGAGGTAGGGCGCGGGAAGACGGTGCGGGCGCACTGGCAGCTCGCCAAGGACTTCGGGAGCGCGCCGACGGCCTGCGAAAGCGGGCGCTATCGGCACGCATGGGACCGGCTGATCGCCGGGGAACGGTACGAGGAGGACGAGATGACCAGGGAAGAGATCGAGGCGCTGGTGAACCAGAGGGTAGACGCGGCAATGGCGGCACAGTTCCGCACGCTGCTGAACCTCGCCATCAACGGTGGGCCGGGGGCGTACACCGACTCGCAGGGCAACCCGCTCCCGCTCATCCGTGACCATGCGCTTGTCACAGAAGTGAGGGAACACCTCGCTAACCACGCGGCCGGCGTCACCGGTCAAGTTCCAGAGCACACCCACCAGGGGGGAAAGGTGAACCGTCCATGATTGGAAAGATCGAAAGCGAGCACCGCACCGACGCGAGGGGAAAGCCTGCCGGGGGCACATCGCGAGCAACCGGCATCGAGATCGAGTGGCAGAACGGGCCGCTTGTGGACCCCGAGACCGGCGAGCGCCGCGAGCCCAACGGGGCGTTCGTTGAGAACGTCATCCTCATAGCCATCGACCGGCTCCGCTACTACCAGTCCACCGAGTTCGTATGCCGCGAAAACGCGCTGGCCCTGACCAAGCTCGAAGAGGCGCTGCACTGGCTCCAGACCCGCACCGCCGACCGCGAGGCCCGCGGCGTCGAAGGCAAACACGAGAAGTAGGAGGAGGACCATGAACCTGAAAGGCTATCGAACCATCATCGCGAACATCGTGGCGGTCATCGCGAGCGTCGGGTTGTTCTTCGGGGTGGTCATCCCGGAGGACGAACGAGCTGCCGTGATTGCGGGACTCGTAGCCATCGTCAACATCGCACTGCGATTCGCGACCAGCACGCGGGTCGGCCAGTCCGGGCCGCCAGACTGAGCAGCGGCCCCCGGGTCGATGGCTGGCTCGGGGGCCGTGTCGTGGTATAGTGCGCGTGGTTGGTGTCTCGCCGACGGGTGAGCAACACAAAGGGGGCCCCGAAACAGGGGCTCCCGGCTTGTCCGGCTCAGGTGATGCCCCAGGAACTCGCGGGCGTCTTGAAGGTCTCTCCGAGGCCGTACCCACCGCCCAGCGACTCGATGTACTTCTCGGTGGTAGCGATCTTGGCGTGCCCGAGCCGCTCTTTGGTTGCCTTGACGTTGCCCAGGTTCGCACGGGTGAACTCAGCCGCGAACGTATGACGGAGCATGTGCGGGGTCACACGGGTGTCGAGGTTCGCGTACCCTTCCATGGCGTGCAGCATCGCGTTCAGCGCGCCATAGCCCATCGGCCGGCGCCGGAGTGTCACCCAGACGTAGCCACCGGGCACCGTGGGCCTTCTCGGGTGCTGGAGCCGGGCCGCGTCTCGCGGCGGTCTCATAGGCATGTGGTTCGAGCTCC
>DAOKYT010000088.1:0-8286 GCA_035326025.1 Tepidiformaceae bacterium
GACCGCGACGGGCAGGGAGCGGCGCGGTGGCCTTCCGCCCCCGCCGCGCGGCAGCCCGGCGGGGACTTCTCCCTCCTCCCTCCTCCCTTCTCCCTCCTCCGGCTGTTAACAGTCGTGTGCGATGCTCGGAGGATGGACACTGCCGCCATGCGGGAGGAGCTCGAGGCGCTCTACGGGCGGCTGCTCGAGGCGGCATCGCGCGTGCCCGCCGGGCTGCCGCCCGAGCAGGCCAGGAGCCTGGCCAACCTGCTCGCCTACCGGGAGCTGCGCCGCCACGATATCAGCGCGCTGCAAATGGCCCTGGCCGATGCCGGGCTCTCATCGCTGGGGCGGCTCGAGGGGCAGGTGCTCGATTCGGTCGGGCGCGTGCTCGGGTGGCTCGGCGATGGGCACCCCGAACCGGCCGGGCCAACGCGCGCCGAGGCGGCCGCCGTCCTGGAACAGCGCAGCCGGAAGCTGCTGGGCCGCCCGCGCGAGGGCCGCACGAGCCGCATCATGGTCACCCTCGACTACCAGGAACCGGAGCTCGAAGAGCACCTGCGGGCGCTCCTGGCGGCGGGCATGGATATCGCCCGGATCAACGGGGCGCACGGGGGCGCGGCTGATTGGAAGCGCGTCGTTTCGGCGCTGCGCGAGGCCGAGAAGGCGCTCGCCGCCGAGGGAAAACCGCCGGGGCGCCGCTGCCACATCGAAATCGACCTGTGCGGCCCGCGGCTCCGGCTCGCCGGCGTGCCAGGCGAGGTGAAGGTGCAGGCCGGCGACCGCTTCAGGCTCGCCCGCGACGAGAAGGCGCGGCCCAGGCGCGCCACGGGCGGCGATCCGCCCCTTATCACCTGCTCGATCCCGCGAGTCCTGGCCAACGTGGAGCCCGGCCACACCCTCTTCATCGACGATGGCAAGTTCACGGGGCGGGTCGTCGAAGTCACGCCCGGGTGGGTCGAGGTGCTCGTCATCTCCCCCGATGACCGCAGGCGAAGGGTGAACGCGGGCAAGGGGCTGAACCTGCCGGATACGCCCATCGACCTGCCCGCGCTGACGGACGAGGACCGGGCGGCGCTCCCGGCGGTGGCGAAGATCGCCGATATCGTCGGGCTGTCGTTCGTGCACCAGGGGAGCGACATCGCGGAGCTGCACCAGGCGCTGGTGGATGTGGGCCACCCGGAGACGGGGATCATCGCGAAGATCGAGACGCGGGCCGGCGCGCGGAACCTGGTGAGCATCCTCGCGGAGGGGCTCAGGCTGCCCGCGTTCGGGGTCATGATCGCGCGGGGAGACCTGGCGGTGGAAGTGGGGTTCGATGACCTGGGGCTCTACCAGGAAAACATCCTTTGCCTGTGCGAAGCGGCGCACATCCCGGCGGTGTGGGCCACGCAGGTGCTCGAAACGCTGGCGCAGGTCGGTCAGCCCGCGCGGGCGGAGATTACGGACGTGATGGAGGCCACGCGCGCCGATTGCGTGATGCTGAACAAGGGCCCGCACGTGGTGGCGGCGGCCGCGATGCTCGATCGGCTGTTGACCTCGGGGCACCGGCAGCGGGAAAAGAAGCGCGAACTCTTCCGCGAGTTCATGGCGCTGGAGGGCGAATAGGGCGCGAGGGCGTCCGGAGCCTGGCGGCGCTCAGGGCGTGAGCGCCCGGGAGGCTTCCTCGAGGTCGTGTTCGGCATCGGAGTAGCCGTTCTTCGGCGCGAACCAGAGATACGTGAAGCCCACGACCCCGGCGATCGTCGAGGCGGCGAGGATGCCCACCTTCCCTTCGTCGATCAGGGCCGGGTCGTCGAAGGCGAGCCCGGTGACGAACAGCGAGACGGTGAAGCCGATGCCGGCGAGCAATCCGACGCCGATCATGTGGTGGAGGTTGACGCCGCGGGGGAACTGGGCGAGCCCAACACGGACGGCGAGCCAGGCCGCCAGGAGCACGCCGATGGGCTTGCCGAAGACAAGGCCCATCGCCACGCCAAGGGTGACGGGGCTGCTCACGGCGTTGCTCACCATATCACCAGAGAGGGCGACGCCGGCGTTGGCGAGGGCGAAGATGGGGACGATGACGTAGCTCGACCATGGGGCGAGGCTGTGCTCGAGCCGGTCGAGTGGTGATTCGGTGCCCCGGGTGAGCATTTCGAGCTGGGAGAGGGCCTGCTCGGCACGCTCGTGGTCGCCCGCGGCTTTCGCTTCCTGGTAGCGGCGGAGGAGCTCGGGGGCGGCTTCATCGAATGCGCCCTCTTTGTAGTACGGCTTCGAAGGCGTGAGCATGGCCAGCACCACCCCGGCCACGGTGGCATGGATGCCGGACTTGAGGACGGCGGCCCAGAAGAGGACGCCGAGGGCGATGTAGATCTCGGTCGAACGGACGCCCATGCGGTTGACCCCGATGACCAGGGCCAGCAGGCCGAGGGCCCAGAGCGAGGGTTCGAGGGCGATCTGCTCGGTATAGAAGACGGCGATGACGACGATGGCGCCCAGGTCATCGGCGACGGCGAGCGCGAGAAGGAAGACCTTGAGGGAGAAGGGGACGCGCTTGCCGACGACCGAGAGGACGCCGACGGCGAAGGCGATATCGGTGGCCATGGGGATGCCCCAGCCCTTTGCGCCATCGTCGCCGAGGTTCCAGGCGGTGTAGATGAGGGCGGGCACGATCATGCCGCCGAGGGCGGCCGCAACGGGGAGCGCGGCGCGGCGGGGCGAGGCGAGTTCGCCATGGACCAGCTCGCGCTTGATCTCCATGCCGACGACGAAGAAGAAGATGGCCATCAGGCCGTCGTTCACGGCATGGCCAAGGCTCAGCTCGATGCTGAAGAGGTGGACATCGAGGGCGAGCTCGGTATGGAAGAACTCGAAGTACTCGTGCTCCCAGGGGGAGTTGGCCCAGATGAGCGCGACGATGGCGCCGGCCAGGAGGACGATGCCGCCGGAGGCCTCGATCGCGGCGAAGGCCTGGGCGGGACGGATAAAGCGTTCGGCCACGAACCGGCGCCCGGGGCTCGCGGTTGGATTGCGAAGGAATTCACCCACGGGTGCTCACACTACGGCTTGTGAACACTAGAGAAAAATGGGTCAGCGGTGGCCTTCGAGCCAGCGGGCGAGCGTGATGTGGGCTTCCCGCACACGCTCGGCCGAGGAGGCGACGGAATCCGCTTCGGGCCGCGGAAGTTCGGTGGCGATGATATCGAGCGCGCCCGCGGTGGCATGGAGCGCCCCCGCGATCGCGGCGAGCGGGGCGAGGCTGGCGGCCGCGGCCGGAGGTTGCGCGCCGGTGGGTTGCGGGGCTGCCGGGCGCGTGGCGGCGGGAACGGCCGGGAGCAGGCGGGGGGCAGGCACCGTGCCCGCGCGCGAACGCGCCAGCACCAGCAGGCCGGTGCTGAGGAAGGCAAGGCCCGCCACGGCCAGTGGTGTGTTGGCGCCGGATGCGCGCGTCCCCCCGCTCGCTGATGCGCCCGGCGCCGCCGCCTGCGCGATGGTGGTGAAGAGCAGCAGCCCCGCGACGGCGGTCGCGGCGATTGCGGACAGGGCAAGGGTCCGGGGGGCGCGTGGCGCGGGCACGGGGCGCGGCATCCGCACATAATGCTTGCCATTTGTGAACCGCACAACGGCGATGGTGGCGGGCGGCGCGGCGGCGGCGTACAACCCAACCTGAACAAGCCGGCGCGGCTTGAGGGAGTGCGAACGATGGACATTGGGCTGATGGTGGAGGGCCAGAACGGCCTCACCTGGGAGCGCTGGCTCCACATCCTGCGGATGGCCGAACGGCTGGGGTTCCCCACGGTATTCCGCTCCGACCACTACTTCATCGGGCCGCAGCAGGATTCGCTCGAGGCGTACCTGTCGTTCGCGGTGGCCGCCCGGGAGACCTCGGCCATCCGCTTCGGCCCGCTGGTTTCACCGGTGACCTTCCGTTCGCCCGTGGATGTGGGGCGGATGGCGGCGCAGCTCGACCAGCTGAGCGGTGGCCGCTTCGTGATGGGCCTGGGCGCCGGCTGGAACGAGGCCGAGCACCGCGCCTATGGCATCCCCTTCCCGCCGGTGAGGGAGCGGTTCGACCGGCTCGAGGAGGCGATCCAGGTGGTGAAGGCGTTGTGGGCGCCTGGCCCGGCGCGTTTCGGCGGCCGCTACTACCGGCTCGATGGCGCCGATTGCCTGCCGAAGCCTATGGATGGGCGGCCGCCCATCCTCATCGGGGGAAGCGGCGAAAAGCGCACGTTGAAGCTCGTGGCGCGCTACGCCGCCGAGTGGAACGCCGTCAACCTGGCGCCGGATGCCTATACGGCGAAGCTGCGTGTGCTGGAGCAGCATTGCGAGGCCGAGGGCCGCGACCCGGCCACCATCCGCCGCTCGCTGATGACCTTCGCCGTCATCGGGCCCGACGAACGCTCACTCGATGCCGCGACGGAGCGGATGATGCGGATGTGGGGCGCCCCGGCAGGCACGAAGCCGGCCGAGTACCGCCAGGCGCTGCGTGGGCGCGGGCTCATCGTGGGCGGCAAGGACGAGGTGGTGCAGACGCTCGGGCGGTACGGCGAGCTGGGGCTGCGGGAGGTGCAGTTCCAGCACTTCGATTTCGCCAGCGATACGGTGCCGGAGTTCCTGGCGTCCGAGATCGCGCCCGCCGCGAAGGGGCTCTGATCGGAGGCGTTCACCGGCGTCCCGGGTGTTCACTTTGGGAGGCGATTTGGTGCGATTTCACGCCCGGCTTACACCCAGTTTGCATTCGCGGCGGGGGTCTCCGGCACTCTACCCGGCGTTCACCCAACAGGCCGCCACCGCGCTGTCGCCGGGGCCCGGGGCATCCGTCTTGAACAGACAAGATGAGCTACCTTCGTCCTGTGCCCCGGTCGTGCGAAAAGCAAACGCCCGCTCGTGCGGTGGCCGTGGTATCGCCCGAGACGCGTGGCGTGGTGTACCTCGAAGACGAGGCCTCGCTGGAGATCATCACGGCGGCGCTCGAGGCCTGGGGCCTGAAAGTCCGCGCCGAGCGCGAAGCGCCGCCTGGCGCTGCCCCGGCCCGGACGCCGCGCCCCGCGGTGGAGACCAGCTGGGAGACCATGCGGCCGGCGATCACGTCGCCTGGCCGGCTCGATAATGTGCTTTCTCCTTTGTGGCTGCCCATCCGCAAGCCGGTCACCGGGACCGAGCCGGTTTCCGCGTGGAGCTGGTTCGGGCGGGCGGCGTAGCGGTCAGGCGATGGGCGCCGGAAGGGGCGCCGCATCGCTGGCTGGCTTGATGGCGCGCATCCAGATGTGGGCTTCCTCCATGCCGACCCAGTTACCCCAGAAGCGTTCGCAGAAGTACTGCGCGCGTGCGTTCCGGTTGGCGAGCCTATCGAAGATCGCGCCCAGGATGCGCCGGCCCGGCTGTGGCTGCCAGAGGTCGGAGTTCATGTTGAAGTTGATGCGCTGTTTCACGATTTCGAACTTGGCCGGGTGGTAATAGCCCCAGGCGCGGCCGTCGAATGTGTTCGGGTCGAAGTATTCGAAGGTGGCGAGAAACACGCCCCGCCGGTGGGTTGGGTCCTTCCAGGTGACGTACTTCGAGGAACCGTGGGGGAAGCGGAAGTAGACGAGGGCGCCCGGCTTGCACACGCGCCAGATTTCGCCCATGAAGGCCAGGAAGTCCTCCACGTGCTCGATGATGTGCGAGGCCTGGATTTCGTCGACCGAGTTATCGCGCAGGGGGAGCGGCCGCATCACGTCGCAGATGACATCGACGCCGGGGATGCGGGCGATATCGAAGCCGATCGCGCCGGGTTTCTTGCGGAAGCCGCAGCCAAGGTCGATCACAACGCGGCGCGAGCTGGGGCCGGCCATGGGTCCGATTATCACCGAGCCGGCCGGGAAGGGCACGGCGGCCGCCGGGTCAGACCTCCTGCAGGCTCCACGAGGCGGTGTTGAGCATCACGCCCATGACCATGATGGCCAGCGTCAGGAGCAGGCCCGAGATGCTCAGGAACATCGAGCGCCTGCGGACGGCCCGGAGCTCTTCCTCGGTGACGTGTTCCCCGCGGGCCTGGGCTTCGAGCCGTTCGAGCTGGCGTGGCCCGAGCACGAACATGTGCAGGGCCACCACGGCCAGCATTACCATCAACACCGTCATCTTGATGACGAAGACGACGCCGAAGCGAAGCGACATGAACTCGACATCCGAGGGCACCGCGTAGCGGTCGCGCCAGTCGATGATCAGGTATGTCCCGGCAACCATGGTCAGGATGAGCCCGAAGCCGCCAAGATAGCCGAAGCGGCGGGTGATGGTGCGCATGGCCGCAACCCGCATCGGGAAGTCGGTTATCTGGCGCGAGGCGGGCACCCAGGCCACGGCGAGGAAGAACTGGGGCCCCACCCAGAGCGTGACGCCCAGGATATGTAGCCAGATGAAGGTGATGTGAAGCGTATCCTGCACGGTCCCCCCGGTGGCCGGTTGTGGCGCACCGCGATCGATTGAAGCGCACCGGCGCGCACTGGAGAAGCGGGTGCCATCGATGGCATTGATTGAGGCGCTTGGCCGGCCGGCGCCCGGAACGGCGCCCTATACTCGCGGAGTGCGGCAACGCTTCTTCCGCGGCATCCCCCGGCCGGTCTGGGTGCTTGGCCTGGTTTCCTTCTTCGCCGACCTCTCCAGCGAGCTGATCTATCCGATTATCCCCATCTTCCTCACCGTGACCCTCGGCGCGCCCGCCACCGCCGTAGGCGTGACCGAAGGGGTGGCCGAGGCCACGGCGAACGTGACCCGCCTGGTGACCGGCCGCTGGTCGGACCGCATCGGTGCGCGCAAGCCCTTCGTCGTGGCGGGCTACTCGCTGGCCGCGGCGGGGAAGCTGGCGCTGTGCCTCGCCCCGGCCTGGGGGTTCGCGGTTGCGGCCCGCGCGATCGACCGCTTCGGCAAGGGCCTGCGGACGGCCCCGCGCGATGCCCTGCTCGCCGACTTCGCGGGCGAGAACGACCGTGGCCGGGTGTTCGGCTTCCATCGTTCCTTCGATACGCTGGGCGCCGTCGGCGGGCCGCTGTTGGGGCTCGCATTCCTGGCGGCGGCGGGCGATCACCTGCGCTGGGCCATCGGCATCGCGGTCATCCCGGCGGTGATCTCGGTGGCGGTGCTCACCCGCGTGCCGGAGCATGCTCCAGCGGCCGCTGCAAGCCCCGTTGAGCCCGGCTACACGGCGCGCCTGCCGCGAACGTACTGGCTGTTCGTGGCCACGACCGCCGTATTCATGGCGGGGAACTCAACCGATGCGTTCCTGATCCTGCGGGCGACAGACCTCGGGCTGAGCACCACCCTCGTTGTGCTTGCCTACGTCCTCTACAACGTGGTGTATGCCGCCGCCGCCTATCCGGCCGGTGTCCTGAGTGACCATGTGCCGCGCCCGGTGCTGCTCATCGGGGGGTACCTGGTGTTTGCCGCGGTGTACTTCGGCTTCGCCCGCGCTGGTGCGGGGGCCGTGGTCTGGCCGCTCTTCGCGGCCTATGGGTTCTACATCGCCGCGACCGAAGGGGTGATGAAGGCGTTCGTCACCGACCTGGCGCCCCCCGCCCTGCGCTCCAGCGCCCAGGGCCTGTTCCAGGGGGTGACCGGGCTGATGGTCCTGGGCGCGAGCATTGGCGCGGGCGTGCTCTGGGACGCGGTCGGGCCGGAGGCGCCGTTTTACCTGGGCGCCGCGTGTGCGGGCGCGTCGGCGGCCGTCACGGCGGTGCTGCTGGTCTCGGGAGCGCTGCGCCCGCCGGCTGCAAATGAGGTTGGTGCCGCCCCCCCATAGGCGCGGCCTGGCACCAGCTACAACACCTCCTGATCCCCTGCCAGAAGGACCACCGTGTATCCGGCGCCGGGCGGCGAGGCGGTTGATGCGTGATGCGATGCCCCTGGAGGCATCAACATGGTCATCGCTTCGGAACCGGGACGCACTGGCCGGGAGCGCCGGAAGACAACGCTCGCCCTTCCCGCGCATCTGCTCGATCTTGCCGATCGCGAGGTCGAGTCCGGCAACGCCGAGAGCCGAGCGGCGCTCATCGCCGGGGCCATCGAGCGTGAAATGAAGCGGCGGGAGCGCCTGGCCACTGACGACAACCTCCGCCAGATGAAGCACGACGCCCGCTATCTCGCGGAACAGGAGTCCATCATGGCCGGGTTTGCCGGCGCCGGCGCGGAGACCGCCCGCGCAGTGTCCGAGTGATTCGCGGATCAGTCTGGGAAGCCCGTCTCGACCCCACCGGGGGCTCGCAGCAGGCCGGCACACGCCCCGTCGTCATCGTAAAGCCGGGACGCACTGAACGAGTCGATCGCTATCGTCGTCGTGGTGCCCTGCAC
>DAOKYT010000089.1:0-6854 GCA_035326025.1 Tepidiformaceae bacterium
CGACGCCGGGCGGCAGCGGTTCACCCCCACGTGTGTGGGGACGACTGGTCATGCTGGTATCTCCTTCTGGGCGTGGTCGGTTCACCCCCACGTGTGTGGGGACGACCCGAGCGCCAGCAGGCGCCCGTGCGGGCAGTGAGGTTCACCCCCACGTGTGTGGGGACGACGTGAGACGCGCCCATTCCAGCTGCATGAACGTCGGTTCACCCCCACGTGTGTGGGGACGACCGTTGATTGGCGCGGTACGGCGCGGTTTGTCGCGGTTCACCCCCACGTGTGTGGGGACGACCTGCCCCTTCACCGGCTTGTAGCCCATGCCCAAGGTTCACCCCCACGTGTGTGGGGACGACTCGTCGGGGAGTTGGCATCACTGCGGAGAATCGGTTCACCCCCACGTGTGTGGGGACGACGGCGCAGCGCACGATGCCGCCAGCCAGCTCCGCGGTTCACCCCCACGTGTGTGGGGACGACCTGGAGCGGGATGGCCCAGACGGTTAGGCCAGCGGTTCACCCCCACGTGTGTGGGGACGACAACGTGCTGCCAACGCGCTTTTCCGGTGAACCCGGTTCACCCCCACGTGTGTGGGGACGACAGTGGCGACCCTTCGAATACCAGACCAAAACCCGGTTCACCCCCACGTGTGTGGGGACGACTCGTGACGGTGGCCATCAGGCCAGCCCCGGCACGGTTCACCCCCACGTGTGTGGGGACGACACTGCAACCGTCATACACTCCCTCCCGTAAACGGCATGTATTGACGCCTCAGACGGGCCGGCGCACTAACAATAACCCTTCGTAGTCCTCGGGCAAGTAGCTCGGCGCTCCCCAGATGCGCCACGCGAACCCCTGCTCGTTGTTCATGGTGTAGACCATGAAGGCCGAGCCACCCTTCGATTCCTGGCACGCCATCTCCCACAATTTCTCCCGTACCATCGCCGAGACGTTGCCGATGAAGACGTTCGCCCGGGGTTCGATCATCCAGCGCGAAAGTTCGCCGCGCATGCCTCGTGGCACGCGCTCCAGCATCAGGAGCATCATCCGTCCACCTCGTCCCCGGCATCGGTGACGTCCAGGTCCGGGGCGTGCGATCGGCCGGCGGCGATGGGGCCTCCAGGGTCCCACAGCCAGCCGGGGGTTGGTACGGGGCCATCGCCCTCGAACCGGTACTCCTCGGCCATGACGATGGGTTCGCCCAGCACCCGCGCGATGTCGGGGATGATCCGCTCGAGGAGCTTGCCCCGGTAGAAGGCATCCCGGCATGTTTGGCGCACTCTGCTTTCGAGGTTCGTTGTCCCATCCGCGACGGCCTGGAAGGCGGCCGGGATCGCGAGCTCGGCCTTGTAGAGGTCGGCGATGTCGTACACAAACGAGAGCATCTTGCCCGTGTGGATGAAGCCCAGACCGGGCGAGTAGCCGGTGGCGATGATCGCCGCGTGGCAGATGCCGTACAGCGCGCTTGTGGCGGTCGAAAGCGCACGGTTGATGGGGTCGGAGCGGCGCCAGTCGCCCCGGTCGTAGAATCGCCCCTGCCAGGGTACGCCGGTCGCCTCGCTCCACCGTGCGTATGCGGACCGGACCCGGAGTCCTTCGCGGCCGCGCAGCTGTTGGAGGCTGAGCCCGGCTGGCAAGTCCTCCGGGAAGCGGAGGCGGTACATCCGGTCGATCACCTGGAGGCGCTCGGTTGGGTCGGATGCCAGGTACGCCTGGCGGACGAGGTTTCGGGCGGAGCGCGTCTCGCCTGTCGAGTGGGCATACAGGCGGACGCCGGCCTCGCCTGTCCAGCAGACCAGGCATCCGTTTTCCGCGAGCGCGCGCATCGCCGCGTGGGTGACGGTGGTGCCCGGCCCGAGCAGCAGGAGATTGAGTGAAGCACATGGCACGGCCACGCTGCCGCGCTGGTCGAACAGGGCGATGGCTTTCGCATCCTGTTCGACCTTGCAGCGTTCGACGTAGAGGTACGTGAGGCTGTCACGCACCTTTGGGAGCGAATGCAGATCCCTCACATCTGTTGTATCGACGCGATGGAGAGCAAGCCACAGCCGAAGGCCTTGCCGGGGCCGATCCCCTCTTCGATGGCAGCCCGGAACGCGACTGGTTCGGTGACGCGCAGTTCGCCTTCGAAGAGCGCTGTGGCGAACGTGAGCTTCCGGTCCAGCTGGTGGTCCTGGTATCCCCACAGCCTGGGAGCAGGGTCGGCGCGGGCGGCGGCAAAGGGGCGGGGACCAGTTTCGCCGAGCGCGGGCGCAAGGGAGGCGGTGACAATTTCGAATCCACACCTTGCGCCCTGCCGCTGGAGCCAGAGCAGCCGTTCCTCCTCGCGGCGAAGTTCGACGCGCTTTCCGATGCGCTTGCCGTCGTCCCGAATGTGCCAGGCCCGGGGTGGTTCGGTGTGCGCCCTCCGGACGAGGCCGGTGCGTTCGTTTTCGGGTATCTCCGCGGGGGCCTTCCAATTACCGTGGATGTCGAGTTCTCGCGGGTCCGGGCCCAGCGTGGCGCGATGGTGCACACGGCGCGTGGGATTGGCGCGGAGACGGAACCGGTAGCGGCGGCCGGCGGCGATCCCGGCGAGCAGCCCGTCGAGCGAGACTGCCGGGTCAGTATGGGCCGCCCGGCTTTCGAGCCTCCAGTGTGGTTCGGCGCGAGATTGGACCAGTACCGCGACGGAGCCATCCGGCGCGGGGGTCTCCACGCGGAACAGGACGCCGAGGTCCTGGCGAGCGGTTTCGGCCTCGACGTGTGGGAACCCGGCCATGATCACACGGTGCAGCTGGTGGCAATCCGCGAGCCAGCGCATCGTGTCGCGATTGCGGGGGTTAAGCAGGAGCCGGCTGAGGTACATCGGTACGCTCCATCAGATGGAATTGCTGGACGATTGGGCGCGGGCCAAAGAGGCGGTCGCGAAAGGCCGCGCCGCGCGGCTGGTCCATGCGCGTTTCGTGCCCGGGCGTTTCGAATGTGCTCTCGATCACGAACCGGATCGACCGGGAGTTCTCCCTGAAGGCATGCGCCCAGGGAGCCAGCGGGAGCGGCCACGGTTCCTGGCGCAGCGCATCGGGCAATGGCAGGTCGCGTATCCCGCTGCCTGGGAGCGCCACGGGCACCGACGGCACGAATGCCTTCCGGCCGAGCGAGATCTGCCACACGGGGGTGCGGAGGGCGCCGTCGATGGTATCGAGCAGGGCACGGTCGCCGCCCTCGAGCCCGACCAGGAAATCGGCATCGGCCAGGTAGTAGCGGTTGGAGAGGACGGCATCGCGCGAGATGCCGCCACTGGCCCGGATGATGCCCAGGCCGGCGCCGGCGGTGTGGTAGTCGCGTGCCATGACGCCTTCGTGGTCGACCCGGACGCCGAGGCGGAGAGCGGCGAGGTCGTCGATGCTGTCGCTCCGCGGGCGGCCGAGGGCCGCGCAGACCAGGCCGAGGACGCCGCTTTTCGAAGGTTCGAGCTCGGTATCGCGCTCGGTGAAGCGGCTGCGCGTGCCCCACGACTGCATGGGCCCGCATAGCCGGAAGAGCAGGGTCGCCATCTCAACTTCCCCCGGCGGCGGTAACGGTGCGCTCCAGCAGTTCGTTGAAGGTGGCGACGCGCGCTGCGCCGAGGTTGGCGAGCTCGGCCTCCCCGGTCGCGACAAACGCGACCGAGGCGGCGGTGGGTGCGCCGTAAACGCCGGTCAGGTCGCCCCAGTGTTGATCGAGCGCCGCGATCGAATTCGCGATGATGCCGTGGCCTGACGGGCGAACAGGATTGACGAAGGCATTGGCAAGCGACCAGGCGCCCGCCGGCCGCACCACCGTCATGATGAAGGAAGGGGCATTGCGGGCCGCGAAGGAGTTCTGCTTCCCGGTGGGGATGGCGTCGCGGCTGGCGACCAGGAAGGCACGCACCGTCGCTTCGGCCAGAGCTTCGTCGCCTCCGAGGTTCTTCTTCAGCTGTGCCAGGTCCACATTGGCGTAGCGGTAGTAGCAGGCGGAGTTGAACTCCACGGTGCCGATCATGTCGGCGCCGGCCGTGTCCTCGGGCTTGAGGTCATCGACGGCGGTGTAGTAGTCGAACTCGCTGCTGACCTGGTGGGTGGAGATGGCGTGCGCGACCTGGCTCGCCGCATCGATGTTGCGCTCTGGCAGGTCGGCGAGCATGCGGCCAAAGAGGGCAAGGTCGGCGGCGCGCCCGCCATCGAGGGCGGTCTGGAGCTCTTTCGCGAGCTTCTTCGCGCCCTCATCCTGTGCGCCCTTTTTCGCCGATTTCTTTTCGGCGGTGGCCGCCGCCGCGAGTGGCTCCCACTGGGCATCACAGAACGCGACGATCCGGTCGACCTCCGCCGCGCCGAGGTAGAGCAGGTACTGGGTCTTGTTGTCCTTTGCGAGGGCAATATCGAGCAAGGCGAGCCCCGCCTCGGCGACCCCTGGCGCAAGGTCTGCCGGGCGCCCCGTACGAACCAGCCCCTCCGCAATCCTCTCCACGAAGCGCTTGCTGCGGATGGCCCGCTGCTCCTCGGGGACGAGGTGAGAGACATCGAACTCGCGCCGGATGGCACGCTTGATCGCCTGGCTGGAGATCCGCGCCCGGCGGTAGCCGCCGAATTCGCAGGTCTTCGGGCTGCCGGTGTCGTCACGATTCAGGTTGGAGGGGGCGAAGTTCTGGAGGATGTGCAATTCGAGCAACATGATGTGGTTCTCCTTCTGGAAGTGGTGCCGCTAGGCGTCGCTATCGTTGTTGGTGGAGTCATCGGGGTTGGGCGCGGCCGGGCCACCTTCGGAGGGTGTCCAGCCCCAGAACCCGGAGGCCCAGCGTTTCTGGACGTGGCGGCCGGGGTCATCCCAGTCGCGCAGGTCGTAGAAAAGCTGGAGGTAGTCGATTGGCAGCTCGCCCTTGCGCGAGCGGAGGAGGGCGACGAGGTGGCGAAGGTGGTCAGGCACGGCCTCGCGGTGTGCATCGAGCAGGGCCGTGAACCGGCGGACCACTCCGGGGTCCTCCTCCCCGGCGCCACCGCGCAGCGGGCGGAGGTCCGACCCGAAACCGCGCCGGACCTGGCGCTCGGCCCGGTAGTGGTGGGGGTGCAGGCCGAAGAGACTGGCGACGATGTAGGCCTCGTCTGGCGCGCCGTCGAAGGCCGGCTCGACGTAGGGCGCCATTTCGGCGACGGTCCCGGGAGGCTTGCCCAGGCCCCGGCGGAGGGCCGCGAGGGCCGCGCGGTCTTCACGTTTCGCGAGCGATTCGAGCCTTGCGATGAATTCGGCCGCGCTTGCGGCCAGGGTGCGGGTGGTGGTCATGGGGTGGCCTCCTCTGGCTCGGGGAGCAACGGCTTGAGTGCTTCGGCGAGGTTCGTGAGCAGGCGGGGCCGGGCCAGAGCGGCAGCCCGGTAACCCCGGCTCGATGTTTCGAGGGCGCTCGCGGCGCGTTCGAACGAGTCGACCGCCGCGACGCGGATGGCGGTGACCCACTCGGCGATGGCTGCGTCGCCGTTGTCGGTGTCGTAGGTCTCGGCGAGCCTGACCATCAGCCTTCGGAAGGGCTCATCGAGCCGTGGCCAATAGGTGCGCGCCGGGGCGAGCGATTCGACCAGGGCGGAGACGCGATCCCGGTCGGCGGTGCCATAGGGTTCGAGCGCATCGTTGGCCATGGACCTGGTGGCTCCGAGCACCTTGCCGGCCACATCCCCCGCAGTATTGATGCACCGCGTGACGCGGCCGATGAGGTCTCCATTCACGAGATAGGCGTCCGGAAGGGGCAGGGATTCAGCCCGCCAGAGGAAGACCTTTGCCCGGTCGGCGGAAAGCCCGAACATCGCCAGGCCGAAGCTGCGGGGTTCGAGCCGCCCGGCCGCGCGGAGAGAGCTCAGCCAATCGAGGGTCGCCGCGCGGCGACCCTTCTCGTGCGCGAATTCCAGAAGAGCCGGGCCCTGGCGCCAAAGCGCTTCCTCCGGGCGGAATCCGACCGGGAACCATGGGTACTGGTTCTTCACGTCGCGCCAGACGTAGGCGGCCATGGGCTCCATGGTCTCGATAGCGAGGTCAGGCGGCATCGAATTTCCCGCCATGATGGGGGGGGGCGGACCCCCCCCGCGGGCGGAGGGGAAAAGCAAGACGGGCCGGGGCTGCAGGGTAAAGAGGGCGAGGGGCCGGGGGGGGGCCCGCCGCTCGGCCCGGGGCGGTTCGGCCTCCCAGGCCGGGATGTTGCGCTCGGGGCGTAGATTCAATGTTTCCCGGTTGAGCGCCACCAGGTTGAGCACGAGCGTCTCGAACAGGTTGGCGCCAGTCACCACCTGCACCGCTGCCTTGAAGAGGTGCGAGGATTCGGCGCTGGGCGGGTCGCCGGGTAGCCGGGCGATCAGACCGCCAACGGCGAAGCTCTGAA
The DNA here is from genome assembly GCA_035326025.1 of Tepidiformaceae bacterium. GTDB lineage: Bacteria > Chloroflexota > Dehalococcoidia > Tepidiformales > Tepidiformaceae > Amarobacter. The sequence continues at coordinate 6,357 of DAOKYT010000089.1, forward strand.
GCGCCACCAGGAGGCGGGCCGATGCCGCAGGGTCCAGGGCGACCGGCCGGCCGTCGAGCGAGTGGTCGAACAGCGCGGGGTTGTTGCCGGCCGCGTATTCGTGACCGAGCTTGGCAACCGTGGTTGCCGCCGCTTGCGGCAGGTCCGCAACCTGATAGAACGGGCGCTCCTCATCGAACAGGTCGAAACGGTGGGCCCACTGCTCGAGATAGCGGTCCAGCGGTCCGATATCGAACTGGCGGGCCTCCCAGAGCGCCTGCCATGCACGCTCGCTCGACGGACCCCACACGCGGTGGCAGATCGCGAGCAGCAGACGGTGCAGCGCCACCGTGACCAGCGGCGATGGGTCGGTGAGCTCGGCGATATCGGGCGCGCGAGCGAGCGCTTCGCGGAGCGACACGTCGCGGGGGTGGTGGTCGCCATGGAAGCGCACGGGGATCCATGGCTCGCGGGTCAGGTTGAACGATGGTTTCACGATGACCTCCTCTTGAGTCGCGG
>DAOKYT010000090.1:0-6724 GCA_035326025.1 Tepidiformaceae bacterium
TGGTTGCGGACGGTTGAATCAACAAATCGATAGGTAGGCCAACCTTCTATAGCAGGCATGCATGGCGCCGCATTGCTGGCCCCATGGCACAGTCGTAGGATTCCGCGTGGGGCAGCGGCATGGCCAGTTGCCAGCCGCCTGTTAACGGGATCGGATCAGCAATCGCAGTCCGTTCTGGCAACGTCCAAGGAGGGTGGGCATGCTCACAGGTTCAGCAGCGCGCGGCCCAAAGCCGCTGCGACGGCGGCGCGTGCGGCCGCGATTCTGGCTCCTCGACTTCTACGGGTCGGCGATAGGCAAGAAGGCGGTGATGGCCGTCACTGGCATCCTGTTGCTGGGGTTCGTCCTGGCCCACATGCTCGGCAACCTCCACCTCTACGAGTCCGCCGAGAAGATGAACCACTACGGCGAGTACCTGCGCGAAATCGGCACGCCCATCCTCCCGCGTAGCGGCGCACTCTGGATCATGCGAGCCGGGCTGATTGTGGCGTTCGTGCTCCACATCCACGCGACCGCCACGCTCACCATCATGAACCGGCAGTCACGCCCGGTCGGCTACAAGGGTGGGCGCGACTACATCGCGGCGAACTACGCGGCCCGGACCATGCGGTGGAGCGGCATCATCGTCGGCCTGTACCTGCTCTTCCACCTGGCCGACCTGACGTGGGGCACGAGCGTGGCGGCGACGGACGAATTCACGGGCGGGGAGCCGTACCAAAACGTAGTGGCGAGCTTCGAGCGGGAGCCGGTGGCCATCATCTACATCATCGCGAACCTGTTGCTGGGCCTGCACATCTACCATGGCGCATGGAGCCTGTTTCAGTCGCTGGGGTGGGCCAACCCGCGGTTCAACCACTGGCGGCGCGGATTCGCCATTGTCTTCGCGGCCATCATCGTCGCCGGCAACGTGTCGTTCCCGGTCGCGGTGATGACCGGGCTGGTCGAGTAGGAGCTGCCCCATGACACTCGATGCAAGGATCCCCGCGGGCCCGCTGGCCGAAAAGTGGAGCAACGCGAAGTTCGAAACAAAACTGGTAGCGCCCCAGAACCGGCGGAAGTTCGAGATCATCGTGGTGGGTACCGGGCTTGCCGGGGGAGCGGCGGCCGCCACCCTGGGCGAGATGGGCTACAACGTGAAGGTGTTCTGCTTCCAGGACAGCCCCCGGCGCGCCCACTCGATTGCCGCGCAGGGCGGCATCAATGCCGCGAAGAACTACAAGAACGATGGCGACAGCGTTCATCGCCTCTTCTACGACACCATCAAGGGTGGCGACTACCGCTCCCGTGAGGCGAATGTTCACCGGCTGGCGGAAATCAGCGTCCAAATTATCGACCAGTGCGTATCGCAGGGTGTTCCGTTCGCGCGCGAGTACGGCGGGTTGCTCGACAACCGGTCATTCGGCGGCGCGCAGGTGGCGCGCACCTTTTACGCCCGGGGGCAGACTGGCCAGCAGCTCCTGCTGGGCGCCTACCAGGCGCTGGAACGGCAGATCGATGCTGGCACGGTCCAGATGTTTTCGCGGCACGAAATGCTCGAACTGGTCGTCGAGAACGGCCGGGCCGTTGGCATCATCACGCGTGACCTCGTGACCGGGGAGATCGCCCGGCACTCGGCGCACGCGGTGGTGCTGGGCACCGGTGGCTATGGGAACGTGTTCTACCTTTCGACCAACGCCAAGGGGAGCAACGTGACGGCCGCCTGGCGCGCGCACCGGAAAGGCGCGTATTTCGCGAACCCCTGCTACACGCAGATCCACCCGACCTGCATCCCGGTGAGCGGCGACTACCAGTCGAAGCTGACGCTGATGAGCGAGTCGCTCCGGAACGACGGGCGCATCTGGGTGCCGAAGGACAAGAACGACACGCGCCCGCCGAACCAGATTCCCGAATCGGAACGCGACTACTACCTCGAGCGGATCTACCCATCGTTCGCGAACCTGGTGCCGCGCGACGTGGCATCGCGGGCGGCAAAGCGCATGGTCGACGACGGATATGGTGTGGGCGCGCTGAAGAACGGCGTGTACCTCGACTTTAAGACGGCCATCGAGCGGCTGGGCCGGAACGTCATCGAGCAGCGTTATGGCAACCTGTTCGACATGTACGCCAACATCAGCGGCGAGGATCCCTACCAGGTGCCGATGCGGATCTACCCTGCCGTGCATTACACGATGGGCGGGCTGTGGGTGGACTACAACCTGATGTCGAACCTGCCGGGGCTCTTCGTAATCGGAGAAGCGAACTTCTCCGACCATGGCGCGAACCGGCTCGGGGCTTCGGCGCTGATGCAGGGCCTGGCTGACGGCTATTTCATCCTGCCGACGACGATCGCGGGTGAGCTGGCCAACCAGCTGAACCAGCCCACGCCTTCAACGGACTCCGCCGCTTTCAAGGAGGCGGAGGATGCGGTGCGCGAGCGGACGAGCAAGCTCCTGGGCATTCGCGGCAGCCGCACGGTCGACTCCTTCCACAAGGAGCTCGGGAAGATCCTGTGGGAGTACTGCGGGATGGCGCGCAACGCGGCTGGTCTGCGGCACGCGATCACGGAGATCGGCACGCTGCGGGAAGAGTTCTGGCGCGATGTGAAGGTGCTCGGGGACGGCGAGTCGTTCAACCAGTCGCTGGAGAAGGCCGGGCGCGTGGCCGACTTCTTCGAGCTGGCGGAGCTCATGTGCCAGGACGCGCTCCATCGCGAGGAATCGTGCGGTGGCCACTTCCGCGAAGAGCACCAGACGCCGGAGGGCGAAGCCCAGCGCGACGATGACAACTTCGCCTATGTGGCGGCATGGGAGTTCAACGGCCCCGGCAAGGCGGCCACGCTGCACAAGGAGGACCTGGTGTTCGAAAACGTCCACCTCGCGCAGAGGAGCTACAAATGACCCTGAACCTCACGCTCAAGGTCTGGCGCCAGAAGGGGCCGAACACACCGGGGAATTTCGAGACGTACGAAGCCAGGGACATCGACGAGGACATGTCGTTCCTCGAGATGCTGGATGTGGTGAATGAACGGCTCATGGCCGAGAACAAGGAGCCCATCGCCTTCGACCACGACTGCCGGGAAGGGATTTGTGGGTCGTGCGGCATGGTGATCAACGGGATTCCGCACGGGATGAAGAAGCTGACGACGACGTGCCAGCTCCACATGCGGAACTTCACAACGGGCCAAACCATCACGGTCGAGCCCTGGCGGGCGGCTTCATTCCCGGTGATCAAGGACCTGGTGGTTGACCGCTCGGCGTTCGACCGGATCATCCAGGCGGGCGGGTACATCACGGCGCCCACCGGCGCGGGGCGGGATGCCAACGAGATCCTGGTCCCCAAGCCCGTGGCCGACCAGGCATTCGACGCGGCCGCGTGCATCGGCTGCGGGGCCTGCGTGGCAGCATGCCCGAACGGCGCGGCGCAATTGTTCACGGCCGCGAAGCTGGCTCATCTGAACCTGCTGCCCCAGGGCCAGCCCGAGCGCTGGAGCCGGACGACCGCGATGGTCGACACAATGGAGGAGTATTTCGGCAGTTGCACCAACTACGCCGAATGCGAAGCCGCCTGCCCGAAGGGCATCAGCATCGACTTCATCGCGAAGATGAACCGGGACTACCTGCGGGCGAAGTTCAAGGACCGGCGGAGCACCACGAGGGTCGATACGAGCGAGGCGGGCGGGGAGCGCGCGGGAGTCAGCAGCTCAGGCAGAAAAGGGGGCTCCCGGTGGGAGCCCCCCTTTTCTGCCTTTGGTGCCGATCTGCGGGGTCCGGTCACCTGCGGCCGATGTAGAGGCCGCCGCTGAGGACGCTGAGGAGCAACGTGATCGCGAGCGCGATGAAGAAGACCTTGGCGACGAAGATTCCGAGCCCGCCGAAGAGCAGGATGAGGAGCACGAGAAGGAGCAGCGTTGCAGCCATATGGGGCCTCCTTAGTGTGTATGGGGGAAGCGAGGTTCAACGACCTCGATTGAGGTGCTCTCGCCGCCACGATGGAACGGCGCGAACGTGGCCAGGAAGAGCAGGTAAATCAGGATGCCGAAGGACCCCGCGGACATCAGGATCCAGCCGATCGCTGCAATGTCGACCTGGGCAACGCGGTAGTTGACCGCGAAGGCCAGCACCGCGCCGACCGCGATGAGAAACAGGCTGATGCCACCAGAGATGGTGAGCCTCCTTTGCACCGGAGTGCCGGTGTACTCCTCTGAGGGTGGCAGAGAGGGCATTACACCAGCGCAACAGCGCTCCGGGGCGGCGGGTTGCGGAAGCATTGCAGAAGTTGGTGTCGGGTGTCCGGCCACGATTTCCATGCCAGAAAGGGATGTTTCCGATAGGCTAGGGACAGCGATTCGTCGCCGTCCTACGCTGCCGGCATGGCGGACTCAGCATCACGTTCAGAACCGACCGGCCACGGGTGGACAGCGCGCCAATGCGAAGTGCTGGACCTTATTGCCCGTGGCAAGACGAACCCGGAGATCGCGGCCGAACTGGGGATCAGCCTCGCCGGCGTGAAGTGGCACGTGAGCGAAGTCCTGTCCATCCTCGGCGTCGATTCGCGCGAGGAGGCCGGGGCCTACTGGCGGCGGCGAAACGCACCGTTGGCTCGCGGCCGAGGGTGGCTGGCCGCATTCGCCTGGGCGGGCGCTGCAAAGGCGGCTGCGGGGGCGGCCGCAGCCGTCGCCGTGGCGGGTGCCGGGCTGGCGGTCGCGGTGAGCTGGCAGAGCGGTGCGGCCGGGGGGCCCGAGGCGGAGGCGGCCCTGAACGTGGCGACCGACCCACCCGCGGGGCCCGTCCTGGCCGGGGAAATGGTAACCATCACCAGCATCCCACTCGAGGGCGGAGGGGAGGCACGGCTCCTGGGCCTGAGGACAACCAGCGGCCTGTGCTTGGCGTTGGCGCATACGCGGTTCGCCGGGACCGAGTGGTGCCTGGAGGAGCCAGCGTTCCAGGGAGGCTGGTGGTACGGCCGCCCTTCGGTGATGCACGGGGCAACGGCCAATTCGGCCGAACATGTTGAGGTCGACCTCCACGACGGGACATCGCTGGTGGTACCTCTTGCCATCGCGCCATCTGAACTGGACACCGAGGCGAAGTTCTACCTCTTCGCGGTGCCACGCGCGGAACTGGTGGGGACCGTCCGCGCGGTGGATCGCGCCGGAAACGTCCTCGACTCGTTCACGCTCTTCGATCCCCCGGGGACGCCGTCGCGCCGGGAGCCGCCACCCCCGCTCGAAGACATCGACGCGCGCTGGAGCGGCCGCGCCGACCCGGCGACGGGCAGCGTGCCGTTTCGCGGGGGGCGCCGGGGAGCGACGGTCGCCGCTGAGGGCGGCACCTACCGGTTCCAGGTCGAGCACGACGGCGACGCACGGCCACGGATCATGCTCTGGTGCCAGACCGGGATCATGCCGCTCACGTACGAGGACGGTCCTGACCCGGCGGGGAATGGCATCATCGTGGCGCGGATTCCGCGCGGCAGCGCTGCGTGCTTCTTCCATACCGAGGGCTTTGACGGGAACCTGCGGGTGGTGGGGTTGGCCGGCGAGAGCGAAATCGGCGTCACCCCGGGGGGATGGAAGGGCGACCCGTAACGGGCCCATGCCCGCGACCGGGGCGGGCGACAGTTCCCGGCTCGTCCGTGTCCCTCGCGCGCGTTCCGGGCTCGGCCGCCGGCAGGGAGAATCAGCTGCGGAGGCGCCCCCGCACATCGGCGAAGTTGGGATTCTGGGCGTAGATGGATTCGTAGTCCTGCCGGGCACGGCCGGGCTGTCCCATCTCCTCCTAGAGGCGGGCCCGGTCGTAGCGGGCGGAGTGGAGGACGGGGGCGCTTCGGCTGCGCGACTTGAGGGCCTCGCGGAGGGCGGCGAGCGACTCATCGAACTGGCCGAGCGCGCCGAGGGTTGCGCCGCGGTAGCTGAGCGTAGGGGCCGAGAGGTCGTCGGTATTCGTCTACGTCAACGCCTCGCCACACCCGGCGATGCCAAGCTGATCGACCTTCCGTGGCCTTTTGCCCAAGACCACATCTACTGATATGTATACGCGCACGTCCACTGCAAGCTTTCAGACGAGGAGTAGTAACGCCCGTGCCCAGAGTACTCCGTGTACGTATGATAAACTGAACATGTGGCCTGGTATCCACCGCTGTAGGTCGTCACGCTAGTGCTATTCGTTTCATAAGATCCATGAGGGGTGGCCCATTGTATGGAGGGCCCGCCATCGCATGCGTCGTATCCAACGGCATACACATTAACCCAATACACAGCTACTGGCGAATGGTTTGCATCGCAAACCATGGTCGTTGCCTCTATTGAGTATGCCAGTCCCGTACCCCAGCGCAAACAGATATTATTGGCTTAGAGATTGACTGTGATCGATTGGATAGTATGAGAGTGACTGATAGCAATCAAGGGCCTTCGCTGTTTCTCTCTGCCCCAAGCCTCCGAAGAACACGAAAACGATTGTCAAGGTTAGCAATGCCCTGGCTACTTTCCTGTTCATGACGGACACACCGCCTCACGCCAATCGAGCCCGAAGTCCTGGTAATCCTCTGGGGTAATTTGGAAGACTTCCATGCGCAGATACTGTTCGCTCCGCTCGTGCAGTATCGCCGCATGTGGATCCGTAAAGCTCGATCGTGAGCCCAACAGATATCCCGTCCTCGGGTCCATCGACAGAACCACAGTCTCACTACCTGCACCCGGCTTCGCAACCTCTTTGACAAAGGTTCGCCCCGTCCATTCCGCCAATGG
>DAOKYT010000091.1:0-6623 GCA_035326025.1 Tepidiformaceae bacterium
GGGCAGGGGGAGGGCTACCGGGGCAGGCGGTCGCAGCGCGCGCCGTGCCTCCACGGGACCGGCTACTCGCTCAAACTTCCGGGGAAGGGTGGAAGTTCCCGGGCGCTGGTTAGATCCGGGCGCTCTCGATGGTGGTGAGGAGGATGCCCCTGCAGCCCATCCGCGAGAGGGTGTCCATGATATGGTGTGCCTCTTTTCTTGGGACCATGGCCTTGACCGAGTACCAGCCCTCGCGTTGCAGGCGAGTGACGGTAGGCGACTCGATGCCGGGGGTGACGATGCAGGCATCGGCGAGGATTTCGCCGGGGCAGTCGTATTCGACCATCATGAACTCGGTGGCGACGAGCTTGCCTTCGACGCGCGCCAGGAGTACCTCGACCTCGGGCTCGCTGGCCCGGTCGGGATTGGCGTAGAGGGCGGCATTCGACTGGAAGAGCGGCTCGCCGACGATGCGCAACCCGGCTTGCCTGAGCGTGGAGCCGGTATCGACCACATCCACGACGGCCTCGGCGATGCCCAGGCGCACGGAAATCTCGACGGCGCCCTCGAGCTCGACGACATCGATCTGCTGGCCGGAGAAGTAGCGGCGGACGATGTTGGGGAGGGAGGTCGCGATGCGGAGGCCCGCGATTTCCTCGAGGGTGGTGACCTTCGATTCCTCCGGGACGGCCGCGCAAAGGCGCGAATGCCCGTAGTTGAGGTCGCGCAGAAGGGTGGGCGCGACGCACTGTTCGGAGACGAAATCGCGGCCGGTGATGCCCGCATCGAGGATGCCGTTGGAGATGTAGAGAGGGATATCGCCGGGACGGAGGAAGTAGAACTCGACGTTGTTTTCGGGGTCGATGGAGGAGAGGTTGCTGCCCGCCTTGGAGACGCGATAGCCGCAGGAGTTGAGGAGATCGAGGGTGGGCTCGAAGAGGGCGCCTTTATTGGGAAGTGCGACTTTGATCATAGCTGGCGGTACACATCATTCAGCGAGAGGCCCTTTTCCGCCATCATGCAGGCGACGTAGTAGAGGACCTGCGCGAGCTCGCCGGCGAGCTCGTCATTGCTTTCGAAGCGGGCGGCCATCCAGCTCTCGGCGGCTTCCTCGACGAGTTTCTTGCCGATGCCGTGCGGGCCGCGCAGGAACATTTCGGCGGTGGATGAGCCTGGCGGCATGTCGCGCTTGCGGCTCACGGCGAGCTCGTACATCTCGTCGAAGGTCATGTCCGCACGATAGCCGATCCGGTTGCTCGGATCACATCAGCCGGCGGGGCGGACGGACACGTCGGCGGCGGTGACCACTTCGGCCGTGCCATCGAGGCGTTCGACAACGAGCGAGCCGTCGTCCTCGATGGAAATGGCGGTACCTTCGAACGGCGGCGCGCCAACAGGCGACACCAGGACCCGGCGCCCCAGGGTGGAGCTGCGGGAGCGGTATTCTTGGAGCACGTGGCCAGCGGTGGCTTCGAGGAGCTGTTCGAGGTGGTTGCAGATGCGCGCGAGGAGCGGCTCGCGGGCAACTTCCCGTCCGAGCTCGCGCGCGAGGGACGTTGCGATCGCGCGGAGTTCGGGGACCGCGGTGGGGTCGGCGTTCACGTTGATGCCGATGCCGGGGAGGGCGACAGCTCCCGCCGGAGTGAGCTCGCCATCGATGAGCATGCCGGCCGCCTTGCGGTCGCCGATCCAGATGTCGTTGGGCCACTTGATGCGGGCGCTGGGAAGCTCCGCCTGGATGGCGGCACAGACGGCGACGGGGACGATGAGCGGCAATCGGCGGTGCACCTCGATGGGGCAGCGGAGAACGAGCGTGACATAGAGGTTCTTTCCGGCGGGGCTATGGAAGGAGCGCCCGCGGCGGCCGCGGCCGGCTGTCTGCTCCTCGGCGAAGGCGATGGTGCCATGGGGAGCGCCTTCGTGGGCCTCGCGAGAGGCGAGGTCCATGGTGGAGGGTGTGACCGGGCGGTACACGAGGTAGCGGCCGATGGCAGTGGTGGTGAGGGCGGCGTGGAAGGCGGCGGGGTCGAAGGAACTGTTGGCGTGCATCGGACTCGGGGGCAGAGAAAAGGGCCCCGGGAAGTTTTCCGGGGCCCTGGCGTAGCTAAGACCGGAGTCTCAGGAGGGCAGGTGGTTCCTCTTCGGTCGCCCTAGGAGGAGGTCACCTCCAGCGCTAAGGTCAGGCCGTAACTACGACTGTGATAGTCCATGCGCATCACCTCCTTCCTTAGCGTGAAACGCTACCGACTGGCGGTGGGGGCTGTCAAGGGGAAATGTTGGGCGGGTGAGTGATTTGGACGCCCGCGGTGGATTCGTTTACCGGGGCGGGGGGCGCTGGTATCATGGGCGGGTTGTGTATATGGGCGGCGCCGTGGCTCGCGAGGGTCAAATCTATGACGCCGCACGTTGGAGGCACCCCTGGTTACCCCCGTTAGCATGAAGCAGTTGCTGGAGGCCGGCGTCCATTTCGGCCACCAGACGCGGCGCTGGAACCCGAAGATGCGGCAGTTCATCTTCACCGAGCGCAATGGCATCCACATCATTGACCTGCAGCAGACGGTGACGCGGCTGGACGCGGCGATCAATTTCATCCGGGACGTGGTCGCGGGCGGTTCGGATGTGCTGATCATCGGGACGAAGAAGCAGGCGCGGGAAACGGTTGAGGCGGAGGCGAAGCGGGCCGGCCTGCCGTACGTGAACAACCGCTGGCTGGGCGGGACGCTAACGAACTTCCGGACGATCCAGAGCCGCATCCGGCACCTGCACAATCTCGAGGCCTCGATGGCGCGCGGCGATTTTTCGCGGCTGACGAAGAAGGAGCAGCTCGACATCGCCAATGAGATCGAGCGGATGAACCGGTACTTTGGCGGCATCAAGAACATGGACCGCCTGCCGGCGGCGGTGTTCATCATCGATACGGTGAAGGAAGCGATCGCGGTGGCGGAATGCCAGCGGTTGAACATCCCGATCGTTTCGCTGGTGGATACGAACTGCGACCCGGACCCGGTGGCCTACCCCATCCCGAGCAACGACGACGCGATCCGGGCGATCAAGCTGATCCTCGGCAAGGTGGCCGACGCGGCGATCGAGGGCCGGGCGGCGGCGGAGTCCGGGGCGGGCGCCGGGACGCACGCCGATGAGTTCGCAAAGGCGGCCGAGGCGGGGATCGAATCGGGGAGCTTCAGCGCGAGCCCGGAAGACGAGGGTGCGACGGAGAGCGGGCCGAGCGTCACCGTTATCCCGGCGGGCGCCCAGGCGACCAGCGAATCAGCAGCGCAGGAGTAGAAGGACTCGTGGCAGTAACGACTGAGATGATCAAGGCTCTTCGCGAGGAGACCGGCGCGGGCGTGATGGACGCCAAGCGCGCGCTCGAGGAAGCCGGGGGCGACAGCGCGAAGGCGAAGGCCATCCTCCGGGAGAAGGGCGTCGCCGCGGCGGCAAAGCGCGCCGAGCGGGAGACGTCGAACGGCGTTGTCGAAAGCTACATCCATGCGGGCGGGCGAATCGGCGTGCTCGTCGAGGTGAACTGCGAGACGGACTTCGTGGCGAACACGGCGGACTTCCGGGAGCTCGCGCGGAACATCGCGATGCAGGTCGCGGCGATGGACCCGCAGGTTATCTCGGCGGAGGACCCGGGGCGCGAGGGGATCGAGGGCAGCGACGAGGAGGTGTGCCTCCTGAGCCAGCCGTTCATCCGCGACGGGAGCAAGACGATTGCGAACCTGATCCAGGACACGATCGCCAAGACGGGCGAGAACGTGCGGGTGCGCCGCTTCGTCCGCTTCGAACTGGGCCGATAGCCCGAGATGGCGCGCTACCGCAGGGCACTGGTGAAGCTGAGCGGCGAGGCCCTGATGGGCGACCGCCCGTTTGGCATCGACCCGGTGACGCTGAACGACCTTGCGCGCCAGATCAGCATGGCCGTGGACGAGGGAGTGGAAGTTGCCGTCTCGATCGGGGGCGGCAACTTCTGGCGTGGGGCGACCGTCGCGGAGACGGGGATGGACCGGGCCACGGCGGATTACGCGGGCATGCTGGGGACCATCATGAACGCCCTGGCGCTGCAGGACGCGCTGGAGAAGGCGGGCGTGGTGGTGCGGACGCAGACGGCGCTGCCCATCTCGCAAGTGGCCGAGCCGTACATCCGGCGGCGGGCGATCCGCCACCTCGAGAAGCAGCGGGTGGTGATCTTCGCGGCGGGGACGGGCAACCCCTTCATGACGACGGATACCGCGGGTGCCCTTCGCGCCATCGAAACGGACTGCGAAGCGCTGCTGATGGCGAAGAACGGCGTGGACGGGGTGTACAACGCCGACCCGGCCAAGGACCCAACGGCGGTGAAGTACGAACACGTGACCTATCTGGAGGCCATCCAGCGGCGGCTGCAGGTGATGGACATCACGGCGCTGAGCATGTGCATGGAGCACCACCTTCCGATCGTGGTCTTTGACGTTGCGGCGCGCGATGCCGTGTTTCACGCGCTCCGGGGCGATAGGATTGGGACACTGGTGTCGTCGCACCCCGAAGGGGAGCCCGCGGCACCGCACTGAACGCAGGAGGGAACACGGAATGGCAGACCCCGAGGAGATCCTGCTGGCCGCGGACGAGAAGATGGATAGCGCGATCACGGCGTTCCGGCGCGAACTGAACGGCATCCGGACCGGGCGCGCGCACCCGAGCCTGATCGAGACGCTTCCCGTGGACTACTACGGGGCAACCACGCCCCTCAAGCAGCTGGGCACGATCAATGCGCCGGAAGCGCGGCTTCTGACCGTCCAGGTGTGGGACCGCGGGGCGGTATCGGCGGTGCAGAAGGCGATCCAGAGTTCGGACCTGGGGCTCAATCCGGCGATCGACGGGCAGACGCTGCGGCTGCCGATACCCCCGCTTACGGAGCAGCGGCGCAAGGAGTTCGTGAAGCTCCTGCACCACAAGGCCGAGGACGCGAGGGTGGCCGTGCGCAACGTGCGCCGGCATGCGCACGACGACCTGCGCAAGGCGGAGAAAGACGGGACGGTCTCACAGGATGACCTGAAGCGGCACGAAGAGGAGTTGCAGAAGCTCACCGACCGCCACATCGCCACGATCGACGCCGAGAGCAAGAAGAAGGAGGCGGAACTCCTTGAAGCCTGATGCGGCCGCGGGCAGCCCGCCAGGACGGGGCGGCGAGGCGGAGTTCCTGGGCGACCTGATCTCGCCGATTTCGGGCGGGCGCGTGCCGCGGCACGTGGCGATCATCATGGACGGCAACGGCCGCTGGGCGACGCAGCGCGGGCTGCCGCGCGTGGCGGGGCACCGGGCGGGCACGGAGAACATCCGCCGCGTCATCGAGCGTTTCGCCGACCATGGCGTGAAGTACCTGACGCTCTACGCCTTCAGCACGGAGAACTGGCAGCGCCCGCAGCCGGAGGTGCAGGCGCTCATCCGGCTCCTGCACTTTTTCATCCGGCGGGAGCTGGCGAACCTCCACAAGAACAACGTGCGGCTGCAGATGCTGGGCCACATGGAGACGCTGCCGGACTGGCTCCAGCGGCGGGTGCGGAACGCGATCGAGCTCACCCGGGAGAACACGGGCCTGGTGCTCAACATCTGCTTTAGCTACGGCGGACGCGACGACATCGTGATGGCGGTCCGGCGCATCATCCAGGAAGAGGTCCCGGCGGCCGAGGTGACGGAGGAGGTGCTGGGGCGCTACCTCTCGACGGGCACGATGCCGGACCCCGACCTGGTGATCCGGACAGCGGGCGACCTGCGGATATCGAACTTCCTGCTGTGGCAGGCGGCCTACGCGGAGCTCTACTTCACCGACGCTTTCTGGCCGGATTTCGGGCGCGAGGATATCGACATCGCGCTGGCCGAGTATGGGCGGCGCAAGCGCAAGTTCGGTGGGCTGCTTCCGGAGGACATCGAGGCGTTCAAGAAAGCCTGACAGCGTGTGACTCGGGAGATCTGAACTGTGCGGGTGTCGTTGGGAAGGCCCAAGTCACACGATCCTCATCAGAACGCGGCAGTTGTTGACGTGGTCTCATGGGAAAGTTGTCGGCTGTCAAGACCTGCGCTAGCGTGGGCGCCGTTCGGAGGTGGGACCGTGATAGCAGTCATGTTCTTGGAAGCTGGTCCATCCGGAGCACCGGAGTTGCTGATTGCTTTAGCGCTGCTTAATTATGTCGCACTCACGTTTCCCATCTATTTGGCCGCACGACGCCTAGGGGTGACACACTCAGGGTGGGCCTTCCTCCCAATCGGTAACTTAGTGACGCTGATTCGCTCCGCGGATGCGCCGATTTGGACATTGGTTGCGTTCATGGTCCCGCTTGCGAACCTTGTTACGTGGGCGGCCTGCTGGGTAGCCGTATGCAGACGTGCAGCGATACACCCGGGCTGGGGTTGGGCCTGCCTAATCCCTGGTGCCAGCTTTGTGCTTCCATTCCTGATCGCTGTCCGGATTCACAACCCGGCTCATGATGGGTTGCACGTCGGGCAACCGCTTGCGGAGCCATCTCGATATGGCATGGAGTCTGGCCGTGAGCTTTCGAGCGACTCCACCTATAGGGAGCGGCACGAATCCAGGCGTCGGGTAACCATCGAGTTGCCACCGAGCTGGCTGGTAGTCTACGCCCTAACCGTTGCGCTCCTGGCGACCG
>DAOKYT010000092.1:0-6479 GCA_035326025.1 Tepidiformaceae bacterium
GGCCCTGTTGTGGATACGCCACACCCGGCGCACCATGCAGGGCAACAACTACCCGCTGATGGCCGATGTCCACGTGCTGATGCTCAACGAGGACGTCGACCAGGACACGGCCGTCCGCTCGTTCGGCGTAGCGCCCTAGTCCCCACACCATGTGGGGGTGGCCCCGTGCTGTGTGGCGATGGACGGCTGGCCGAGCGCAGTCCCCACACCATGTGGGGGTGGCCCGGTTCTACGCGCCGGCGAGAAGAGAGGCCCCCGGCAACGGGGGCTTACTCGATCCCCAGCCTCCGCCACCGCCAGGGAGGTCGCCAGTGTCCGCATCCAGGCGTCGCCCCTAGACCCGCTCGATCCGCACTTCCACCCATGGGCCGTCCTCGAACGTAGCCGTCACGCTACCCAATTCGAGGGCGGCCCAGTTGTCATCCACGATCAACTCCGCATCTCGCAGCCCGTCGATCAGCGCCTTGCACGCCCCCACCGCGTTGTCCACGTCCCGAGGGTGGAAGCTGGTTTTCACCACATGCCGCGCCCGCTTGTCCAGCAATCCGAAATGCAGCGATAGCCGAGCCCGGGCTGGCCGCTGCCAGCGGCTCTCGACCCTCGCGCCCGAGGCCATGATCCGCGCCTCTGCCCGATACTCCCGTGCCGCGCGCGCTTTCTCCAGGCGATGCACCCTCCCGTTCGGCGACAGCTCCACCGGGGGAAGGCCGACGCGGAAGACCAGGGTCACGGCTTGCAGCTCCATTGGTTGAAGGGCGTGTACCCTCGCGCGATGTCGTACTGGTAGGTCGCCCACGCCACCCTCGCGTTCGTCAGCGGGTCCGCCCACTGCGCCGGGTCCTCGCCCGCGTAGCTGAACCAGGTGTCTTTGTTCAGTTGAAACGCGCCGAGGGAGTGTCCGCCGTCGCCCACGGCATACGGAGACCATTTCGACTCGCACCAGGCCACCCGTAGGGCCGCGTCATGCAGCTCTACGGGCCAGCCCGCCACCGTGAGGATGGCGCGCATCTCTGCTTCGCTCAGTGACCCGCCCAGTGCGCGGACGCGGCCCGTTGCCGCAGCTACTACGAGCGCCTCAGGCGTCCCCGGATGGTCCCGCATGTCGAGGTAAGTGAGCGCGGCAGATTGGAGTCTTGGCCCGATTCTCCAATCTGCTGGCGGCAGAGGTACAAAACCTCCAATCTGCGGGTAGATCGTCCCGATCACCACGGTCGGCAGAGCAGCCCGAACGTCAGCCGATGGAACCGCCGCGGGCATGGCCGTCCGAACCGATGCCGCGGGGATTCCTCCACCATGAACTGCCCAACTCCGTGAATCGTGCGAGTCCTCACCCTGGGAGGCGACCAGCGACACGATGCCCACGACGCAAGCCACGCAGCCAAGGAGCACAAGGCCCGCGACCTCACCGGCCCGCACTTAATCCCCACCCCAGTCCGTACCGTTCGGGTAAGCCGGAAACGTCTTTGCCGCGCCGCACGCGCAGATTGCGGGGACGGCGCCACCCCTCGGGCTCTCGCAGCGCCAGCGGTGAACGTGGATATTTGGGTCTCGGCTTCGCGTAGTGGTCGCCACGGCGTTTTCCTCCCGTTTCCGGTGCTTGATAACTAGAGGACGCCTTTTTGGGCGCTCCTGCGCGACCACTACTGGTTGTGCCGGCGGAAAGAGCTTGGCAGCATGTCGCGCCAGCTCCGCCTGGTACGCCCACTCGTTCTCGGTCGCCAGCGCATACCGGAGCTTGCCCGTCCGCGCCAGGTCCTCCCACGCCGCGACCTCCGCCGGGGTCATGTTCGTTGCGTTCACGATCGTCCTCCTGTCTCAAAGATGCTCACCACATACCTCCTGCCCCGTGTCGTTCAGGCCGACCACCGGGAGCGAGCACTTGGCGCACGTTGCCGGCGGTCGCAGCGACCATATCGTCGTCGCGCCCCGGCCCGTGCCGGTCTGCTGCCCCTCGAACTCTGGATGCCGCGCCAGCGTCGAGCGCACACTGTCGGCGCGCGTGCCGGTCGGCATCCGTTCCAGGATGTGCGGAATATCGAGCGCGCCCTCTTCCTCAAGGATGCGGCGAAGTTGGTCGCGGAGCGGGAGATGGCCCCTTAGCTCAGTCGCCCCCTCCGCCACGATGGACGATAGGTCGGTCTTCACGAACCGGATCGGCCCGGTGTCGTCGTCGGTGTAAAGCACGCGGTAACTGAACGGCGGGGGCCACCGCCGGTTGGTCTTCGTGCAACGGAGCACGATGTCCCGCGTCAGGCTGGTCTCGCGCCCCTCGGTCGGCGTATGCAGCGCCCAGACGCGACGCGGCATGTTCTCCCAGACCACGTTCCCATAGGGCCGCTTCATCCCGCCCAGGTCGGCCTCGCCCTTCGAGACGTGGCTGAGCACGATCCAGGTGATCGGGATCGAGTTGAGCGCGTTGAAGAATTGCAGTGCGGGCTCGCTCTTCTCGGGCTCGCCGCCGCACGCCGGCATCGCGGAGTCAATCAGCCCCGCGACGACTTCGTTCTGCTCGCAGAACCGCCGCAGGGCCGCGGCATGTCCGGCGAAGGGCACCCCCTCGGCCGGCCAGTGGTGGACAGGTAGCTCCTCCATCAGTTCCGGGGGAAACCCCATGCCCTGCAAGACCCGCTCGAACTCCGTCCGCACCGACCGCGGGTCCTCCCAATCCACGATCACCACCGCGCCCGGCTGGTAGACGCGCTGGCCCAGGAACTCCCCGCCCATCGCGATCTCCAGCATGAGCCGCTTCGCCAGCGTCGATTTGCCCGTCCCGCCCAGCCCGAACAGCAGGGTCGATGAGCCTAGTGGAACCAGCGTATCGACCAAGAAGCGATTGTCAGGCTCTTTTGCGAGTTTGCCGACGAGCTGGGCCTTGGGCACGTCATCGTAGGCTTTCCGCACGCGGCTGTAGGCGATCGCCACCAGTCCCGTCCAGTTGCCCGCGTCCTTGCCGAACATCGAACCGAGCGCGCGGGCCAACCCTTCGCGGGTGCTCTGGCTCTTCAGGTTGATGAACTGCTCGTAACTCTCCGGGTCGCCCGAGTACCGCACGCACAAGTTGGCTTCGAGCGTCTCCCGCTTGTAGTGCATATCGGCGAACTCGAAGCTCGCTTGACCGCCGTCGTCGGTCGGCATCCGCACGATGAAGTGGTCCGGCCCGAGCACGTCCACGGTCGGCTCGATGATCTTGTTCGCCAGCAGGTCCTCGACCTTGCCGCCCGCCTGGAAGAACTCGACGGCATCGCCGCCGGGCGGTACCGGCGCCGAAACCACCGTGACGGTCTTGGCGACACCTCGCAGCTTCCGCCGGACCTCCGCCATGTACTCGCGCCCCGGCCCATCGTTGTCCGGCCAGAGGATGACGTGTCGCCCACGGAGCACTTCGAACGCGTCGCCGTACTCACGCTGAGACGCACCCCACGACCCGCATGTTGCGCTTTCGCCAGCTTTGCGGATCGCTTTTGTAGCGCTTTCTCCCTCCGCGAACCAGATGCGCGTTTCCGGCGGCAGTGCCGCGATCTCGGGGGCACCCCAGAGGGGCATCGATTCGACCTTCGCCCCCTTGAGACCGTCCCACACCGTGCTCGATGGCAACCGCCATTTGAACTGCTTGTCGTAGCCCTTCTTGGCTTCCGGGTTGGGCCGCTCGAACCGGCCCTTCACCCCGACCAGCTCTCCGCTCTGCGGGTCGCGGTACTCATACGCCTCGATGAGCATGTAGCCCGCGCCATCGCCGGTCTTGGGCGGTCGTGGTGGGGACGGCGGCCGCGCATTGCCGTTCGCCCTGGTCACCCCGGCCCGCTCGCGGAGCGCGGTCATCACGTCCTTGAACGAGCACCCGGCCTTGCATTCGAGCACGCCCTTGGTACTCAGGATGAGCGATTGGCCACCCTTCCCCCCGTGCTTCTGGCCGTCTCCATGCACGGGGCAGAAGCCAAGGTAGAAGTCCCCCTGCTTCTTCACTGGCCCCATGAGCGAGCGGATTTCCTCGAACGTCGCGTAGTCCGCCTCGGTCATTCGCGTCTCCAGTCCCACAAGGCGATCTGTCCGCGCCGGGGCCCGTCCCAGACACGGACCACCGCGTGGGCTTGCTCCATGTCGAACGCCGCCTGTCCTGTGGGCACGTTCCCAATCCAGCGCACATGCAGCACGCGCGGCGCGTAGGTGCTCACTGGTCCGATCGCTTCGCGGTACTGCCAGAGCACCCCGGGACGGTAGATGGCAATCATGCTGCCCGTGGTGTTGCTGGCCCCCGGTGTCCCATCCGGCCTCAGAAACCTCACTCGCGGCGTCAGGAAGCGGATTTCGTGAGCCCCCCGCCAGACGTGTTCGAACCATCGCGTATCGGTCGCGGCTGGCAGTAACGCAACCACGGTGCAGCGACCCTTGATGGCCCAGGTTTCGAACGCGGTCACCCACGGCGATAGGTCCCCGTATGGGGGGTTGCACCAGACAACGTGATCAGCCACGTCGGCTTGCAGCGCGTCCTCGGCCTCCGTGAGATACCTCTCGCACAGGTGGTTGGCGTCGTCCGCGGCCGCATCGAGCGTGAAACGAAACTCCATGTCAAGCAACCGAAACAACTCCGGCGGGGTACGCCAAGCGTTGCTCCCTCCATCGCTACGACGCCGCTTGTTGCCTGGTGCGCTCATCGAACGTAGCTTCCTTTCGTAGTCCAGCGCTTCTCCGTGATCGTCTTCAGCCCGTTGCGCCAGCGCTTCCGGCGTCGAGCCCGAATCGGCGTCCAGCTCGCCTCGGTCCACTCGATTGCCGTCCCGTCACTCCTCGGCCGCGGCCACGTCCGTCCCGCGCCGCACCAGCCCGGCCGACGCGAGCTCCTCGACCGTCGGCGCCGTCGGTGGATCCACCTCGGGCTCCTCCTCGCGCTCAACGAAGACCTCCTCCTCGAGGATGGTCGCCACATCGCGCGGCGCCGCCGCGATGTACACCCGCTCGCCCGCGACCACCCCACCGCCAGTCCGATGAGCCGGCACACGCACCAGGTAGCCGTTCGCCACCCGTTCCACCTGCACGATGTCTGTCTCATTCAGTTCCCCTCCTCCGCGCCCGCCACGCCACCTGTAGCCGCGCAGGTTCGAGTAATTGGTGCCAGTGTCACTCATGGCCGTCCTCCTCGAACCACTCAGGGAGCACCGCCCGCATGGCTGCATCGAACTCCTCATAGCCGCACGTGCAGCGCAACTCCTCCCCTGTCTCGGGGTGCACTGGCCCGTGGTACTCCGTCTCCATCAGCAGGTCGCACGGCTCACCCTCCGCGTCGTTCCCGTGCCGCCCCTCAACGTTGTTCCGGAAGAAATCGATTCCCGTGTTCATGCTGGTTCCTCCAACTCCACGCGCCAGGCCCGCCCCTCGGCGAACGCCTCGCGCCAACTCGCATGCTGCTGTTCAAACGCCCGGTGCTCCGCGTCATGCACTCGGCAATAGCCCGTTGGCCCGGGAAAGAGCACCACGATCGGACGCTCGTCGCAGCCCAGGCGGCTGCAGGTGGGCGGCACCTCGGGCAAACGGGACTGGAAGGGGCTCATACCACCTCTCCAATCAACGCCATCTGCGCCCCGATGCGCCGGACCGCCATCTCCAGGTAGTCCCCGTTCAGGTCAATCCCGATGGCCCGCCGCCCCAGCTGGCGCGCCACCATCGCGGTCGTCCCGCTCCCAATGAACGGGTCGAGGACGATCCCGCCCTCCGGGCACCCCGCGAGAATGCAGGGTTCCACGAGCGCCGGCGGGAACGTCGCGAAGTGCCCCTCGGGGAACGGAGCCGTGGGGATGTGCCACACCGAGCGCCTGTTCCGCGTGTCGGCTGGATACTCCATGTAGCCGTTCCCCTGCGCGCCCCCGTGCGTGTCGATGCCCGGGCGTGCTGTTCGGTTCTTCCGCTTTTGCGGCTTCTGCAACGGGATGTCAGGTTGTTCGCGCGCGAACGAGTTCTGCGGACGTTCGGATGGGTAGCCGGCTGGCTCGCGGATGGCGCCGAAATCGCTCCAGTAGCGGTCGCTCGCGCTCAGCAGGAACAGGTACTCGTGCGCCCTCGTGCAGCGGTCCCGGACGCTCTCAGGCATCGGATTCGGTTTCGACCAGATGATGTCCTGCCGCAGCCACCACCCATCGGCCCGAAGCGCGAACGCCAGCATCCACGGGATGCCCACGAGGTCCTTCGGTTTCATCCCATAGGGAGCCCGCGGCCGGTTGCGGGCGACGTGGTTCCCCTTGTTCGCGCCGGGCGAGGCGTCGTAATAGCCGCGGCCACCGGAGGAGTAGCTGTCACCGATGTTCAGCCACAGCGTCCCGTCCTTCCGCAGCACCCGTCGCACCTCGCGGAACACCTCCACCATGTTCGCCACGTACTCCTCAGGCGCCGGCTCGAGGCCCAGTTGGCGCTCCACCCCGTAATCCCGCAGCGACCAGTACGGCGGGCTCGTCACGACGCAGTTCACCGAATCCGCCTGTAACTCCCGC
>DAOKYT010000093.1:0-6459 GCA_035326025.1 Tepidiformaceae bacterium
GCCATCGGGCTGTTCCACCCCCTCATCGACGACCCGACCCGGCTCATCGGCGTGGAAGCCGGCGGCGACGGGGTTGGCACTGGCAAGCACTCGGCCACGCTCGTGGCGGGGAGGCCGGGGGTGCTCCACGGGACGAAGACCTACCTGCTCCAGGACGCCGACGGCCAGATCCTGGAAACGCACAGCATCTCGGCCGGCCTGGACTACCCGGGGGTCGGCCCCGAGCACTCCTGGCTGAAGACCAGCGAGCGCGCGGAGTACGTCGCGGTCGATGACGCCCAGGCCCTGGAAGGGTTCAAGGCGTTGACGCGGACGGAGGGCATCATCCCCGCGCTCGAACCAGCGCACGCGATCTACCACGCGATGCAGGTCGCCCGGGAGCTCGGTCCGGAGAAAGACATCCTGGTGGGGCTGAGCGGCCGGGGCGATAAGGACATGCACACGGTGGCGGCCGCGCTCGGGGTGACACTCTGACCGAGGCGGCGGGCCATTACCGCTACCCCTGGGGCCCGCGGGAAGCGCTCGTGGGCATCGGGGGATTCCTCGGCGTGCTCATCGCGGTGAACGTGGTGATCGTCGTCGTGATGATCGCGCGCGGCGACGAGTTCGTCCCGAGCGATGTGGGGGACGCGTTCGAGAAGGCGGCAGAGGTTGCGCGCTACGCCGACAAACGGTTGCAGGCGGCGGCGACCGGGGCCGGCCTGCCCGACCCGCCGGAACTCGTGGCCGACCAGGGCAGCATCCAGCTGAGCCTGATCGCCACGCTCATCTCCCAGGGGGCGCTGTTCGCGATCGTGGGGATCGCCTCGAAGCAGACGTTCCGGGGGCTCGTGGATGCGCTTGGCTTGAACCGTTTCGATATTGCCGGGATGTGGGTGCCCGCGCTGATGGTGCTGGTGGCCTATGCGGGAACGGTGGCCTGGGTGGTGGCGGCGGATGCCTCGGGGATCTCGTGGTTGGAGCCATCGAGCACCGTGCCGCACGAAATCACGCGCGACGACCTGACGGTGAGCATCGCCGCCGTCGTCACCGTGCTGGGGGCGCCGCTTTCGGAGGAGCTCTTCTTCCGCGGGCTGGTCTTCAGCGGGCTGCTGAAGTGGGGCTTCTGGCCCGCGGCCGCAACTTCGGGCCTGATGTTTTCCCTCGTGCACTTCGACCCCGGGAGCATGGTCCCGTTCTTCATGATCGCCGTGATGTTGAGCTGGGTGTACTACCGCAGACGGTCACTCTGGGACGCGATTGTCTTCCACCTGCTGTTCAACCTGATGAGCTTCTCGATCCTGGTGGGCACATCATGACGGCGGCAGGCCGGACGTGGCCCTGGGGTGAACGCCATGTCGCCGCCGGGATCTGGCTGGGCCTTGCGGCCTATGCGGGGCCATTCCTGCTGATCGGGGCGACGGCGGGCGCGCTGGGCGCCGGCCGTGAGTTCACGGATGTGGGCGACCCATTCGAAAAGGCGGCTGTGCTTGCGCGGTACGCCGATGAGGTGCTTGCGCGAGCGATTGCCGGCAATGCGATCCCCGAGCCCCCGCGCCTGCTCGGCGACGTGGTGGCGGCGCGGATCGCATGGTCGTACGCGATTCTCTCGGCGGCGCTCTTCGCGAGCGTGGCGGTGGTGGCGTCGCGCCAACACCCGGCGGCCTTCGTCCGCGCAACCGGGCTGGGCCGGCTGGATGTGGACCGGCTGTGGCTGCCCGGGGCCGCCGTGGCGGTGCTCTACCTCGGCGCGGGGCTCTACGCACGGGGCGCCGAAGCGGCCGGGATCGACGCGCTGATTCCTGGCGGCACGCGGCTCGATGCCACCCTCCGCGATGCGCCGGCGCTCGTGCTGTACGGGTTGACCACGGTGGTCGCCGCGCCAATCGGCGAGGAACTGTTCTACCGGGGGCTGGTATTCGGCGGGCTGGCCTCGTGGGGGTTTGTGCCGGCGGCGCTGCTTTCGGGCGTGCTGTTCGCCCTTTCCCACCTGGACCCCGGTTCTCTCATCCCGTTCACCGTCCTGGGGATGACAATGGCGTGGCTGTACTGGCGGAGCGGGTCGCTCTGGGACGCGATCGCGTTCCATGTGCTCTTCAACTTCTTGAGTTTCATCCTTCTGATCGCGAGGACCCAGTCATGACGAAACGGCTCCGAGACCTGTTCGCCACCGCGCACGCCGAGGGGCGCAAGCTCTTCGTGCCCTACGTGACGGCGGGCTACCCCCGGCGCGAAGACACGGTTCCCCTGCTCCTGGCGATGGAGGCTGGAGGAGCGGACGTTATCGAAATCGGTGTCCCCTTCTCGGACCCGATGGCCGATGGCGCGACCATCCAGCACGCGAACCAGGTCGCGCTCGAGCAGCACGTCTCCCTGGGGGATTGCTTCGACTTCGTGCGCGAAGCCCGCGCGCGGGGGCTGGAGGCACCGGTGGTGTTCATGGGCTATTACAACCCCATCCTCGCCCGGGGCGAAGAACGCGCCGTCCATGAGGCAAAGGAGGCAGGCGCCGACGGATTTATCGTGGTGGACCTGCCGCCCGAGGAAGCGGGGACATTCCTTGCGGCGTGCCGCCGCCACGACATGAGCTTCGTGCCGCTCGTCGCACCGACTTCGGCTGACACGCGCATCAAGGCCATCGCCGGGGCCGCCGATGCATTCCTCTACTGCGTGAGCATGACCGGCACGACGGGCAAGGGGAACGTGCCACTGGACGACCTGCCGTCCTTCATCGAGCGCATCCGGAGGCAGACGGACCTGCCGCTGGCGGTGGGCTTCGGGATCACCACACGGGCGCAGGCGGAGCGCGTGCGCGAAGTCGCGGATGCGGCTGTGGTTGGCTCTGCTATAATCGCGACCATTGACGCCGCGGGGGAAGACCACCGCGCGCAGAGCGTCAGGGAGTTTGTGGAGGATGTCTCCGGCCGATAGCGGACAGGTGAATGCGGCCCACACGTGGGAGAACGGGCGCCGATGGGCGTGGCGTTGGCCCCTCGTGGGCCGCGCTTATGGGTGTCCGCAGGCCGGGGTCTTTGGGCTCCCGGTTCGCTAAGGGCACAAACTCACACCCGATCGAGCCCCCTGGAGGAGGACCTGCGCGCATGCCGGTTCGCGGCGTCCGTGGTGCAACAACCGTCACCCGGAACCAGAAAGACGAAATCCTCGACGTTACCAAAGAGCTGTTGGCCACCATGCTCGAGGTGAACGAGATCAACACCGAGGACATCGCATCGGCCTGGATCACCACAACGCCGGACCTGTACGCCGAATTCCCGGCGGTTGCGGCGCGCCAGATGGGCTGGACCCAGGTCCCGCTCATGCAGAGCCACGAGATGTCGGTCCCCGGCATGTTGCCGCTCTGCATCCGCGTCCTTCTCCACTGGAATACGGAGAAGACCCAGAGTGACATTCGGCACGTGTACCTGCGCGAGGCGGCACGCCTCCGCCCCGACCTTAGCTCGAGCACACACTCGACCGCGCGTTAGTGGAGAAAAAGACCCAGTGATTATTGTGGTATCCCCGGAGGCGACTCCGGATGACATCGACGTTATCGTTGCCCGGGTAGAGGAAACCGGGCGGCAGGCCCACCTCTCGGTGGGCACGGAGCGGAGCATCATCGGCGTGATTGGCCCGGACGATCCGGCGTTGCAGGATATCTTCGAGACCCTCCCGCATGTGGAGTCGGTCCACCGCGTAACCAAGCCGTACAAGCTCGTGAGCCGCGAGTTCCACCCGGGCAACACCGTCATCGACGTGGGGCACGGCGTGAGCATCGGCGGTCCCGAGCTCGCCATCATGGCCGGGCCGTGCTCCATCGAAGACGAAGACCACATTGTCGACACGGCGAGGGCGGTGAAGGCGGCCGGCGCGAACATCCTCCGGGGAGGCGCGTTCAAGCCGCGCAGCTCCCCGTACGCTTTCCGCGGCCTGGGCGTCGATGGACTTCGCTTCCTGCACACGGCGAGCCGTGAGACCGGGATGCCGATCGTGACCGAGCTGATGAGCGTGCGCGACATCGACGCGGTGTGCGAATACGCCGACATCATCCAGATCGGGGCGCGCAACATGCAGAACTTCATCCTGCTCGACGAAGTGGGCATGGTGAAGAAGCCAGTGCTGCTGAAGCGCGCGCTCAGCGGGCAGATCGAGGAGTGGCTGCTGGCGGCCGAGTACATCATGGCCCAGGGCAACCCGCAGGTGATCCTGTGCGAACGCGGCATCCGTACGTTCGAGACGGCCTACCGCAACACCTTCGATGTGAACGCCATCCCGCTGGTAAAGGAACTCAGCCACCTGCCGGTGATCGCCGACCCAAGCCACGGCACCGGGAAGGTGAACCTGGTGACGCCTGTCGCGATGGCCGGAATCGCCGCGGGAGCCGACGGCCTGATGATCGAAGTGCATAACAATCCGGAGCACGCGCTGAGCGATGGCCCACAATCGTTGACATATGAGCGGTTCGCTTCGATGATGCGGTCGGTCGCCGGTATCGCTTCCGCGGTCGAGCGGACGCTCCCAGGGGTGTGGGCGTCTGCAGCGGCGCGGTAACGGAGATGGTCGTAGGACCGTGACGGGTGCGCCCCAGCGGGGGGGCGTTGGCTCGTCGGGAGTCATGGCTGAGATCACGCTGCCCGTCTTTCAGGGTCCCCTGGACCTGCTCCTCCAGCTCATCGAGCGCGACGACCTGGACATCACGGCCGTCTCGCTTGTGGCTGTCACCGACCAGTACCTTCGCGCCATCCGGACCAGCGAGGGCTTCGATCCCGGCGCCCTTGCCGAGTTCGTGGCCATCGGGGCGAAGCTCATCTTCCTGAAGTCGCGGGCGCTGTTGCCGCGGCCCCCGCAGGATGAACCGGGCGAGATGGAGGACGACGACGTCGGCCGGGAGCTGGTCGAACTGCTGCGGGAATACAAGCGGTTCGCGGAGATCGCATCCGTGCTCGAAGAGCGGCAAGAGACAGGATTCCGGATCTACACGCGGCTGGCGCCACCACCGGCGCCCCCGGAGGGGACCGGGCTTTCGAACGTCACCATGGAGCGCCTGCGGGCGATCATGATCGAGGTGCTGAACAAGAAGCCGGCTGAATCCCGGCCAGGAGCCGTGCTGCAGCGCGACACAGCGGTGACGCTGGGCCAGCGTATCGGTGAGTTCCGCGAGCGGCTGCGACGGCGGGGCAAGTTTTCGTTCAGGCGGGCAATCATGGAGTGCACGAACCGGCTCGAGGTCGTGGTTTCGTTCCTGGCAATCCTTGAGCTGCTGAAATCGGGCGAGGCCGATGCGCGCCAGGCCGAGGCCTGGGGCGATATCGAGGTGGTCGCGCTGGAGACAGCCGTTCGAGCTTAGGGCGTCTCGGCCCGGCCCGGGGACCGCACGCTGAGCCCCGCCGCACGTGCCGCCGCCGTCACCTGGCGGTCATAGGTGAACAACCCATCGCAGCGGGTATCGAGGCTGAGGGCGGAGGCGATGTGGCTCGCATCCAGCGAACGAAGTGTGACCGGGGGAAGGGAAGCCGCCCTGGCAATGACATCGGCACTGAGGGGAACGATGTCCAGACGCGCAAAGACCGAAGCCCCGGGATGCGGCAAGCCCAGCCTTCCCATGGCGCGCGGGACTTCCACCAGTGCAACCGCGCTCGTGACAATCGAAGGCCCACTGATGGCTTCGCGAAGCGCGCCAGACTCGGGCTCGAGGGCGAAGAACGTCACGAGCGCCGAGCTATCCGCGTACCAGATGCTCGCCACTTAGACGGTATCCTCGCGAAGTTCCTCAAGCACCTCCCCGGAGGTCAGCCCCGCCGGAGACTCTTTCGGTGGCGGGAGCGCGCCCCAATCCTGGGTCCCGGGGATGAGCTTCCCTTCCGCGATGAGCTGTTCCCGGGGCGTCTTCGCGCGACCTGACGGCCACGGGGTAAGCAGAGCAACCGGCACTTCGCGTTCGGTCACTTCGATCGTTTCGCCCGCTTTGACGAGCCGGATGTAGCGGCTGGCGTTCCGCCGAAGCTCCCGGATGCCGACGCGCCTCATGTGCTACACGGTAGTACATCGGCGATTCACTCAAGTTGCCCGGCGGCGCCACGGAACCGAAGCGCGGCAATCGCCAGCCCGGCCCCAACGGCTGCGCCCAGCGCATCGAAGGCGACGTCCACGAGACTCGCGTCGCGGCCGGGCACGAACGCCTGGTGGAGTTCATCGGAGAGCCCATAGAGCACGGCGAGCACCCATGCCGCGGGGGCCAGCCGCCACCGGGGCGAGGCCGGCCACGCCGCGGCGAAGAGCCAGGCGGCCAGGAACGCGAAGACCGCGTATTCCGCGGTGTGGGCCGCGTATGACTGCCACTCGGGGCCGCGCGGGCCCGGCGGGTTGGGGAAGCTGGAGAGCAGGAAGATGAGGGCGGCCCAGGCGAGCAGGGCGAACAGCCAGGGGCGCATCAGCTGAGTGTACCGCCCGGCCCCGGGTTGGCCAGCAGTAGGGCGGCGATGG
>DAOKYT010000094.1:0-6282 GCA_035326025.1 Tepidiformaceae bacterium
CACGCGCGGTCCCGAGCTGGTGCGGGTGGTGGTGCACTCCGAAGGCGGCGCCTAGCCGGGGAAGCGGCTTTCAGTAGTCGCCCGCGAGGTCGCGCCTGCCCTGCTGGCTGGCCCGGGCGGAGGCGTCGCCGTTCCAGGTGCGTTCGGCGAGGTCGCGAATGGCAGCCATCGGGGCCTCCGGGTGAAGTGCCAGGGGTGTCTGCGCGTTTCTCGTGTGGTGGAAGGGCGTGGCGCACTTTTCTCGTTTGACCGGCAGGACGAGAAAAGGAATGGTGCATTCGCGTACACTTTTCTAGCACCTCTGAACAACCGGCCCGGCGTTTCTAGTTCTGGCCGCAAAACGAGAAAACATGGAGCCGAGCGACTTCCCCCGGCCATCGGGCCGCGTGATACTACGCAACTCACCGGCGACAGGTAACTCGTACTGGGCCTTTGTGCCGGCGCCACTTCCGCCAGACCCTGAGCGCGACGCCCTCGCGGCGAACGCGGCCCTCCTTGCCGAGGCGAATCGCAAGCTGGGCCAGCTCGACGGCATCGGGCAATTCATCCGAACCCGGATCTGCTGATCCAGCCGTACATGCGGCGCGAGGCCGTGCTGAGCTCGCGCATCGAGGGCTTGCACACCACGCACGCCGAACTGGTAACGCTCGAGGCGATGGGCGAGCTGGAAGCCATGTCCGGCACGCGAGATGTCCATAACTACGTGGTTGCCCTGGACTATGGCCTCAGGCATGTGCGTGAGGCCGCATCTCGCGGGGTCTGGTACTCGAGATGCACCGTAAGCTGATGGAGGGAGCCCGGGACGAGTCCTTCTCCACCCCCGGCGAATTCCGGATTATCCAGAACCACACCGGGAACACGCGCGAGCATGCCGATGCGCGGTTCGTGCCGCCGCCGCCCGGCGAGCTTCAGGATTGCCTGGCTGCATTGTTCCTGTACCTTGCCGCCGCGAAGCCCGATACTCCGGCGCTCGTCGAGGCTGCCTGGCTGCACTACCAGTTCGAGGCGATCCACCCGTTCCTCGATGGCAATGGCCGCGTTGGACGCGCATTGTTACCGCTGTTCCTGGCCTGGCGGCTCCAGCTGGCCCACCCGCTGCTCTACCTGAGCCCGTACTTCGAGCGCGACCGTGGCGAATACTACGACCGGCTCCACGCGGTGAGCACCCGCAGCGAATGGAGCGAATGACTTCGCTTCTTCCTTCGCGGTGTGGTCGAGCAAGCCGAGGAGGGGGTCATTCTCTCGCGACAGGTAACCGCCCTCGAGGTGGACTGGCACCGCAGGCTCGATGAGCGCCGCGCGCCGCGGAGCGCTCACCGGCTGGCGGAGCTGGTCCTGCAGTTCATGGCGCTTGACACGCGAATGGCGGAGCGCATGCTCGCGGTTTCGACACAGACGGCCTATAAGGCGGTGGCAACTCTGGTTGAAGCCGGGATCCTCGCGGAAATCACCGGCCGGCCGTGGGGCCGGATGTACCTTGCGCCGGAACTCAACGCGATCTTCAGCCAATGAGGCGGCCATACCGCTCACCCGGGTGAACCGATATGCACAACCTCCAATCCTCCGCGCGGGGATTGGGTTTTTTGGCCAGATCTTCCAATCCATGGGCCTATGGCAGCGGCGCCAGCCGTGGCTCCTCGTTTGGCACGCGCCCGATCTTGCTCGCCGGCCACCAGCTCGCCATCGCCTTGCCGACGATCAGGTCCTCGCTCACGGGGCCGAACACCCGGCTATCGAGGCTGTTGTTCCGGTTGTCGCCCATCACGAAATACATGCCCGCCGGGATGGTCACTTCCGGCAGATCTCCCCGCCAGGGCTCCTTCACATAGGGCTCGATGAGCTCGCGCCCGTTGATATGCACCACGCCGCCGCGGATGCGGAGTCTATCGCCCGGCAGGCCAATGACGCGCTTGACGAGGTCGCGCTCCTGGCCGGGGACCGGGTGGTGGAGGATGACGATGTCGCCCCGTTCGGGCCCGTGGAAGATGTGGCGCTCGGCCGGGTCGCCCGGGTGCCACCCTGGCACCCAGCGCGCGATGGCCTGCAGGTCGACTTTCGAGTAGGCGAGCGAATTGACCAGCAGGAACTCGCCGTCTTCGAGGGTGGGGTCCATCGATTGGCCTTCGACGCGGTAATGCTGGATGCTGGCCCGGACGGCGAGAAAGACGAGGATCGCGAGCAGCGCGGTCTCGACGACCTCGCGGAGGAGCGCCTGGCGGGTGGCCGCGGTTCGCGGCGCGGCCGGGAGCGCGGCAGCTGGCGTGGGGGCTGGCAGCGCCGGGGCGCCGGGCTCAACCGGGAAAAAGGCGCCAGGCAGGGCCGATTCCGAGCGCCCCCGCGCGCCGTGCTGGGGTGCCCAGCGGCGCGAGTCGCGCACCAGCCAGGCCGTTGCCGGGTCGCCGCCATCGGTGTCCACGGGTCCGGGAACATCCTCCGCGAGCCAGATGCCCTCGGGGTCGGCCTGGTCGGCTGGCTCGCCGGGCGTGGCGAAGAGCGGACCATGGCGACGCTCACGGTGCCGTTGGGGTTCCGGCGGGGTGCTCATCGCCTGATTAGGCCACATGGGTGGGGCTGCGGCCAGTGATGGTTGAGAGTTGGTTACGGGGCAGCATTACGTTCAAGATCGGCTGCCACCTTGCCGGCCAACACATCACCCCTCATGGGGCCCCTGGTTGGAGCTTGGTACGCGGCGCTCCCGGAAGGCTGCCACCCGTTCGCGGGCATCGGGGTGGTGGCCGCCGATCGCCGTTTTGGCGGGGCCGTCATCGAGCGCGTGCGCCGGCTCTCGCGCGGCGCTCTGTCATGTGGGCGCGCGCGTGCCGGTCGGTGGCAACGGCATCGCTCCGGCCGAAGAGCTGCAACAGCACCACCAGCGATACGACGACAACGCCCATGACCACCATCGTCTGCTGGATGCCGATGTGGTCGGCCAGGATGCCGATGGGAAGGGCCGCCAGGCCGAACATGCTCCAGCTCAGCATCGAGATCGACTGGACCCGGCCGTGATAGGCGGCGTCGGTGCTCGACATGGTGAGCGAGTTGTTGATCCCCTGGAAGCCGCCCGCGAGGGCTCCGACCGAGACCATCGCGGCCAGGCCGAGGGCGAAGTTCGGCGCGATGCCGAGGCCCACGAGTGAGAGCCCGAAGGCGACGGCGAGCAGCGGCTGCGCCACCCACGCCTTGCTGTTGTTCGCGTAGGTCGCGACGAGCATCGTGGCCACCACGGCGCCGACCGCGCCAGCCGATTGCAACATGCCCAGGCCGCCCGAGCCGACGCCGTACACGTCTTTCGCCACCGAAGGCAGGAACGACTGGTAGGGGAACCCGATGGTGATGACCGCGAACGAGGTGAGGATGAGCAGCAAGATCGAGGGCCGTTTTGCCACGTAGCGCACACCGTCGGCGAGGTCGGCCAGCGGCGAGGCTGGCGTTTCGCGCGGGCCGGGGTTGCCGGGCGGGAGCCGGAGCAGCGTGAACATGGCGATGAAGAACCCGGCGGTAGTCATGATGTAGACGCCGGCCGTGCCGATGAAGGCAACCGCGATGAAGGCGCCGGCGAGCGACGGGCCGATGACGCGGGTGCTGTTCATGCTCAGCTGCTGGAGGACGACCGCGTTGCCGATCGAGTCGCGTCCGACGAGGTCGCCGATGAATGCCTGGCGGGCCGGCCCGACGAAGGCGAACCCACTGCCCTGGACCACGCCGGCGACGATGAGCATCCAGTATTCGAGCTGGCCGAGCCCGATCATCACGGCGACCCAGGCGGAGTTCAGGGCGATGATGCCCTGGCAGACAAAGAGGAGGTTGCGCTTCGGGAGCCGGTCGGCGAGCACGCCTCCCCAGAGGCCGAGGAGGAGCTGGGGGACACCGAAGGCGAGCATCACGGCGCCGAGGGCGCTGTTCTTGCCGGTCAGGTCGTAGGCGAGGTAACCGCGGGCGACTACCTGCATCTGCATGCCCAGGAACGAAAAGAGCGTCCCGATCCAGAGCAGACGGAACTGACTGTTTTCCAGCGCGTAGAACGTTCGACGGAACCAGCCGGCCAAAGCCCTTACCCTCACGTTAGGGTTGTCGTTGGAGACTAACACAGCGGCCAGACCAGAGATACTGGCCCGCGGGGGTCAACAATCCGGGCCGTCCGGCCCCCTCGCCGGCGCCACTGCAGTGGGCTGCAAAGGCGGTGCGGGTTTTCCCCGATTTTCGGGCCGAAGGCGCCCCAGGGGCCCTCCACGGCCCGGGTTCAGCAGGGCCGAATTCGTTTACGCCGTGTTGCATTTCTGTATTCAGGGGCGTTACAACGGTGGCAACATTCCGTGTGAGGGGGCATGATCGCGCGGATGACAGGCAGAGCGCCCTTGCTGCTGGCCGCCTTGCTGTTCGGCGCCGGTGTGACCGGTCTGGCCATCACCACCGCCGAGCGTGCCGATTGGGGGCCGTTCCATCCCCGGAGCCAGGCGCCCGAGGCCCGCGTGGTCGTCGTCGATGTGCGGCCGGAGATCACGCCACCGCCCCTGCCCGAGCTGTTCACCAGCTCCCCGGCGGATGTCCCGGCCGAGACCGCCGCCCAGGTGCAGGCGCCTGCCTCGGAACCGGCAGCGCCGGAACCCACGCCCACGCCGGTCCCACCGCTGCGCGTCTACGGGATCGCTTCGGACGATGCGGGGGTCTCGGCGGCCGGCACCACGGCCACGCCCCCGCCGCCCATCCGCATCATCAACATCGCGGCCGACGAAGCGCCGCAGCCAACCCCGGAGGCAAGCGCCTCGCCCGGGGCAACCCCGGACGAACAGGCCGAACAGCAGCCGCAGACACAATGTCCCGGCGTGGACTGTGGTGGCGGCGATCCCCCGGGTGGCGAGGAATCCGCGCCGCCCACGCTCATGGCCGGCAACAGCGGCCGCGAGATCCCGGGCAATGCCCACGGCCTCGAACGCCGTGCCGAGGCTGGCGGCGCCCCGGCGGCAAACGCCTCTTCCGCTGGCCGCGGCAGGGCCGGCCGCTGACGCGTACCGGGCCGCCTGCAACCGGGAAGACGGCCGGGGAGTAGTATCCGCGGCCGACAAGCTCTCGCGAGCGCTCGTCCCTCATCTCTTGTGCCTCAATCTGCTACCCTTCTGGGCGCAGACCGAACCGCGTTCGGAACTCTATCCAAAACACGCATCCCCAGGAGGCATTCATGCCCATCGACCCCTCGAAAGCGCTCGGCGCGGAGATCAAGGGCGGCTCCGTCCGCTGGGACCGCGACCGCGTCATCCTCTACCACCTCGGCGTTGGCGCCGGCGTGCCCCAGACCGACCCCAACGAGCTGGCCTACACCTATGAGAAGAACCTCAAGGTGCTGCCCAGCTTCGGCGTCATCCCGGCCCTCGGGTCGCTTGGCGGCATCGGCATGGTGCCTGGCCTCCAGTTCAACCCGGTAATGCTCCTCCACGGCGAACAGGACCTCGAAATCCGCAAGCCAATCCCGGTCGAGGGCGAGGTCGAGACGACCGGCAAAGTCGCCGGCATCTACGACAAGGGCAAGGCGGCCCTCGTCGTCCTCGAAACCGAATCGCGCCTCACGGGTGAAAGCGACCCGCTCTTCGTCAACCGAATCTCGCTCTTCCTCCGCGGCGAAGGCGGCTTTGGCGGCGAAAGCGGCCCGCCTCCCGGCAACGAGGCGCCAACACGGGCCCCCGATGGCGTGGTTGAATCGAAGACCATGCCCCAGCAGGCGCTGCTCTACCGCCTTTCGGGCGACAAGAACCCGCTCCACGCCGACCCCGACTTCGCGAAGATGGGCGGGTTCGACGTGCCAATCCTGCACGGCCTCTGCTCCTACGGCGTGGTCTGCAAGGCGGTGGTCGATAACGCGCTCGGCGGCGATACGGCGAAGGTCGCCCGCTACCAGGCGCGCTTCGCGGGCGTCGTGTTCCCCGGCGAGACCATCGTGACCTCGTTCTGGAAGGACGGGAACACGATCCTCATCGACGCGAAGACGAAGGAGCGCGGCACGCCGGTCATCACGAACGCGGCCATCACGGTGCGGTAGCCAGCGGCGCCCAACCGCGCGGACGCTCGCACAACGAACAACGAGGGGGCGTACCCGATTGGTACGCCCCTTCGCGTGTGCCTAACGCCAGCTGACTCGGCACCGAATACCAGGAAGCAAGTGGAGCGCTCCCCGGAGGGAGCGGGCCACGGGTTGGGGTGTTTTCACCGTTGCCGGCCCGGAGGAGTCATCCCGAGCCTCATCGAACGTAGCGCGGCGTGGCGTTGGCGAATGCGTAACGCTTCACAAAT
>DAOKYT010000095.1:0-5802 GCA_035326025.1 Tepidiformaceae bacterium
GCCGAAGCCGAGCAGCATCGCGACTGCGCCAAGGATGATGAGGAAGACGCGCACGGGGTACATACTGGGGGCCGTGGGTCAACCGCGCACGCGGGGGGGCCGCGTGGAGCGCCTGGACCCCCGGGCGCGGCGCAGGGACCCTGCCATGTCCTACACTCCGCGCAACCCGAACCTGAGGTGCCGCCGCATGTCGAGCCAGGCCGTCCCCGCCCATGCCGAGATCCCGCCACCCCGCGTCGAGGAGGTCTCTCGCGGCATCTACGCGTACATCCAGATGGATGGCAGCTGGTTTCTGAACAACGCCGGCGCGGTCGCCGGAAGCCGCTCGGCCACCGTCATCGATACCACCGGCACCGAGGCGCGGGCCCGCGCCTTCCACGCCGCCGTGCGGGAGGTCACGCAGCACCCGGTGAGCGCCCTCATCAACACGCATAGCCATGGGGACCATACCCACGGCAACTTCATGTTCGCTCCGGCCAGCGCCATCATCGCGAGCGAGCGCTGCCGCCGGGAGATCATCGCCGCGGGCCACGGATCCCACGCCCTCTTCCCCATGGTCGATTTCGGCGACTGCCCCGTGGCGCCGCCGACGGTCACGTTCGACGACCGGCTGACGGTGTATGTGGACGACCTCCGCATCGAGCTCATCTTCGCCGGCCCGGCCCACACCACCAACGACATCGTCGCGTGGATCCCGGAGCGCAAGCTGCTCTTCTCCGGCGACATCATCTTCAACGGCGGCACGCCGTTCGCGCTCGGGGGTTCGGTCGCTGGCTGGCTGAGCGCCCTGGACCGGATCGAAGAGCTGGGCGCCGAGACGATCGTCCCCGGCCATGGCGAGATTTGCGGGCCGGAGGTCATCGGCGAGGTGCGCGCCTACCTGCGGTGGCTGCAGGAGACGGCCCGCCCGGCGTTTGCAAAGGGCACGCCGCCGCTCGAGCTCGCGAGCGGGCTCGACCTCGGCCGCTTCGCCGAACTGCACGACCGGGAGCGCCTGGTGGCGAACCTGCACAGGGTCTACTCGGAGCTGCGGGGCGAGCCGCCGGGCACGCCGCTCGACCACGTCCAGATGTTCCGGGAGATGCTGATCTACAACGGCAACCAGCCCCTGCGGTGCCTGGCGTAGCGCCCACGAGCCTGCCGGAGTGATGGCGAGAGGCCGGGTTGGAAGAGCCAGCGCCGCATCGGGGGGGCGATCGTGGCGAAGGTGGGACAGGAGCAGGCGCGGTTTCCCGGCCCGGGCGACAGGCCTGGGAGCGGCGGGCGGGGGCGGACAGCGGCCGTGTGCGCGAGGGTGACGGGCTGGTGCTGGAGCAGCAGGCGACCGGCCGGCGTTCGCCGCGCGGGGAACGGACCCGGCGGCTCAGCGGAGGCGGCCGAGGACGCGGTCGAGGATAGCGTGGCCGACGGCGTACTTGCTCATGAGCGGCAGTTCCTCGGCGCGGCCATCGCTGTGGAAGATGATGACCTCGTTCGTCTCGGTGCCAAAGCCGGAACCGGCGGCGCTCACGTCGTTCGCGACGATGAAATCGAGGCGCTTGGCCGGGATTTTCTGCCGGGCATATTCGCGGAGGTTGCGCGTTTCGGCGGCGAAGCCAACGCGGACGCCGCCGCCGGGAAGTGTCGCGATAATGTCGGGATTCTGCACAAGCTCGACGTTGAGGGCGCCATCGCCCTCGGACTTCTTCAGTTTGTGGGCGGCGGGCGCCGCCGGGCGGAAGTCGGCCGGGGCGGCGGCCATGATGATGGCATCGGAATCGGCGGTGGCCTGTTCGAGCGCCACGAGCATCTGTTCGGCGGTGGCGACATCGATGCGGTGGATGCCCCAGGGTGATTCGAGGGCGACGGGGCCCGCGACGAGGGTGACGCGGGCGCCACGGTCGCGAGCGGCTTCGGCAATGGCGAAGCCCATCCTGCCGGTGGAGCGATTGGCGACGTAGCGCACCGGGTCGATTGGCTCCTGGGTGGGGCCGGCGCTGACGACGATGTGGCGGTCGCGAAAGTCGCCGGTGCGCTGCCCGAGGAGCGCGCGCAGGGCACCGACGATCTGCGGGGGCTCGGCCAGGCGGCCGAGGCCGGTACGCCCGGAGGCGAGGCGCCCGAGCATGGGGCCGACGATCTCGACGCCCCGTTCGCGCAGGGTGGCGATGTTGTCCTGGGTGGCGGGGTGCTCCCACATCTGGTTATCCATGGCGGGCGCAAGGAGGATGGGGGCGGTGGTGGCGAGTGCGGTGAGGGTGACCATGTCGCCGGTGTTGCCGTGAGCCAGGCTTGCGATGCAATCGGCGGTGGCGGGTGCGATGACATAGGCATCCGCGCGGCGGGCGACTTCGACGTGAGCCTCGGCCTCGGCGGCTGCGAACATGTCGACCACCACATCGCGCCCGGTGAGGGACTGGAACGTGAGCGGGGCGATGAACCTGGCGGCGGCTGGCGTCATGACGACTTCGACCCCGGCGCCGGCCTGGCGGAGCTTGCTGGCGAGGCCGGCGGCTTTGTAGCAGGAGATGGAGCCAGTGACGCCGAGGACGACGTGGCGCCCGGAGAGGGGAAGGCCGGGATAGCGGGCGGGTAACTGTTCCATGGCGGGCCTCAATGGCCTTCGGCGTTGAGTTCGTAGATGAGGCGGAGGCCGATAAGGGTGAGGTCGCCGTTCACGACATCGATGCAATCGGTCTCGGCTGCGATGAGGGTGGAGAGCCCGCCGGTGGCAACGACCCTGGGATTGCCGCCGAGTTCGGCCTTGAAACGCGCCACGAGGCCTTCGACGAGGCCGACGTAGCCGAAGAGGATGCCGGACTGCATGGCGTGGATGGTGTTCTTGCCGATGGCGCCGGGTGGGCGTTCGAGCTGGACGCGGTAGAGCATGGCGGCGCGGCTGAAGAGGGCCTCGCTGGCGATGCCGATGCCTGGAGCGATGGCGCCGCCCAGGTAATCGCCCTGTTCGTTGACGGCATCGAAGACGGTGGCGGTGCCGAAATCGACGATGATGACCGGTGTGCCGTAGAGCCTGCTGGCCGCGACGGCATCGATGATGCGGTCGGCGCCGAGTTGTTTGGGGTTGTCGTAGAGGATGCGGACGCCGGTGCGGAGACCGTGGCCAACGAGCATGGGGTTGATGTTGAAGTACTTGCGGCAGGCCTGTTCGAAGGTGGGGGTAAGGGGCGGGACATCGCAGCCGATGATGCAGGCAGTGACATCGCGGGGGCTGATGCCGCCGCTTTCGAGCAGGGTCATGAGAAGGACGCCGTACTCATCGGGGAGCTTTTCCTGTTCGACGCCGATGCGCCAGGTGTTGGCGATGGTGTCGCCATCCCAGAGGCCGATGTGGATGGAGGTATTGCCGATATCGAGCGCGAGAAGCATTCCTGCGTAACCGTCCTGGCTTCGGGCCATCGGTGGTCCCGGTGCCGCGCCAAGGGTACAGGGTTTTGGAGGGACGAGGGAGGAGGGGCGAGGGGCGAGGGGCGATTGACGATTGGCGATTGGCGATTGGCGATTGGCGCCGGGGAGGGCGAGGGGCTCAGGCGGGGCCGGGTTGTTCGCCGCCGAGGAGGCGCCGGGGCCATTCGCGGATGGGAGGGAGTGAGTCGCGATACTTGAAGTAGAAGACGGTGGACGGGACGAGCAGGGCGACCACGATGAGCGAGAGGGTGACGGCCTGGGCCTCCCAGGATTTGCCAAAAGAATCACCGAAGCCGACGACGACGGTAGTCGGCACAATGGAACCGAGGAAGACGAGGGTGATAAAGAGGCGGAACGACATACCGGTGAGGCCGGCGGCATAGGCCGCGAAGTCGAACGAGACCGGCATCATGCGCCACCAGAAGACGAGTTGCGGGCCCATCTGGCGGGCCATCTGGTCCACTCGCCGGGCGCCCTCTTCACCAATGAGCCGGGGAATGAAGCGGCGGCCGAGCCTGTGGGAGATGTAGAAGATGATGGCGGAGCCAATGAGCTGGCCGGTGACAGCGTAGACAACGCCCCAAAAGGTGCCCCAGGCGATGCCGGCGGCGATCATGAAGGGCGGGTTGGGGATGGGAGCGAAGACCATGGCCACGGCGAGGACGGTGATGAGCAGGATTGGCCCCCACGGGCCGAGATCGCGAATCCACTCCCGGACATCATCGACCTGGAGATCGCCGACGATGAAGTCGGTCATGATGAGGGCCGAGGCGCCGGCCAGGGCCACGAGGCTCAGGAAGCGGCGGCGGGTGCGGGGGTTGGCAAGCAGGGGTGAGCCCTGGGGAAGAGGATGCTGCTCGCCGCGGAGGAGGTCGCCGATTTCGCCCCAGACGAGGTAGGCGGCGACGATACCGAGACCGAGGGAGACTCCGCGCGATTGGACCGTGAGGTAGGTTCCTGCCGTTACCGCGATACCCGCAAGGATGGCCAGGGCAACGACGACGTTTTCGCGCATTGCTGAAATGCTACGGCACCACGGTCAGTGGGCAACGACGGGCTTGTCCGGGGCTTGACAGACGCGCGAAACACCGGGGAAACGCTGATGCCGCAAAGTGGTGCCATGGCACCAGCAACGGCGGTCAGGCTTCGTCCGGCATGCGCGGCGGACCTCGAGGTGATCGACCGCATCTGCAACCGCGCGATTGTGCATGGGACCGCCACGTGGGACACGGAGCCGTGGACGGCGGACCAGCGGCGGGCGCGGGGGGCAGAACACAGCGACCCTCTCCAGCCGGGGATCGTGGCTGCGGACCGGACCGGGGTGGTGGGGTTCGCCTACCTGACGCTGAGGTCGAAGAGGCCCGGGCGGCGGTGCACGCGGGAGGAGACGATCTACGTGGATGAGCGCGCCCGGGGGCAGGGAGTGGGGAGGGCGTTGCTCGAGGCGTTACTGGAGGCGGCGGGGGCAACCGGGGTGCGGCTGGTGGTGGCGGCGATCTCGTCGGCGAACGAGGTGAGCATCGGGCTGCACCGCCGGTACGGGTTCGAGGTGGTGGGGGTGTTGCGGAACGCGGGGCCGGAGCCCGGGGAGTGGGTGGAGACGACATATATGCAGCTGGACCTGGAGGCGAGATGCGAAGTGCGAGCACAGCGTAATTTCTGGGTCGCCGACGGCCCATATTCACGGCGCCCACACGGGTGCTAGGATTCACGGGCTTTTCGCGAGGAGGTCTCCTGGCGGCGGCGGAAGCAGCACAACGAGGAGCATGGAGTATGCGAAGACAAGTCGTGATCATGTCACTCACCCTCGGCCTGCTGGCTGCCGGTTTGAGTTCGGCGCTGGCAATCACCGACGGGGAACCCGATGGAAACGACCACCCGTACGTGGGGCTGATGGTGGCCCAGGATGGGGACGGGAACCCGATGTGGCGCTGCAGTGGGACGCTCATCTCGCCGACGCTGTTCCTGACGGCCGGGCACTGCACCGAAGACCCGGCGGCGCACGTGGAGATCTGGTTCGAGGCGGATGTTGAGGGTGGGATCCCAGGGAACGGGTATCCGAGTACGGGGGACGTTGGCGGGACGCCCCATACCCACCCAAACTATGACCCGAACGCGTTCTACCTGTACGACCTGGGCATCGTGGTGCTGGACACGCCAATGAGTATGCACGAGTACGGCCAGCTGCCGTCGCTCAACCAGCTCGATTCGCTGGCGAAGCAGCGAGGGACGCAGGATGTAACGTTCACGGCGGTGGGCTACGGACTCCAAAAGGCATTCCCGGATGCGGCGTCATGGAAGACCCAAGCGCAGAAAATCCGGATGGCGGCGCACCCGACGGTCGTGCAGATCAACGGCGGGAGGGTGGGGGGTTCGTCGCTCCACCCCTCGCACAAC
>DAOKYT010000096.1:0-5658 GCA_035326025.1 Tepidiformaceae bacterium
CGGGCGCGGGTGCAACCCGCCCCCCCCAGGAAGCGGCGGGGGCTGCCCCGTTCCCGCCAGTATTGAGTCCAGTACTCTTCTGTCATGAATCCCCCTGTGCAATCAGAGCGTTGATAGTCTAGATACGTCAGACAATCGATACCGGATTTCAGCTCGATTCAGATGCGACGCATCGTCGTGTATCCATTCCTTACTACATTGGGCTTCCCGTCAACTGCCTCACATTGCGGTGCCTCGCAGGCGTATCAATGTCATCTAATTTGTCCAGTGACGTTGCAAATACCGGGCGCCTGACCAGTCACTATAGCGTCACCCCGCGGTGTCGCGGACGTGCCGGGCGGGCCGAGGAATTGGCGGGCGTCAACAGGTGTAAGCCAGAGTCCGGTAGCAATCGGCGATCGACAATTGGCAATCGGGGGGAGGGGCGTGGGGGTTGGAGCCTCGACACGGATTCGAACCGTGGACCTAGCGATTACGAATCGCTCGCTCTACCAGCTGAGCTATCGAGGCGCCCGAACAGGACCATCGTAGCGGAGCCAGCGGCTTGGGTGAATCGCCGGTGGCCGGGTCAGGATGGCTTCAGCAAGCGCAGCAGGTCGCCCACTGCCCTGGCTTGCTCCACCGGGTGGCGGAGCGGCAGCTCGGGGTGGACCTGGTACTGGTTCCGGCGGCCGATGCGCGTGCGGGTGAGGTAGCCGGCATCCACCAGGTCGGCCACGATGCGCTGGGCCGCGCGCTCGGTGATGCCCACTTCTTCGGCGACATCGCGGAGCCGCATTCCCGGGTCCGCGGCGATGCAGAGCAGCACGTGTGCGTGGTTGGTCAGGAACGTCCACCGCTCCATAGCGCCCGTAGCCTAGCAGGTTCCGGCTGACGAGAAAGTCGCGGCCAGAGCCGGGACGAGGGTCGGCGGCTCAGGCGGCCTTGCGCCGGTGCTCCATGCGGAGGCGTTCGCGGACCTCGGTGGCGGAGCGGAGCGCCTCGATGGCGGCCTGCTTGCGGCGCTTCCTCGCGAGGGCGCGGCGGCCAAGGCGGTTGCCGGCCTCGGCGACGAGGCCGAAGCCGAGGACGACCACCATGGCGATCGACCAGTCGGCGGCGCCCTGGTAGCCGAGGAAGGCGGCGAAGCCGGCGAGCAGGATTGCGGGGTTGCGGACCACCCAGAGCCAGAAGGTTGCCATGTGTTGTATATCGGCCGCTGAGGACAGTGAGGAAAGGGGCAGCTCGGGGCGCTGGCATCGCGGCCGGCGATGCGCCCGAAGGCCGCGCCCCGGATGACCGAGCTGGCTCCCGGCAAGTTGTCGCAGCAGATCTCGTCCCAGAGTCGGGTGGCGGCGGCGCCGGGCGAGCCAGGGGAACGGGCATGGCGCGAAATGTACCTTCCGTGGCGGGGGAACCCCATGGGAGGGGGGCGAAAGGACGAAGTGCGAACTGCGCCGCGAGATGCGAGTCGCGAGTTGCGAGCGCGAACCCGGGCGGCCGTTGGTGATGCGCCGTAGGGGCGTATGGCCACACGCCCTGCCTATGGGGCGGCGCGCCCCGGATCGCGCGTGAGAGCCGAGCGTTGGTCGATTGCGGGATCGCCGGTAGAGTTGGAGTGGCATGGACCCCCACCGGAGCGCCGAATACACTCCCACCCGCTTCGCCGCGCGCTGCGCCTACCTCCAGGTGACCATGGGGAACCACCGGCTTGGCCAGGGGCTCATCAACATCTGCCGTCACATCATCCGCGATGGGCGCGAGTGCGTGGGGCCGTTCCTCGACGATACGGAGACCACCTGCGGGCTGTGGGAAGAGCGCCGGCGGTAGACCGCTTGCATGCATCGTTATAGAGCGATAGAGTTACCCGCATGGCCGAGATGGTACCCGCGCACCTCCTCGAACACGTCGCCGAGCGCTTCCGCATCCTGGGCGATTCCACCCGCCTGGCTATCCTGCGCACGCTCCTCGCCGAGGGTGAGCTGAACGTTGGGCAGCTGGTGGAACGCCTGGGCATGAGCCAGGCGAACATCAGCAAGCACCTGCGCACGCTCGCCGATGCCGGCCTCGTGGCTCGGCGGGCGGAAGGGACCGCCGCGTATTACCGCGTGGCCGACCCGAGCCTCACGCAGCTCTGCGACCTGGTCTGCGACCGCCTGCGCCAGCAGGCGGAAGAGGAAGCGCGCGCCATTCTCGCCGTCTAATCCCCGATTTCCCAGGGCAATCACAGGAGGGAACCGCACCGTGTCCGTTCTATCGCTTTATCGTCATGGAGAGTTGCTATGACGCCCGGCCCCCTTCGGACCACCGGCCGGCTCATGGCCAGCAACCGGCTCGCCGTCATCGCCGTGTGGGTGCTGGTTGCCGTGGGGCTCGGCGTGTTCGCGCCAAAGCTCGATCACGCGCTTTCGGGCGCCATGTGGGAAGTCGAGGGCTCTGATTCGCTCGCCGCGCGCCAGGCCATCGAACGCGAGTTCGGCGGCCTCTCCTCGCAATCCGCCGTCATCGTCCTCCAGTCCGAAACGCTGACCTACCAGGACCCGGTCTTCGCCGAGCGCATCGCGGCGGCCACGAACGTACTCGCCAGCGAGGACGCCTTCGGCCCGGCCATGCCGCCACAGCCGGGCCCCGATGGCAAGACGGTGATGTTGCAGGCGGGCGCGGTGGTGGACCCGACCGAGGCGGTGTTCGCCGCCGGACGCATCGCCGATGACGTGAGGGAGCTTTCGGGTGGCGGCATCCTGGTGGCGCTCACCGGTTCGCCCGCCTTCTGGAACGACTTCAACGAGGTCAACCGCGAAGGGATGATGAAGGCGGAGATGCTGACCTGGCCGATCACGCTGGTCATCCTGGTGATCGCGTTCGGGTCGCTGGCGGCGGCGGGCCTGCCGCTGATGCTGACCGCCGCGGGCCTGGTCTCGGCGATGGGCGTGCTCTATGGCGTGACGCAGTTCACCGACCTCTCCGTCTGGACGCTGAACTTCGCGATCATGTTCGCCCTGGCGCTGGGCATCGACTACGCGCTGTTCATCGTGTCGCGCTACCGGGGAGCCATCCACGCGACGCCGGAGGACCCGAAGTTCGCCATCGGGGTGACCATGGACACGGCGGGCAAGGCGGTGCTCTTCAGCGGCCTGACGGTGCTCATCAGCCTCTCGGCCATCCTGCTCGTGCCCATCCCGGCGTTCCGGTCGATGGCGGCGGGCATGATGCTGGCGGTTGCCTTCGTCCTCCTCGCGGCGCTGACGCTGCTGCCGGCGGTCATCGGCCCGTGGATCAACCGGCTGGCGCTGCCGTGGCACACGGCTGGCGAGCATCGCAGCCCCTGGTGGGCGGCGTTCGCCCGGCGGGTGCAGTCGCGGGCGGGCCTGCTGGCCATCGGTTCGACCGCGGTGCTGCTCCTGCTGGCGGTCCCGCTGCTCGACCTGAAGACGGGCATGCCCTCGATCTCGGTGCTGCCGGATGACCGGCAGGCGCGCGAGGGGTACGACGCGCTGGCGACGGGCTTCGGCCCCGGCGCCCCTGGCCCCATCCAGGTGGTGGTGCCTGCCGGCACCGACGCCGAGGCTGTTGCCAGCGTGGTGAACAGCACGGACGGCATCGTGATGGCGTACCCGCCACAGCCGGGCGCGAACGGCGCGCACCTGATCCAGGCGATGAGCGCCTTCGACGCATCGAGCGACGAGATCTACGGGCTTATCGAAACCCTGCGCGATGCGCTCCCGGGCAACGTGCTGGTCGGTGGCCCGGTGGCGGAGAACTACGACCTCGACCAGACGCTGCGCGACCGGGCGCCGATCGTGATTGGCGTGGTGCTGGTGCTGGGCTTCCTGCTCCTGCTGTTCGCGCTGCAGGCCGTGTTCATCGCCTTCGCGGGGGTGGTCTTCAACCTGCTCTCGGTCGCGGCGGCCTTTGGGGT
Source organism: Tepidiformaceae bacterium (assembly GCA_035326025.1). Classification (GTDB taxonomy): domain Bacteria; phylum Chloroflexota; class Dehalococcoidia; order Tepidiformales; family Tepidiformaceae; genus Amarobacter. The sequence continues at coordinate 3,899 of DAOKYT010000096.1, forward strand.
GGGCACGCTGGCGTTCCAGCATGGGTGGGCGGCGGGGCCGATGGGCTTCGAGAGCCAGGGCTACCTGACTTCGTGGGCGCCGCTGTTCTTCTTCGCCCTCGTGTTCGCCATCTCGATGGACTACACGGTCTTCCTGTTGGCTTCGGCCCGCGAGCACTTCGAGCGCTCGAACGACGCGGCGGAGGCGGTGGAAGGTTCGCTGGCGCACAGCGGGCGGCCAATCGTGGCGGCGGCGGGGGTGATGATCGCGGTGTTCTACGCGTTCGCCATCGCGGGCACGCTCCCGATGAAGGAGATGGGCCTCATCCTCGGCACGGCCGTGCTGGTCGATGCGTTCCTGGTGCGGCTGGTGCTGGTGCCGGCGGTGCTCCACCTGGTGGGCCGGCGCGCCTGGTGGCTGCCGCGGTGGGCCGACCGGATGCTTCCGGACGTGCGGTTCGCGCACTGACCGCGATTCAGCATTTACGATTCAAAATTCACGGTTCAAAGGTGGATCTCAGATGAGTGTGTATTCCAAAACGGGGAACGTCGATGGCAGCGCGTTCTCCCGCTTCATGGCTTCGAAGGGCGGCCGGGTGGTGCGGGTGGCCCTCGGGGCGACCATCATTGGCACCGGGCTGACGGTCATCGGAGGAGGCGCGGGCCTGGCGATGGCAGGCGCCGGGCTGGTACCGATCGCGGCGGGGGTGTTCAACCTCTGCCCGGTGGCGCCCCTGTGGGGCGGGCATTTCATCGGGGCGAGGTACTGCGGGGTGCGGACGCCGAAGCGATAAGCCGGCCGCGAGCCGTGCTCCACTCGGACCGCCGGGAGCAGTGCTCCCGGCCGTTTGGCGTGTCCTTTGGGTGGGAGTGGGGATCCCGGTCCAGGTGCCGTCAAGACAGGGAGACAGCACTGCCGCCGGACATATCGTAATCGACTAGACATGAGGAGAACAAACGTTCAAGATCCTTTGGGTATCGGGACTTGACAATGCCCTATGCCTACCCTGAGAGTCCGCCGGGAGACACGCGATGCCCAAGATTGAGATGCCGAACTTTCTTGACGTCCCGACCGGTGTCTGGGTTAGGTGTGAGTCGTTCACGGCCCTCCCCGCGAACGAAGTGATCTGCGAGGTGCAGCGGGTCTACGGGGGCACCGGACTTGTTATCACCGGCTCACAGTTCTTCGAGGACAATGGTTCTGGCCCAAGGGTCCGTGGAGCCGTGGTCGGCGTGGTTATGGATGGTGAGGGCAAGCTTGTCGATTTCCCGTCCGGAGAGCGGATAGCGGTCCCGGCGGACAAGGTCGATGCCCTTCATGGCAGTACTGTCTGACCACGAGATCTGGTCTCTTCTTGCTTCTGGACGCCTGAGAATTGATCCGGCCCCGCCGGTCGACGCGGTCCAGACTTCGTCGGTCGACCTCAGGCTGGGCCGAAGATTCACCCGCCTCAAAGCCCTGCCCGAGGCTGTGAGGGCATCAGTTGACACCCGCAGGAGTACCTCGGTGATGGAGGCAATCGCGAGCCTGGGGCGGGAGGAGGAAGTGACGGGCGACAGCTTCTTCCTTATCTCTCCCGGCGAGTTTGCGTTGGCCTGGACGCTGGAGGAAATCACGCTTCCCAACTTCCTCTGCGCGCGCGTGGAGGGGAGGAGTACGCTCGCCCGCCTCGGCCTGTCTATCCACCAGACGGCCCCGACGGTGCATGCGTCCTTCAGCAACCCGCTACAACTCGAACTTCGAAACTCGGGACCGTACCCGTTGGAGCTCTTTCCGGAAC
>DAOKYT010000097.1:0-5603 GCA_035326025.1 Tepidiformaceae bacterium
GAGGCTGGTGGGCGATACTGGATTCGAACCAGTGACCTCTGCGATGTCAACGCAGCGCTCTAACCATCTGAGCTAACCGCCCACGCGGAGGCTCCAGTCTACCACGCCGCCGCGTTCGTTCCACCGCTGCGTGCGGCGGCTGTGCTACACTTCAGACCTGCGGCCGCCACCGCACGCCAATCGAAGACCAACGGCAATGACCGGGACGAGTACCCTGCCGCCCTCCCAGAGAGTCCGCGCCACCGGCTGAAAGCGCGGCGCCAGGCAGGCGAACACCCCCCGCGAGCCTGCTCCGAAGCCTCCTTCCCCCGGGAAGGACGATAAGGATGCACGCCTGGGCCCCGTTACCGGCCCGCAACGAGTCCGGCTCATCGCCGGTGAAGTTGGGTGGAACCACGAGCGCGTCTCTCGTCCCGGCACGGAGACGCGCTCTTTTGCTGAGGTTTGCCCCACCGGGTCCTCGGCGCCCGGCCCCGGAGGTTGTTCCAGTGTTGCTAGCGAATCGGCCCATCGGAGCCCCGCGCACCACGGCGAGCACTACCTTGCGGCTTGCGGCCGCCTCTCGAACCTTCGATTCCTGAAGCCCACTCACCAACAACCAACGGCCACACGCCACCGGCCCCACCGAGGACTCCCATGCCAGAACAACTCGAATCCCACGTCGACCTCAGCGCCCTTCCAAAGGAGGAACGCCTGGCGCGCATGCGCCACTCGGCCGCACACGTGCTCGCCGAAGCCATGGTCGAACTCTTCCCCGATGCCGAACTCGGTATCGGTCCGCCCATCGATACCGGCTTTTACTACGACTTCCGCCTACCCCGTTCGCTCACGCCCGAGGACCTCGTCTGGCTCGAAGACCGCATGCGGAAAAGCGTGAAGGGCAAGCACCGCTTCCAGATGGCAGCCATCACCAGGGCCGAGGCCCTGGAGCGCTGGAAGGACCAGCCGTTCAAGCTCGACCTGCTTGCCGAACTCGATGAGGCAAACATCACCCAGTGTACCCATGCGAACTTCACCGACCTGTGCCGCGGCGGGCATGTCAACGACACGAGTGAGATCGGCGCGTTCAAACTCATGAGCATCGCTGGCGCCTACTGGCGCGGTAGCGAGAAGAACCCCCAGCTGCAGCGCGTCTACGGCGCCCTCTTCGAGACGCCCGAGGAGCTGGCCGAGTACGAGCGCCAGCTCGAAGAAGCCCGCCGCCGCGACCACCGCCGCATCGGCAAGGAGATGAGGATCTTCGAGCTCTTCGACGAGGTTGGCCCGGGCCACGTCGTCTGGCTCCCCAATGGCGCCACCATCCGCCGTGAGCTCATGCGCTGGATGGAAGACCTGGAGATCGACCTGGGCTACCTCCACGTCATCACGCCGAACGTCTCCAAGCGCCAGCTCTATGTGAAGTCCGGCCACTGGGACCACTTCCACGACTCGATGTACCCGGTGATGGAGCGCGAGGAAGAAGAGTACGTGCTCCGGCCCATGAACTGCCCTTCGCACATCATCGTCTTCGCCAGTGAGCTGCATTCCTACCGCGAACTGCCCATGCGCATCGCCGAGTTCGGCAACATGCACCGCTGGGAGAAGAGCGGCCAGGTCACGGGAATGAGCCGTGTCCGCATCATGACCCTCAACGACGCGCACATCTTTTGCGCCGATGTCGAACAGGTCGAAGCCGAGGTTGAGGGCGTGCTCAAGCTCATGGAGAAGGTCTACGGCACGCTCGGCCTGAGGAACTACCGCTACCGCCTCTCACTCGGCGACCCCGGGAACAAGGAGAAGTACGTCGACAACCCGCCCATGTGGGAAAAGGGCGAGAACCTGCTCCGGCGCGTGCTCAACAAGGTGGGGGTCGAATTCTTCGAAGCGAAAGACGAAGCCGCCTTCTACGGCCCCAAGATCGATGTCCAGTTCATGACCGCCCAGGGCAAGGAGGAGACCCTCGTCACGGTGCAGGTCGACTTCCACTTCCCGCGCCAGTTCGGTCTCGAATACATCGGCGAGGACGGCGCCCGCCACGAGCCCATCATCGTCCATCGTGGCGTCATCTCGACCATGGAGCGCATGGTCGCGCTCCTCATCGAGGAGTACGAGGGCAATTTCCCGCTCTGGCTCGCGCCCCAGCAGGTGGTCGTCATCCCCATCGCCGACCGCCACATCGAATACGCCCAGGAAGTGGCGGCGCAGCTCAAGGCTCACCGCCTCCGCGTCGAAGTCGATGCTCGCGGCGAGCGCATGAACGCCAAGATCCGCGATGCCCAGATGCGGAAAGTGCCTTACATGCTCGTCGTCGGCGACCGCGAGGCCGAGGCGAAGGCCGCCGCGGTGCGCGTGCGCGGCGGCGGCGATGTTGGCGCGGTGCCGGTGACGGAGATCGTCGAGCGGCTGCGTACGGAACGCGACGAGAAGTCGCTCACGCTCTGGGCCTGAGCCCGGCGACGGGTGGGCGGGAGCTTGGACACATCCCATCCACACCCGCCATCGGCTGCACCGCTGCCCCGGACCAGCAAGGGCGACGAGAAAGTTCCTGGCCGGGTCCCTCCTCGCCGTCTCGTTGCTCGCGTCCGTGGCATGCGGTGGCGGCGGCGACACCCTCGGGGACGGCGCCGACCCGCCGCCCCGGTCCACCGCGGCCAGCGGCGCGACCCCCTCGCCCGAAACCCCGCACGCCGTTCCACCATCGACGTCCCGGGCTACACCCGGCCGGATAGCCCCGCGTCGTCTCGCGTGCCACCAACGCTGCCTGCACTCCGCTGGGAACACGGCGGGTGGCTCCACCATCCTGTTCCGGGTCCGGGCCGCCGGATGGACCGGTTTATCCGCGGCACCCCCGAGGTCGAACGGGGAGGCAGACCAGGCCGCCAGTGACGTCTTCGCGGCTTTCGCGCCCGAACCGGGGAAGTAACCCTCACCGCGACGCGAAGAACTCCCACACGGCGCGCGTCGCATCGAGTTCCCCTGACGGGACGCCCTGGTTGGGCAGCGTCCGCTCGGGCATCTTCCCGCCCGGCCAGGGGTGGTCGGCCCCGGCGATAACCACCAGGCTGGCGGTCGTGCCCTCCATGCAGTCTTCCCAGGTCGTGGTCGTCAGCGCGCCTTCGGTGTTCACCGCCGGCGTTTCAGCGCACCCGAATCCCGTGGTCCAGCGCCGCAGCGACTCTTCCATCGAGGCGTAGGAGACGTTGCTGATCGACCGCGGTCCCTCGCCGCCTTCGAGCGGGTGGCTGCGGTCGGAGTCACCGTGGATGGCGAGCAGGTGCACGCCTCTCGAAGGGGCGCACGTGGGGATTTCCAGCGACCCTGCCACGGGCGCCACGGCCGCGACGAGGTCGCTGCGCTCGCACGCCAGCCGGAACGCCATCATCGCCCCGTTGGAGTGGCCAGTTACGAACACGCGCTCGTCCCCGATGGGCAGGCGCTCCCGGAGGCTCGCCACGAGGCTCGCCAGGAAGTCCACATCGTCAACCGCATTCCTGGCCGCTCCTCCGCAACAGGTTCCCGCGTTCCAGGTCCGGTCCATCCCATCGGGGAACACCACCGCGGAGCCTTCGGATTCGGCCAGGGCTTCAAACTGCGAGTTCTCCGCGAACTGATCGCCCGACCCCAGTCCTCCGTGGAGTGCGACGACGAGCGGGAGCCGCGGCTCCGCTTCAACGGAGCGAGGCACGTAGAGCCGGTACGTTCGTTCCTGGCCCTGGTGGCGCAGGGAGCCGTGGGAAGTCCCGTACGGAATCTGCGCGGCTGGCGGGCTTGCCACCCCGGTGGGCGAGCCGCCGTCAGTGCCTGCCTCGCCACCGTCATCCGCGCTATCGCGGCAACCCCCGAGAATGACCATGGGGATCGCGACGAGCGCGATCCCCATGAGAGAGCGAAGCTTTGCCATACCGTCAGTATGGCGCTGGCCTGTCAGGAGGTGACGGCGATGGCCTCGCCTTCCACCACTGATTCACCGTTCTGGTTCACGGTCACGACCTTGATCGTCGCGAGCCCGTCCTCGACCTTCGTCACTTCGAGCTTCGTGGTGAGCGTGTCCCCGGGCCACACCTGCTTCGTGAAGCGGACCCCGTACTTCTTCAGTGCCGTCACGCCCAGCCAGTCCGTCAGGGCACGCCCGGTCAGGCCCATCGAGAGCATGCCGTGGGCGAACACCGACGGATAGCCGGCCAGCTTCTGGGCGGCGCCCTCGTCGTGGTGCAGTGGGTTGAAATCGCCGCTCGCGCCCGCGTACTTCACGATGTGGGTCCGATTCACGTTCTCGATAACGACCTGCTCGTGCTTGTCGCCAACCTTGAGTGCCATCCTTCTGCCCTCCCTACTGGTCCACTGCGCGTTCGGTCTGGACGCCGACGCTGGTGGCGGTCACGCAGAGCACCCCGTCCTGGTTGCGGTACTCGGTGATGCTTTCGGAGAACAGCAGCTTCCCGCCGCGCCGGCCTTCCTTCTCCCAGCGGTTGCCGGGGCGCTGAGTCACCGTCAGCGTGTCACCGACGTGGATGGGGTGGTGGTACTCGTAGTGCTGCTCGGCGTGGAGACCACGCCCGAGGCCACCCCCACCCCCTTCGGGACGCTGCGGGGCCTGGTCCTTCCGCGGGCGGGTCAGGTCCAGCGGATAGTTTGGCTGCCAGTGCGCGCTGCACTGGACGAACGTCGGCGGCACAACGATGCCACCCACAGCCTTCGTGGCCGGGTCGTTCGGGTCCGAATACTCAGGCCGAATATCGAGCAGCGACCGTGCGAACAGCATCACCTGCGTGCGATCGACCGGGAACTCAAATCCCTCGTCTGCCATGGGTTCTCCTTCGAAACTGGGAATCGCGCTCGCGATGGTACTGGAGCATGTCTGGCTCCGCCACAGAAAGCGCCCCCGCGAGTGGTGCGATGGTGCGCTGGTGTAGTGGTGTACAATCGCCTCATGGCACGTCTGACAATCACGCTCTCCGACGAGCGCCACCAGCAGCTCAAGCTCCGTGCAGCCCGCGAAGGGACGACCATCGGGAAGCTCATAGAGGCTGAGCTCCAGGTCTCGGAGCGACTGGCCAGGCATTGCGTCACCCGGATACTGGAGGACGCTTGGGCCCACGGGGATGCCGCTCGCCCAGGCGCCACAGACGACGAGGTGATCACCTTCGCTCTCGAACTTGAGCGCGAGGTGAGCAGTGGGAGCCGATCAGAGCGGAAGAATGGCTCGATCTGAGGGGCCAAGAGTCATCGTAGACACCAACGTCCTGTTCAGCGCCGTCGCCCACCGCCACGGTGCCCCGGCACGTGTGCTTCTCGCTGTCCTCTCTGGCCAGATGCTGGTGAGTCCGGCACTGCTTGATGAATACCGGCGCGTCCTTGGCCATCCCCGAGGCCTCAGCTACCTGGGCATTGCCACAGTCGACCTCGACATCTTGCTCGACTTCATCGCCGGCGCTGCGCTGATCGCCCCGGGCGGCCTGGGCCCAGAATGCCCTGATCCTGGCGACCAGCACTTGTGGGACCTCCTTGCCGCCGGGCCGAACTCGATCCTCGTTACGGGTGATCGCAAGCTTCTTGCAAGTCAGCACTTCCCCGGCCGGATCCTGTCGCCGCGGGACTTCGTCGATCGCTTACTCGAAGCCTAG
>DAOKYT010000098.1:0-5384 GCA_035326025.1 Tepidiformaceae bacterium
TGCCAGCTGATCATCGAGACGATGACGTCTCCCGCCACGTCGGCACTCACCACGATTCACACGAAGCAGGCTTAGCCGCAGCGCCCCATTCTTCTCGATTTTCCTTGTGCCAGATCCGTTGCCGGTCTCGGCCGCCAGCGCGGCTGCCCTGGCTGCGTTCTCCACTTACCCTCCGTAGCTCACGGCGAGGCCGGCGCGGGCGTCGCTCTGGATGCCGTACTGGGGGATCGGGTAGCGCAGGCCGTTGCCCGCGAGCCGCTTCATCCCCGCGATGGCGCGCGGCAGGTACTTCGGTGGGAGCGCCATCAGCAGCTCGTCGTCGAGCACGCCGCCATAGCGGCGCTCGGCGAAGCAGGGGATGGCCAGGCTGGGCTCGCCGGTCTTGAGGGCGCGGCCCCACGAATCGGCGCAGGCCGATTCACCCACGACGCTCCATTCGAACTTCTTGTAGCCGCTCCACTGCAGGCCGTTGATGAAGATGATCATCTGGCCCGGCGTGGCGTAGATGAGGCAGATGTCCGGCGGGTCGAGCCGCCCGGACGTGAGTGGCGAGACGGCCATCGCCTCGTACTGGCCGAAGGGCACGACGTCCATCGCGGCCTGGTGGGCGGCGGAATCCCCGATCGTTTCGAACCAGACGCCGGCCATGTTCTTGCCCGAAAGCCAGCGTTCGTCGCGGGGGTGAAGGCCGATGACGGCGCCGCACTGGGCGCCGACGAGGTCCTCGGCGGTGATGCCGACAGTCCAGCCGAGGCGGGCGGCCTGGGCGACGATCTGGTCGGTGGTGTGGATGGCGGTCGGGCGGCGGATGCGGGGGATGGCCTCCATCTCGGCCCTGGTGGCGAACAGCTTCATGCCGATGGGGGTGGTCTTCAGGCGCAGCAGGCGGTCCAGGTCGCCGGTCAGGGCGGGCCAATCGTAGTGTTCGGGTTGCTCGGTTGGGATTTCGTTGGTGGAGATGACGGACATGGTGCGCCTCCGCAGGAGAGAGTTGGGCTATGCTACCCGCCCCGCAGGCGGGCCGCGCACACCGCGCCAGGAGCACTCCATGCCGACCGCGACCGTCCGCGATGCGACGTTCTACTACATCGATGAGGGCCAGGGCGACCCGATCCTCTTTATCCACGGGCTGACGTGGGACCACACGCTCTGGGACCACCAGGTGGCAGCGCTCAAGGGGAGCTACCGTTGCATCGCGGTCGACCTCATCGGGCACGGACAGACGCCGGACGTGGACCACGAGTATTCGTTCTTCGACCTTGCGGACTACATGGCGGCGTTCTTGCGCGCGGTCGGCGCCCCAAGCGCGCACATCGTGGGTCTCTCGATGGGCGGGATGACGGCGATGCCGATGGCGCTCGAGCACCCGCACAGCGTCCGCAGCCTGGCCTTGCTCGATACTGACGCGCAGCCGGAATCGGCGGAGAAGGTGGCCGCCTACGGGCAGCTCGGGCAGGCCGTGCTGGCGATAGGCTGGCAGGCGGTGGCCGAACCGGTGGCGAACATCCTTTTCGGGGCGCCGTACCTTTCGGACCCGGCACGCAAGGCGGCGGTGGTGGAGAAGATGGCCGCGAACAACATGGAGGCGGTTGCCGGGCGCGCCCTGCGGACGGTCACGAACCGGGTGGACGTGCTCGACCGGTTGGGGATCATCTCGGTGCCGACGACGGTGATCGTTGGCGAGCTGGACATCGCCACGACGCCGGACCGGGCGGGGGCGATCGCGGAGGCCATCCCGGGGGCCAGGCTGGTGCGCATCCCGGGCGCCGGGCACCACTCGCCCATGGAGAACCCCGAGGCCGTGACGGCCGCGCTGCGGGAGCACCTGGCGCGGGCGAAGTAAGGGCGCGGGTCCGGCGCTCCATCGCGGAGACCGGCCCCGAAGGTCGTTCACGGCCGTTCAGTTGCTCCAGCCTGTCCTGTTTTGCCAGTTGCCGAAGCTCGCCAGGTCGTAACCGGTACCGGTGCTCGGTGCGCTGGGGTAAACACCAGTGTTTGCGTACCAGCCGCTTGCCGTGCTGTATTGGTGGAGGTGGGGGCGATCCCACGGACATGAGACGTCCTTCTCGCTGCTCACGGTGGTCCCCATCGGGCCAGCGCTGGTATATGCTCCAGACCAGCTGCCATTGACGTAGACCGTTGGAGGACTCCCACTCAGGGATGTGTGGAGCCAGACAACGGAACCGCGCCAGGTCCAGCCCAGATCGTAGACGTGGGTACCGGCGCCGTAGCAGATGCTGCTGCTGGCATCGTACGGGTAGGCGTACGCCATTGTGCCCGAACCGCTATCGGCAGTTCCCCAGGAGCGCCAGTACACGTACTTGTTGGTGTACGGATCGTTTCCCCAATCCAGCGCGTTGCCCCAGGAATACGGCCATACGCAGGTGGAGTGCCAGCCGCAAGTAAGCGCGTTCGAAGACCCGCCGGGGTTGACGTAGAGCCCGTAGCTGGCGACTGCCTGTGCGGGGGAGGAGGTGAGAGCCCCGATGGCAGCGGCCAGCAGCGCGAGCGTTGCGAGCGCGGGAACGATGACCCTGGCATTCATCGCACCGCCTCCCCGGCCACGGCAAGGAGGTCATCCACATGGACATCGAAGCCCCGCACCACAACCTGGAGGTTGCGTTGTTCATCCCAGACGATGACGGCGCTTTCGCCGAATTCATCGCGCAGGACCGCGCGGCCGAGTGCCGCGGGCAGGCCGTTCACGGTCGCGCTTTCCCAGCGCTCCGCCGCGATCCGGGAGGAGAACCCCGGTGACGCGAAAAGATCCTTGTAGATAATCATCTGGCCGCCATGCTGGACGTCGAACCAGCTCTTTCCCGACGCGATCTCGGCCGCGCTCGTTGGCGAAGCGGGGAATTCGACGGTGACCTCGGAGTGGACGATGGTGTTGCCACATCTCACCGCCCGGGCACCTGTTGCCACACCGCCGGCGGGGAACTGCTTCGGGAGCGCGAGCGGCGTCCCCTCAGCTTCACTGGCATCGACCCACTGGGCCTGACCCGGGGTGCACCACGTGCCGGACTTGTGCATTGCCGTGGGACCCACGGCAATCCCGTTGACCACCTGGTCGGAGCGAGGCAGGGCCTTATCGGCTTCGAGGTAGGAGAGTCCCCAGCCAGGCTTGCTGGTGTCGATCGAATCATCGGGCCCCGGTGTGGGGAGTGGCGTCACCTCGCCGGGCGCCGATGGCGGTTCTCCGGGCGATGCCACGACAGGGTCATCTGGCCCGAGGTACATTCTTCCGAATGTGAAGCTGGCTATCGCCACGACCGCCGCAACAGCAGCCAGCAGCACCGCACCCCTCATTCGGATGCGCTTACGCAGCATTTCGAACCTCCGCTAAGGTCTGTGCTACCGGGGCCCCGAGCGCCCAGTTAGACTACACACACACACACACACACACAGTCAACACCATGTTTTGTAAATTGTTCTGAGCCGGCTTGCGGGGGACTGTGGCCGGATGGCCGGCGGTGGTGGGGCGACGGACATCCCGGCGCGCCCTGACCGGCGCCCCCGGATTCGCGGTTGGCCGGACGGCGTATCGGATACTCAGAACATGGCCATTCGACGCCCCGGGGTACCGGCGCCGCGCCTTCCGGTTTCAATGCACCACGGCCGCCGCATGAGCGAGGAGGAATACCTCGCGCTGCCCGAAGAGAAGCCATACCTCGAATACGTTGACGGATTGGTGTTGCAGAAACCCATGCCCGACGGCCTCCACGCGCAGCTCGTCATGTTTCTCGATTACCTGATCTACCGCTACATCCTGGTCCACGGTGGGCGTGGCGGCCCGGAACGGCGGCTGCGGCTTCCAGATGGCTCGGGGTACCGGCTCGCCGGCACCGCGTATTGGGGGCCGGGCCGGGACATGAGTGAGACGAGCATGCCGACGCTCGCCGTGGAGGTCCGTTCCGAGGAGCAGGCCATGGCTGAGCTTCGCCGGAAGTGCCGGACCTTCCGGGCGAACGGCGTCGACACCTGCTGGCTGATCGACCCGTACGCCCGGGTCGTCGAAGTCTTCGACGCGGATCACGATGGAGTACGGTTGGACCCCGGGGAGCTGCTCGAGACGGCCGCGATGCCGGGATTCACCGTCGCGCAGGCCGACCTCTGGGCTGCGCTGGAGCGGTGATGGCCGGCCATCGCCCGAAATCGACAATCGAGAGCCGGCAATCGACAATCCCACCGTGTCCGATCTCCCCCTGATCACCTCCGAGGCGTTCGCGGCGCTCGAGCCGGAGTGGGCGGCGCTCCAGGCGCGGGTACCCGGCGCCACGCCGTTCCTCCATCCGGCCTGGCATGCGGTCTGGCTGCGGCATTTCGGTGGCGATGCCGCGCCGGTGTTCCTATCCATCCGGCGCGAGGCGGAGCTCATCGGGGTGGCCGCGCTCGACATGCACCCCGGCGCCGCGCGAGAGCTCGGCGACCACAACGTGCGCGACTACGCCGGCCCGCTCGCCCTCCCCGGCGAGGAGGATGCGGTCGCGGTCGGCATCCTGGAGTGGCTGCGCGAGGACCTGACGCCCGCGGTCACGTTCTGGGGGCTGCCGGCCGATGGGGCCATGACCGGCGCGATCGAGCGGGCCGCCGCGCTGGGGTGGACGCTGGAGCGCAGCCGCGAGGCGGTCTGCCCCGGTGTGGACCTGGCGGGCGACTTCGAGGCGTACGTGGCCGCGCTTTCGAAGAAGGACCGGCATGAGCTGCGCCGGAAGATGCGCAACCTGGAGGCGGCCGGGCAGGCTGGGTTCGAGACCGCGGACACGCCGGAGGGGGTCGCGGCGAAGCTCGACCGCTTCTTCGAACTGATGCGCATCAGCCGGGGCGACAAGGACGAATTCCTGACCCCCGCGATGGAGGCCTTCTTTCGCGACCTGGCGGCCACGTTCCCGGCGCTGGGGATGCTGCGGCTCTCGACGCTCACGCTCGACGGCGTGGAGATCGCGATGACCCTGGCCTTCGAGGACGACGCGAACGTGTACCTCTATAACAGCGGCTACGACCCGGCGTTCGCGCACCTGGCGGCGGGCCTGGTGAGCAAGGCGTGGGCGATCCGCGATGCCTGCGAACGCGGCAAGCGGCGGTTCGACTTCCTCCGGGGCGAAGAGGAGTACAAGCGCCGCCTGGGCGGGGTCGAGCGCGAAGTGGTGACGCTGGCGCTGCGCTCGGCCTGAGGTTCAGGCCTCGGCCAGGAATTCGTCGATGAGCATGGCGATGGCGGCGGCGGCGGGCGAGGGGATGAGGCCGTGGGCGGCGGCGCGCTGGAGGGCCTGGCCGGTGGCGCGGGAGACTACCCCGCGCGCCTGAAGGAGCGTCCCATCGAGGCCGAGGGCGATGAGGCGACAGGGCATGGGGCGGAAGGCGCCAGCCCGCGCGGTTGGGGT
>DAOKYT010000099.1:0-5346 GCA_035326025.1 Tepidiformaceae bacterium
GAACGCACGCCGGCGCACGTGCGCCGGGCATGCGTTCCCATGCGTCCGAATGCGTCCCCCGTGTGAAAAAATTCCGCCGGTATGGCCCCTCGCTGGCTGCGGCCTCGGTGGAGTCACCGGGCCCCGGCGGGGCGAATTGTTCACGAACGCGCCGTTCAATTGGGGGCAGCGATGGAGGCGACGATGAGTTACGATGCAAACGCGAGGCCCTCACCGCCTCAGCCCCCCTCACCTGGCCGTTCCATGCTGCCCCGCATCCAGTTCGCCCAGGCTCCCGACGGCGTCTCGATCGCCTTCTGGTCGGCCGGCGATGGCGTCCCCATCGTGGCCATGTTCCCGCCCGGCTTCAGCAACATCCAGTTCGAATGGGAGATGCCCGAGCCGGCCCGCCTGTTTGAGCGTGCGCGCGGCTGGGCAACCGTCATCCGCTTCGACCATCGCAACACCGGCCTCTCCGAGCGTGGCGTCGCCGATGTCTCCCTCGAAGGGTTCACGAACGACCTGGTTGGCGTGCTCAACCGCCTCGACCTCGGCCGCGTCCATCTCTTCGCCGGGACCGATTGCGGCAAGGTGGCCATCCACTACGCCGCGCACAACCCTCAGCGTGTCGCCTCGCTCACCCTGTTCCGCGCCAATCCTGGCCCGGGCAGCTCCGCCGCCGCCCCCGAATGGACCAACCTCCGGCCCCTGCTCGATCGTGACTGGCGGCTCTTCACCGACCTCCTCGCAACGGCGATCAACGGGCTCGAAGACGGCGAGCAAACCGCGCGCGTGGCCCGCTACATCCGCGAAAGTGTGAACCCGGAGGAATTCATCGCCGCCAGTGATTCGCTTGCCCGCGCCGATGTCCGCCCGCTGCTGCCACAGGTCCGCTGCCCGGCGCTGGTCCTCCACCGGATGGACTCGCCCTTCTTCGCCATCGAGCGGTCACGCGGACTGGTTGCCGCCATCCCCGATGCCCGGCTCTCCGTGCTCCCCGGCACATCACCGTTCGCCTGGGATGAGTCCGTGGCCGATGCCGTGCGCTCCTTTGTCCTCGAAGTCGCTGGGGCCGAAAACCGCGCGCGCTTCGGCGTCCGCAGCGGTACCCAGTTCCGCACCATCCTCTTTACCGACATCGAGGGCCACAACGAGCTCATCCGTCTCCTCGGCGACAAGGCCGGCCGCCAGGTGCTGCGCGAACACGAGCGCATTACCCGCGAAGCCCTCCGCGCCCACGGCGGCAACGAAGTGAAGTCCATGGGCGATGGCTTCCTCGCCTCCTTCACCTCCGCCCAGAAGGCGCTCGAATGCGCCATCGCGCTGCAGCGCTCCCTTGCCGCCGAAAACCTCGGCGCCGGCCTCTCCGGCCCACTCAGCGAAGGGCTGCGCGTGCGCGTCGGCATCAACGCCGGCGAGCCCATCGCCGAAGACGATGACCTCTTCGGCACCGCCGTCATCGCCGCCGCCCGCATCGCCGCCCTCGCCGCGGGCGGCGAAATCCTCGTCGCCAACGTGGTCCGCGAACTCGTCGCCGGCAAGGGCTTCCTCTTCAGCGACCGTGGCGAGCAGGCGCTTCGCGGCCTCGAAGACCCCGTCCGCCTCTGGGAACTGCGCTGGGCCGACTGACCGGGGGGCGCTGACGGCCCCTTGCCCGCGTTCTTGGTACCTTCTCTCCTGAAATGAGACGTCTTCGCTTCGGGCTGGCCCTGGCCAGTCTTTTTACCGCCATCCTGCTCGCCCCCCGGGGCCCCGCCACCTCCGCCGCGCAGTCCGGCATCGATTGGGAGCCCTGCGGCGGCCGCGTCGAATGCGGCACGCTCGCCGTGCCCCTCGACTATGCCAACCCCGGCGGCCGCACGATCGAGCTTTCCCTCATCCGCATCCCGGCGCGCGAGCCCTCGGAGCGCATCGGCGTCCTCATGGCCAACCCCGGCGGCCCCGGCGCTTCAGCCATCGAGTTCACCCGCATCTGGGTCAGCCTGCTCTCCAACGACATCCGCAACCGCTTCGATATCGTCGCCTTCGATCCCCGCGGCGTCGGCGAAAGCTCTCCGATCATCTGCCACGACCGCCTGCAGGAGCTCGTGGCCTTCGACCCCGACCCCGACGACGACGGCGAATGGGAAGTGGCGAAGCGCGTCTCGCGCCAGTTCGCCGAGGACTGCGCCAGCAAGTACGGCGATATCCTCCCCCACCTCGGGACGAAGAACGTCGCGCGCGATATGGACCGCATCCGCGAGGTGCTCGGCGAGGACAAACTCAACTACGTGGGCTACTCCTACGGCACCTCGATCGGCGCCGTCTACGCCGACATGTTCCCGTCCCGCATCCGGGCGATGGTCCTCGATGGCGGCACCGACCTCTCCCTCGGGTACGAGGAAACGATCCGCACCCAGATCATCGGGTTCGAGCGCGCCTTCGCGGCCTACCTCGATGACTGCGCGGCCACTCGCTGCGCCATCGCCCGCGAGGGCGACCCGCGAGCCCTGGTCAACGCCATCATTGCGAAGGCCGAGGAAAGGCCCCTCCCCTCGTCGCGCGCGGATCGCCCCGCCGGCCCCGGCGAAGTCCAGCTTGGCATCATCTCCGCGCTCTACAGCAAGTTGACGTGGGGGGCGCTCACCACCGCCCTCGAACAGGCGAGCAAGGGCGATGGCACCGGCCTCGTGCAACTCACCGATGCCTACCTGCAGCGCGAGCCGAACGGCGACTACCCCAACCTCATCGAAGCCAACGCCGCCGTGAACTACGTGGACGGCGAATGCCCGAAGGACCCCGATGCCTACCGCGGGCTCGGCGAAGTCGTCGCCAGGGACGCCCCCACCTTCGGGCGCTCGGCATCCACCTCGGGGCTTGTCTGCGCCTACTGGCCGGCGATGCCCGACCCGGTAACCACGCCCCGCGGCCCGGGCGCGCCGCCGATCGTCGTCATCGCCACCACCAACGACCCGGCGACCCCCTACGAATGGGGCATGGCCCTGAGCGAGCAGCTCGAAAGCGGCGTCCTCGTCACCTACCGAGGCGAAGGCCACACCATCTACGCGCAGGGCAGCAGCTGCATCGACAGCGTGGTGGATGCCTACCTGGCCGGCCTCGCCGTGCCCGGGCCCGGCACCACCTGCGGCAATGGCCCGCCTCCCCCCGAGGCCGGTGCGGCCGCGGCCACGCCGCCCACCGAGACCTCCGGAACGCCAGTGCCCGGCACCACCGCAACGCCCCCCATCGCGCCATCCACCGGCGAGGCGAACGGTGACGGCGAATCCGAGACCTTCTGGTACTGGGTCGTTGGCCTGGGCTTCTTCGCGCTCGCGCTGGTCTTCTTCGCGGCGGGCTTCATCCTTCACGGGCGGCGGTAGCGGTTCGCCAGCGAAACACGTCCGGAGCTTCGGCCATGCGGGCGGCGGCGATTACCGCCCGGGACCCGAAATCCTGGCAGGGATAGCGCTCGCGGGTCTGGTGTTCTTCATCCTGGCCCGCGGGCCGGTACGCCCGGCCGCGCACTCTGGGGATAGTCAGAGGAAAACGGACATCCGGTATCCCAATCTGATGGGGCTCCCTGATCTTCAGCTCGTCACTCCTTGCGAGATTTCGGTTCAACGGCTACGGTGACGGTACATGGGACGGAGTGAATTTCTCTTTCCGGACACGTCTTTCGCTGAGGGTGCGGGCAGTGTGCTCGATCTCTTTGGCGAGCTGGCGCAGTACAACACCTCACGAACCGAGCGGGAGGCTGACCTGCGAGCCCTGCGGTCGGACTGGGCCGCCGTGGGCGATTACCTCTGGATCGCGCTTGCAAAGACGGCGGCAACGCTCAGTGAGAAGCAAAGAAACTCCGCCATCCGAGGATGATCCTGAACTCACCGCAACCGGGGCGGATGTGCCTGACGGTGTCCAGGAAGTGTTGGCGCGCATAGGAGCCGACCTGGACGAGGCCGAGCGGGAGGCTCTTGCTCAGATTCGGCCGACAGTCCTTCGGGCTCTGATGGTCGAAGCGAGAAGTTTTTCGGGCCCTGTTCCGCCTCCCGAACTCTTGCGGGAGTACGAAGCCATCCTTCCAGCTCAGCGGGCCGCATCTTCGCGATGGCTGAGAAGCAGCAGAACCACCGAATCTCCCTTGAATCGGTCGCCGTCCCGGCACGCGAACACCGCGCGAATCGCGGGCAGGTCTTTGCGTTGGTCGTGGCGCTCGCCGGCCTGGCAGTGGCTGCGTACGCAGTCGGACAGGGCCAACAGTGGGCAGCCATCGCAATCGGCGGCGCCGACCTTGCGATTCTTGCCGGGTTGTTCGTGAACGCGCGTGGCAGCGTAGCCCGGAGCCTGAAACGCAAGCGGGCAGGCGACGAATCTCGTTAGACTGCCCTGCCCTTTCCCGCGCGGGGCTGTATCCTGACTCCCGGCCCCGGGCGCCCACAGAGCGCCTCCGCCCACTGGTGTCCCCATGCATCGACTGCCCCTCTTCCTCGCCGTGGCCGGCCTGTCGATCGTGCTCCTCGCCTGCGGTGGCGACGGCGATGAGACGCCGCCCGAGACGTTCCCGACCACATCCGACCCCGCCCGCAATATCCCGCCCGACCAGCGCGGAAAGATCAACGTCGTGGTCGCGGGCTCGGACTTCTATGTCGGCGAGAACAACTTCGTCTTCGGGATCACCGACTCGAACGACCTGCCCCAGGGCGGCGCGACCGCGCGGGCCACGTTCTATGACCTGACGGACCCCGCGAACCCGAAGCCGGTGTTCACCGTCGAAGCCGTGCAGAGCGCGCCGGGCGTGGGCGAGGAAGTGCGCCACGTCCACGCCGGTGGCGAAACGCACATCCACGGCGGGCAGGACGAAAACCGCGTCGGCTACTTCGCCCCGGCGGTGTTCGACCACGCTGGCCCGTGGGGCATCGCCGTGGAAGCCACGCTCAAGGATGGCACGAAGGGCGTTGCGAGCGTCGGTTTCGAGGTCTATGAGCAGCCCAACATGCCCGCCCCCGGCCAGGCAGCCTACAAGAGCGACAACCTGACAAAGGCCGACGTGACGGACCTCCGCGAGATCGACTCGGGCGAGCCCCCGAACGACATGCACGACGTGAAAATCAAGGACGCCATCGCGGCCGGGCGGCCACTCGTCATCGTCTTTTCGACCCCCGCGTTCTGCACCTCCCGCTTCTGCGGCCCGGTGAACGAGGAGGTCGAGTACCTGCACGACCTCTATCGGAAGGATGTCGATTTCGTGCACATCGAGGTCTGGCGCAACTTCGACAAGAAAGAACTGAACCCGACTGCCCGCGAATGGCTGACCTGGCCGGACGGTTCGCTGCGAGAACCGGTGGTGTTCGTGGTGGACTCGGAGGGCACGATCTACGACCGCTGGGAGGG
>DAOKYT010000100.1:0-5289 GCA_035326025.1 Tepidiformaceae bacterium
TGATGCCGGGCATGGCCCCGGGGAGGATGTGGTACCAGACGGTTTGCCAGCGGGTGGCCCCGAGCGCGAGCGAGCCATCGCGGATGCTGGGCGGCACCTGGCGGATGGCTTCCACCGAGGCGATGACGGTCATCGGCAGGATCATGAGCGTGAGCGTGAGCGCCCCGGCGAGGATGGTGGGCCCCAGAGCGGGAATGATCGTGATGCCGGCGAACTCGAATCCGCGGACGAAGACGGCGAGGCCGAGGATGCCGTAGATGATGCTCGGCACGCCGGCAAGGTTGGAGATATTGAGGCGCACGAGCGACGTAAACCAGTTTTTCGGGGCGAACTCCTCGACGAAGAGGGCGGTGCCTACGGCGAGCGGGATCGCCAGGACGATTACCGTCCCCATGAGCCAGAGCCAGCCCAGAAGCGATGAACGGAGGCCCGCCTGGGCGGGGCGGCGCGAGGGGTAGTTTGTGAAGAAATCGAGCGAAATGGCCGACCAGCCAGTCTGGATGACATCGATCGCGAGAAAGACGAGCATCAGCACTGCGAAGAGCGTGGCCGAGAGGAGGACGTAGCGAGAAAGGCGGGAGAGCGCCTGCCGGCGGGCGACCTGGCCGGTGGCCTTGAGGGAGAACTCGGCCGGGGCGGATTGCGTGGCCATTACTCGTAGGCCTCACGGAAGCGGTTGATGATCACCGTGGCGGCCACGTTGGCCATGAAAGTGAAGATGAACAGCATCGCTGCGACGGCGAAGAGCGAGGTGTACTGGGTGCTGCCGCGGGCGGCGTCGCCCAAGCCAACCTGGAGCATGTAGCCGGTCATGGTCTGGATGCTGTCGAGCGGGTTGAGAGTGAGGGCCGGGGTGGAGCCGGCTGCGACGGCAACGATCATGGTCTCGCCGATGACGCGGGCGATGGCCAGGAGCACGGCGGCGATGATGCCGGAGAGCGCTGCCGGGAAGACCACGCGGGCGGCCACTTCGAGGCGGGTGGAGCCCAGGCCGTAGGCCGCCTCGCGGAGGTCTCGAGGGACGTTCGACATCGCGTCCTCGGAGACTGAGGCGATGGTGGGAAGGATCATGATTGCCATCACGATGCTGGCGCTGAGCGAATTGAAGATGGGGACGCGATCGTCGCCGAGGATGGGACGAAGGATATCCGTGGTAATGACGGTGAGGGCGAAGAAGGCGTAGACCACCGTGGGGACACCGGCGAGAGCTTCGAGGACCGGCTTGAGAATGGCCCGGGTGCGCGGATCGGCGTATTCGCTGAGGTAGACCGCGGCGGCCAGGCCCAGGGGCAGGGCGATGAGGAGCGACCAGGCGAGGACATTGAAGGTGCCGGCCACAAGCTCCCAGATGCCGAATTCTTCCGGCTCGAAGAGGGGTTGCCAGTTCACTGTGAAAAGGAATTCGCTGATGGGGACTTCGCGAAAGAAGTCGATGGTCTCGGCGAAGAGCGTCTCGATGATCAGCACCGTGGTGACCAGGGAGATCGCACCGCAAAGCCAGAGGAGGGTGATAACAACTTTTTCACCCGGGTGCCGGGTGAAGGACTTGCGCATCCGCATTTCGAGTTCGGCCCCCTGCAGTGCCGGGCGGATGTGCTGAGCCGGGGGCTGTGTCATGGAACGATGCTCCGAGGCTGCGTGGGGTTCATCTCCCGTGGAGGTTACGCCGAGAGCGGCGTGGAGTGTAGCGCCAGTAGCCGACGCTGGCCGGGACCAATGGTCCCGGCCAGCGTGGGTAGCGGAGCGTACTTCAGGGAAGGAACGACTCGACCTTGTCCTGTTGCTGCTTCAGGAGGTCATCGGGGAGGCTGATGTAGCCAACCTCCTTCGCGAGGTCATTCATGTGGTCGACGTAGTACTTGACGAAGCCGAGCACCTCGTCGCGTTCCTTGAGCAGCGTCTTTGTGGTGTAGATGAAGAGCGGGCGGCTGAGGGGCGCGTACGTCCCGTCAAGGGCGGCATCGAAGGATGGGGCGACGCAGCCCTTGCCACCATCGATTTCCACCGCCGTGAGCTTCTTGCCTGCCTCTTCGTAGTAGGCGAAGCCGAAGTAGCCGATGGCGTTCTTGTCGCCCTCGATGCCCTGGACGAGGACGTTGTCGTCCTCGGAGGCGACACCATCGGACCGGTGAGCCGGCTGCTTGGCCTTTTCGCCGCCAAGCTTAGTGGCTTCCTTGAAGTAGTCGAAGGTGCCGGAGTCGGCGCCGGGGTAGTAGAACTTGATGTTCTCGTTCGGCCATGAGGGGTCGATGTCGCTCCACTTCGAGGCGCCACCGTTCTTGAAGGCCAGCTGGAGTTGATCGGTAGTCATGCACTTTGCCCAGGTGTTCTGGGGGTTGACCACTACGGTGAGCGCGTCGATCGCGACCTGTATTTCAACGATGTCGTCGGCCGGGATGTTGTTCTTGGCACAGGCCTCCTTCTCGCTGTCCTTGATGGGCCGGGAGGCATCGGAGACCTGGATTTCGCCGCGGCAGAACTTTTCGAAGCCGCCGCCCGTCCCGGAGAGCGCGACGTTCGCGCGGACGTTCTTGGCCTCCTTGCTGAAGTCCTCGGCGACGGCCTGGGAAATGGGGAAGACGGTGGAGGAGCCATCGACCCGAACTTCGCCTGAGAGCTTGGAGTAGTCGAGGCCCGTCTGGGCAGCCGTGGCAGTCGCTGCCGGGGTGTCGGCACCTGGCGTCGTATCTTCGTTGTCGTCGTCGTCATCGTCGTCGCCGCAGGCGGCCGCGCCGAAGACGACCAGGGAGACGGTCGCCGCGAGCAGGTAGGCTCGCTTGCCCTTCAGGAACTTATGAAGCATGTCGAGAGTAGTACCCCTGTATGTGGTTTCGTGGAGCTTCAGGCGAAGGCTATGGCCGGGCGTTTAACCGGAGATTAACGGCGGGCGGCACGGACCGGGGGAGGTTTTACAGGGAGTTTGCAGAGGCCGCGTGCGCGCCTTACGCGGAGGGCCGAACATTCGAGGAGAAGCGGGGAGGACGACGGCCCCGACCCGCTTGCAACCCTCTGGTTGTCGAGGGCTCCAGGCTTGCCAGCCCCGTCCCGGGAATTCCCGGGTGGCAGGCCCGGAGCCCTCGGCGCATACTTGAGGCGAGGCGTCCGCCGCTTTGAGAAGGGCCGGACCGGGAGCCCCCAACCGTGGCGCAGAAGATCCTGCTGGTCGACGACGAAAGCAACATCCGCGACCTGAACGCGCTCTACCTGGAAAAGGAGGGCTATGCAGTCGAGCACGCCACGAACGGCACCGAGGCGCTGGCGCGATTCGCCCAGTCGCCGCCGGCGATGGTGGTGCTCGACGTGATGATGCCGGGGATGGACGGCTTCGAAGTGCTGCGCGAGCTGCGGCGCGATCACGACACGCCCGTGCTGATGCTGACTGCCCGCAGCGAGGACATCGACAAGATCGTCGGGCTCGAACTCGGTGCCGACGACTACATGTCGAAACCGTTCAACCCCCGGGAGCTGGTGGCACGCGTGAAGCGCATTCTCCACCGGGTGGAAGGCGGCCGGAAGCCGCAGAACGCCATCAGCGTGGCCAACCTGTCGGTGGACAAGGCGCGGCGCGAGGTGCGCGTGGACGACGAGCTTTTGCAGTTGCGGACGAAGGAGTTCGACCTGCTGGTTGCGTTTGTCGAGAACCCGGGGATCGCGCTCACGCGCGACCAGCTGCTGGGATCGGTGTGGGGATACGACTTCGCGGGCGAAACGCGGACGGTGGATGTGCACGTGCAGCACCTGCGCTCGAAACTGAACCGTGCGAAGGTACAGATAGAAACCCTGCGGGGCGTCGGGTACAAGCTGGTCGAGATCCCGGCCTGAGCCCCCGCGGCGGAGGTGCCGCCCACCGTGGCGCGAGGGAGGACCGATCGGCGGGACGACCGGAGGGGGCCGTTGGGTGACCACGGCCCGGGGCGCTGCGTGAGCCGGGGAGCGGCCCGTGGATAGCCTGCAGGTCCGGCTGCTGTTCACCTACCTGGCGATCATCGTGGTCACGCTGGCGCTGGCGGCGCTCAGCCTGCTGCTGCAGATGGGCGAGTACCGCGAACAGATCTCGTACGGGAACCTGGAGGACCTCGGGCGCCTGGTGAATTCCCAGGCGAACGCCGAAATCCAGCGGGCAATAGAAGAGGGCGACCCGGCGGCGACGGGCGAGGTGCTGCTCTCGGTGCGGCAGTTCCTGACGGCGGGGAGGGTGGCCTCGGACACGTCACTGGCGATTGTCGACCGGCAGGGGCAGGTCATCCCGGGGCTCACTTCGCGGCCTCCCGAGCAGCCCCTCGACGGCGCCGTGGTACGGGACCTGAAGGAGCAGCCGGCGACCGGAGGGAGCCCGGTCCCGGCGGCCGAGCCACGGCGCTGCCGGCTGGAGATCCCGGATGAGCCGTCGATCCTGTGCGTCAGCATGGCACTGGACCCGCAGGTGCTGGATGCACTGCACGAGACTGACGCCGCGGCGATCATCGTGGCCCGGCCGGCAGCGAGCCTTGGCGAGATTCTCGGCGACCTGATGCCGAGGTTGCTGTTCTCGGGGCTGATCGCGGTGGCGGCAGCGCTTGTGCTCGGCTTCGCGTTCAGCCAGAGTGTCGCCGCTCCACTGCGGGGCATCGCGCGGGCCGCCCGGAGCGTGGCCCGGGGCAACTACCGGCAGCGGGTGCCGGCGACGGGGCCCCGAGAGGTGCGCGACCTCGCCGCGAACTTCAACCGGATGACCGAGGAAGTGCAGCGGTCGCAGCAGACGCTGCGGGACTTCCTGGCGAACATCTCGCACGAACTGAAGACACCGCTGACATCGATCCGGGGATTCAGCGAGGCGATGCTGGACGGGACGATCGACGACCGGGAAGGCATGGACCGCTCGGCGAAGATTATCAGCGACGAATCGAACCGTGTGCTTCGCCTGGTGCAGGAACTGCTGGACCTTTCACGTATCGAGAGCGGGCAGGTCTCGATGCAGCAGGAGGATATCGACCTGCGAGAGCTGTTCGAGCACGTGGGCGAGGTCTTCGCGCTGCGGGCGGAAGAGGCCGGGATACAGCTGGATGTGGCGGTACAGGGGAATGCCCGGATCCGGGGGGACTTCGACCGGCTGGAGCAGGTGCTGAACAACTTGCTGGACAATGCGCTCCGGTACACGCCGGCCGGGGGAACGGTGCGGGTGGCGTGCCGCGACCTGCAGCCCGGGACGCTGCAGGTGACGGTGAGCGATTCGGGGCCGGGCATCCCCCCGCAGGATCTTCCCCGCCTCTTTGAGCGCTTTTACCGGAGCACCACGAACCAGGGGAACGG
>DAOKYT010000101.1:0-5202 GCA_035326025.1 Tepidiformaceae bacterium
CCTCACCCGCACTTGTTGTAGAAGCAGTTGTGGCAGATCAGGCAGCCCTCGGCGTAGTACAGCACCGCGCCACAATCCGGGCAGCCCACCCCGCTCGCCACCGCGTCGCTGTGCTTCGTCGCGGCCACACTCGGGTTCGTGCTTTCCGCTACCTGGTCCGCCGGGATGAGCATCGGCTGGACGGCCGTGTTCGTTCCGCCGAACTTCAGCTCCAGCCAGCGGAACACGTAGTCCACGATGCTGGTCGCGATCGGGATCTGCTTGTTGCTGGTCGGGCCGCTCGGCTCGAACCGCGTGTTCTTCAGCTTCGAAGCCAGCTCCGAGATAGGTACCCCGTACTGGAGCGCGTAGCTTGTGAGCATCGCCACCGTGTCCATCAGGCCCGAGACGGTCGAGCCCTGCTTGTTCACGTTGATGAACACCTCGCCCGGCGTCCCATCGTCGAACACGCCCACGGTCATGTAACCTTCCTGTTCGCCCACGCGGAACTTGTGCGTGATGGCCTGGCGCTCATCGGGCAGCCTTCGGCGCACCGGGCCCATGGCTCCCGTGACGATCGCCTGGGCCGCCTCGATCGCCTTTTCGCTCTCGCTCTTCTCAGCGTGCTTTAGCACCTGGAGCTCACGCGAACCGTCCCGGTAAATGGTGATGCCGTTGCAGCCGGTCCGGTAGGCCAGCTCATAGGCGGTCCGCACATCGTCCACGCTGGCTGTGTTCGGAAAGTTGATCGTCTTCGAGACCGCGTTGTCCGTGAACTCCTGGAAGGCAGCCTGCATGCGCACGTGCCACGCAGGTTCGATGTCGTGCGCGGTCACGAACGTGTCCTTCACCCACTGCGGCACTTCGGGCCGCTCCGCGAGGTGCCCGCCTTCGGCCAGGAAACGAATGAGCTCGTCGCTGTAGAACCCCTCGGCCTTCGCAACCGCCTCGAACTGCTCGTTCACCTCCGCCAGCTCGGTCCGCTTCGTCGGGTCGTCCTTGTCGAGGTAATGCGAGCGGATGAACGCGAGCGAGAACACCGGCTCTATCCCGCCGGAGCAGTTCGCGATGATGCTGAGGGTCCCGGTCGGGGCGATCGTGGTCCGCGTGGAGTTCCGCATCGGGCGTGGGCCTTCCGGCCCCCTGGGCCCGTAAATCGAATCTGCCCAGTCCGGGAAGTTGCCCCGCACCTGCGCCAGCTGCGACGAGGCGGCGTCGGCTTCCCGCTGGATGAACGACATCACTTCCCGCGCCAGCGTCAGCGCCTCTTCCGAGTTGTACGCGATGCGCAGGTCGATAAGCATGTCCGCCCAGCCCATCACCCCCAGCCCGATGCGGCGGATCGCGTGGGAGGTCTCCGCAATCTCCGGGATCGGGTAGTGGTTCATCTCAATCACGTTGTCGAGGAGGTGTACCGTCCGCCGGACTACCTTCCCCAGCCGTTCGTAATCGACCTCCTTCGCCCCTGGCGCGCCCTTCGTGAAGTGGTGCAGGTTGATCGAACCGAGGTTGCACGAATCGAACGGGTAGAGCGGCTGCTCGCCGCACGGGTTCGTCGATTCGACCGGACCGCGCTTCGGCACCGGGTTCGCCCTCCCCGCGTTGATCCGGTCGATGAAGATGACACCCGGGTCGCCGTTCTTCCAGGCGTTCGCGAGCATTTTCTCCCACACCTCGCGCGCATCGCGCCGGGAGACTACCTGGCCCGAGGTGGGGTTGATGATGTCGTAGGCCGTGCCCTCTTCGACCGCCTTCATGAACGCATCGGTCACCGCCACGCTGATGTTGAAGTTCTGCAGCGTGGTCATGTCCGCCTTCATCGTGATGAACTCATCGATGTCCGGGTGATCAACACGGAGGATGCCCATGTTCGCGCCCCGGCGCGTGCCGCCCTGCTTGATCGCTTCCGTCGCCGCGTCGAACACTTTCATGAACGAGACGGGGCCGCTCGCGACGCCCATCGTCGACTGCACGCGGTCGTGCGCCGGCCGCAGCCGCGAAAACGCGAACCCGGTCCCGCCGCCCGACTTGTGGATGATCGCGGTGTTCTTGATCGCCTCGAAAATGCCATCGATTGAATCGGGCACGGGAAGGACGAAGCATGCCGAGAGCTGCTGGAGCTCTCGCCCGGCGTTTACCAGTGTCGGCGAGTTCGGGAGGAAGTCGAGCGAAGCCATCAGCCGGTAGAAGCTCCCCTCGGCCGCTGCGCGGTCGCCTTCCGTCCCGCCAAACCGCAGCTCAGCCTCGGCCAGGTTGTGGGCCACGCGGCGGAACACCTGGTCCGGCGTCTCCAGCGCATCGCCACGGTCGTTCCGGCGTGCCACGCGCCGCTCGATGACTACCTTCGCATTCTCCGAAAGCGGCGTGGGCTCGAAATCCCCGTTGTCCAGGCCGAGGCCTTCCGATGCAGTCGTGACCATTGGTGTTCCTCCCATTCTTGGCGTCCCGCGGCGGGAGCGGGGCTGGTGATGATACGAACAAATGTTCGAACTGGCTAGTGGTCTCCGGGAGCCAACCGCCCCGTTGTCACTGGCTGCGGCGCTTCGTCCGACCGCTGGATCACCGGGTCGCCCATGCGCGAGCGGCCGCGGCTGAGGGTGCGGCCGGTGTTATCGGGCTGCGCCCCGGCGAAGTGTGCCACGAGCGCCTCGGCGGCGCCGTGCGGACCGCGCTCATGCACCAGGTTCAACAGCTGCGCCGGCCGGAAGTCACGCATCGCAAGCAGGTAGGCCTTTTCGGTGAGTAGCAGCCCGGCCACATCCGCATCGCCGTCCGCGGTCGTGCGGATGGCGCCGTTGGTCGAAAGCGAATGGACTTCCCAGATCTTCATGGCTAGCTCACCGACTCGGCGAAATGCCGGCTTTCCACGTCCTGGAGCAGACGCGGCCCCCGCGGCTCGTCCGGCACGTCCGGGAGTGCCAGTTGCAGGCTGCGCTCCTCGGCGGTCGGGATCCGGCCCTCTTCCAGCGCCTCCACCGCTTCCTTGAGCGACTCGATGTCGGCGAACGCGCGGTAGACCGAGGCGAAGCGGATGTAGGCGATGTGGTCGAGCCGCCGGAGGGCATCCATCGCCAGCTCTCCCACAAACTGCGATGGGATCTCCGGGCGGCCGTCGGCTGTCACCCTGGCCTCGATCTCGGCCACGACCGCCTCCAGCTGCGCCACCGAAATGCTCCGCTTCGCGCATGCGGCCCGCAGGCCGCGGAGCAGTTTTTCGCGGTTAAAGTCCTCGCGCCGCCCGTCCTTCTTCACCAGCTGCACGGTCGAAAACTGCACAGCCTCGACCGTGGTGAATCGTTCGCCGCACGAGATGCACTGCCGCCGCCGCCGAATCCCGTCGTCGGTTGCCCGGGAGTCGGTCACTCTGGAATCGCGGAAGTGGCAGTATGGGCAGCGCACGATTGACGTAACAATCCTTGAAGCGTCTAGGCACCTTAGCAGTTCCCTGGGGTGCGGGGGCGAGTATGGATCAATATCTTGTGGTCCGTCAAGACTCCGGACACAAGATATTGTGGCGGTTCTGTTTCGTCGTTGCTGTCACCGTTGCATTCGCCGCCGCCCGCCCGAGCCCCGCGAACCGCCACCTACCGCCGGCTCATCGCCCGCCCGCGAGCGAAGAAATCGCACGCAACGGTGTCGGTCCACGGGTTGAGCACGCCGCTCCCGGGGTGCAGGCAGGTGCCCCGTCCGCCTTCGTGGTCTTCCACGAATTCGCGGCAGCCGCCGCAGGCCTTCGCCGGTTCCGCGCGTAGCCCGGATGGCTCCCGCAAGCCCGCCATCTCCAGCAGCGAGAACGGGTCCGGTTTCAGAAAGTCGTCCTCCCTTGCCGGCGGCTGGTGACGCCACTGCAGTTCGCCCTGTTGTTCGCGGCGCCGGTCTCGCTTGCGGTTCTTTCGGTGGCCCACGAACAGAGCGTACCGGCGTCCGGCTCATCCCGCGACCCGCGTGCAACGACCTGCGGTTACGATAGGCGCGATCCGCGCGGCAACAGGCGCGATCCGCGTGGCAACCTGGAACGCCGCGAACACGCTCGACATCGTTGACCTCCCCGTGCCCGCGCACTGCCCGAGGGAGGTGCTCATCCGGCCCACCACCGTCGGCATCTGCGGCTCCGGCCTCCACTTCTACCGTGGCGAGTTCCGTGGTCTCCCGGGCATGGTCCCGGGCCACGAAATCAGCGGCGTGGTCGAAGCCGGGGGCGCCCTTGAGCCCGGGACCGCGGTGGCTGTGCAACCCACGGTCGCCTGCCGGTCGTGCGCTGGCACACGGGCGCACGGAGCGAGCGGCCGCGGAGGCGCTCGGGCTGCAAATAGAGGGATTCCGCAGTGTCGTACGAGAGCTGAAGGAGATCACCGGTCTGAATTCAACCCGCGACCTGGGCGAATGGTGGCGGCGCAACATGGGTGCGTGGCTGGAGTACGTTTCAACCATTGCGCAGGGGGAAGTGAGCCCGGATTCGTGGACCGGGTGAGGCGGACCTGGTCTGCCCTGGATGTCCCGGGACCGCTCCAGGCTGGCGACGCCGTGGGAGAGAGCGCAAAGCAACCACCCACCGTGGCTGGATGCGCTTCAGCACCGGTGCTACGCTTCAACCCCTGCTACCACGAAGCCGCATGCTTCCGATAACCGGTCTGATCAGCAAGGCGCCAAAGGTGGCCGTCATCGCCATGGCCGTGCTCGCCGCAGTGGGCGCGGCGACGGCGACCGCATTCGTCGTAAGTGGGTTCAGCTTCGTTGAGAAGAACGAAGGGTTCTCGGGAACCCTCGTCCACGTCAACTACATCAGCCGGGATAGCTCCGCAAACCCCATCGACCCGATGGACGGCGAAGATATCCTGGCGGACACCTGGGTCCTGGTGAACGGTGACGGCCTACCAACTCATGTTAAGGCTCGATATACAACCCGCACCGGGGAGCTGGTACAGCTCGTGATTGCCACCCCGCAAACGTCCTTCGTATACATGCCACTCTCCGGACACACGGGAACATGTGAGACTGCCGCGTTTCCGTCCGGACCGGATGGGGCGGGATTGATCCGATTCTTACCCATACAGGTCTCGGAGGATGCCCTGCTTGCCGAAGGGTTCACTCCTGGTGGTGCGCGCCCGGTGTTCAGCGATGTCCGGCTGCCGCCCAATCCGGCGGGGAGAACCCCGTTGCGGTCGGAGCCATTGGCGGAATGGACGGGGCGAACCTTTGTCAAAGAGGTTGCGAAGCCGGGTG
>DAOKYT010000102.1:0-5179 GCA_035326025.1 Tepidiformaceae bacterium
TAGAAGCGGACCAGCCGCACGTTGTAGATGCCGTCGATCGCTTCGATGGAGGCGAGCTGTTCTGGCGTGGGACTCTCATCGACGGCGATGGCCATGAGCGCCCGGCCGCGGCGGCCGCGGCGACCAACCTGCATCGACTGGATGTTGATGTCCCACGTCCCCAGGAGCGTGCCCACGCGGCCGATCATGCCCGGGCGGTCCTCGTTGTCGCAGGCCAGGAGAAAGGTCCCCGGTTCGGGGACGAGGTCCATATCGAGGCCGTTGATGATCACGATGTTCGGGTGGCCGTGCTCGACGGTGCCGCCGACGGTGACCTCGGCCTCGCTGGTGCCAACCTTCACGTGGATGAGATTGATGAAGGTATCGTGCGATGTGCGCTTGCGCTCCTCGATGTTCCAGCCGCGCGACTGGGCGACGAGGTTCGCGTTGACCATGTTGACGTTTTCTTCGGAGATAGGCTTGAGCAGGCCGCGGATCACCGACGCGCGCAGCGGGGTGATGTCGTGCTCGGCAATCTCGCCGTAGTACTCAATCTCGATCGATTCGAGCTTCCCCGTCACGAGCTGCGTGGCGACGGTGCCGAGGAGTTCGCCGGCGGCCATGTATGGCTGTATCACCTGCAGGGTCTCTGGAGCGAGCATCGGAGCGTTGACCGCGTAGCGCGCTGGTTTGCCCCCGAGCACCTCGACAATCTGCTCGGCCACGTCGATGGCGACCCGCTCCTGGGCCTCAGCGGTCGATGCGCCGAGGTGGGGCGTGATGATGATGCGGGGGTCGTCCACGAGCGGATTGCCCTTCGGCGGTTCGCTGGTGAAGACGTCGATTGCGGCGCCGGCCACTTTGCCGCTGGCGACGGCGGCTGCCAGCGCCGCCTCGTCGATGATCCCGCCGCGCGCGACGTTGATGAGCCGGACGCCCTCCTTCATCCGCGCGATCTCGGCTTCACCGATCATCCCCTGGGTGGTGGCGGTGAGAGGCGGGTGCACGGTAATGAAGTCGGAGAGCATGATGAGCTGCTCGAAGTCGACCGATTCCACGCCGAGCGCGCGGGCGCGCTCAACGGGCACGAAGGGGTCGTGCGCGAGGACGCGCATCTCCATGGCGACCGCGCGGCGCGCCACCTCCGAGCCAATCTTGCCCAGGCCAACGATACCCAGGGTCTTCCCGCGGATTTCGGTGCCGAGGTAGCTTTTGCGGTCCCACTTGCCGGCGCGCATGGATGCATCGGCCTGGGGGACGTGGCGGGCGAGGGACATCAGGAGCGCGAGGGTGTGCTCCGCCGCCGCGATGGTGTTCCCCTGGGGCGCGTTGACGACGATCACGCCTCGCTCCGTCGCCGCATCGAGGTCGATGTTGTCGACGCCAACGCCGGCGCGGCCGATGACCTGCATGCGCGACGCAGCCTCGATCACCGGGCGAGTGACCTTCGTCTCGCTGCGGACCACGAGGGCCTCGTAGTTGCCGATGATGCCGATGAGCGCATCGGCCGCGAGGCCGGTGTTCACATCGACATCGCCGGCGGCCCGGAGCATCTCGATACCCTCGGGGGCGACGGGGTCGGCGATGAGGATTCGCGGGCGGGTTCTGTCGGGCATCGGTTCGAGTGACTCCTTGAGCGTGGCGAGGGCGAGCTGGATGGCAGCGGGGATGCGAACCTTGCCGGATTCCCAGCGGCTGATGGTCCCCTGGTCGACACCCAGCGCGGTGGCGATGGCGGACTGGGAAAGACCGAGGGCCATGCGGGCGGCGGCGAACCGGGCTGCATCCATATGCCATGCAGTATGCATGAACAGACACGCCCCATGCAAATTGCATGGGGCGTGTGGGAGTAATCGGTTGGGGACCTGGAACGGGTTCAGGCCAGGGCCTTCGCCTCCGCCAGCAGCTTCTCTACCACGTCGAGCGCTTCCGCGACTTCGTGCTGTTGCACCCAGCCGAGGTGGCCAACGCGGAAGATCTTGCCTTCGAGCTTGCCCTGGCCACCACCAAGCACGACACCAAACTCCTCGCGCGCGCGCTTGCTGATGGCCTTGCCATCGACTCCCTCGGGCCACCAGACGGC
The DNA here is from genome assembly GCA_035326025.1 of Tepidiformaceae bacterium. GTDB lineage: Bacteria > Chloroflexota > Dehalococcoidia > Tepidiformales > Tepidiformaceae > Amarobacter. The sequence goes on from DAOKYT010000102.1 coordinate 2,063, forward strand.
TGTGACAGTGTTGGACGCGAACTTTTCGTCGACGGGGACGAGCCTGAGGCCGAGACGCTTGACGCGCTCGCGGGTGTAGTTCGCGATTGCCTCGTGCCGCGTGAACACCCCTTCGAGGCCTTCAGCGCGGATGAGCTCGAACGCCTTATCCATCGCGTAGTAGATGGACATGGCGGGTGTCCAGGGATTCTGGAGCTTCTGGAGCGAGTCGCGCGTCCTGGCGGCGTCGAAGTAGAAGCGGGGCATTTTCGCCTCGGCGTTGGCCCGCCAGGCGCGCTCGCTCAGGTAGACGAAGGCGAGGCCGGGCGGCACCATCCAGCCCTTCTGCGAGCCGCTTACCACAACGTCGAGGTCCCAGCGCTCCACCGGGCAGGGGACCGAGCTCATGCTGCTGACCGCATCGACGATGATGAGCCGATCGCGGGCGCGGACCTCTTTGGCGATCGCTTCGAGCGGGTTGGTGACGCCCGTCGAGGTCTCGTTGTGGGTGACCAGCACCGCCTTGATAGAGGCGTCATCATCGAGCATCTTGCCGACGACTGCCGGGTCGGCGGCCTCGCCCCACTCGAGGGCGTAGCTCACGACCTCGGCGCCGTATGTCCTCGCGATGCTCTTGAGCCGGTCGCCGAACGAACCGATGGAGACGGACAGCACGCGGTCACCGGGGCTGAGAGTGTTGACGATAGCCACTTCGAGGCCGCCGGTGCCCGAGGTGGTGAAGGACAGGACATCGGTCGAGCTACCGAACACCCAGTTCAGGCCGTCGGTAACACGCCGGAGGATCTGGGCGAATTCGGGGCCGCGATGGTTCATCATCTGCATCGCGCCGGCGGACAGCACCTCCTCAGGGCACGGTGTCGGTCCGGGTATCCGCAGGTTCACAGGAGTCTCCGAGAGAGGGTGGCTCTTATCGTCAACGGTAATCCCAACATGGTCAATCGAAGATGTCGGCCATGCCTGAATGTAGATTCGATAGCCGGGCCTCGCCGCTTCGATGGCACCCGCTGCGGAGTACACTCACGGGGTGCAGAACGACCCACGCCGCGACATTCCATCGGTGGACGCGATCCTTTCGAGCATCCCGGGCCTGCCCGCCGGCGGACCGGAACACGCGCTGGCCACGGAAGCTGCCCGCGAGGTGCTCGCCGGAGCTCGCGCGGCCGCAACCCGGGGGCAGCCGGCACGGCGCGAAGAACTGGTGGAACGCACGGTCGTGGCCATGGAGGCACGCATGGCGCCATCGCTGCGGCGGGTGATCAACGCGTCGGGAGTCATCCTCCAGACAAATCTCGGCCGCGCACCGCTGGGCCGGGCCGCCATAGAGGCGATGGCGCGCGTGGCGGGGGCTTCAAACCTGGAGTTCGACCTCGACGCCGGTGAGCGCGGCAGCCGCCACGAGCATGTGCGGTCGCTGATCCAGCGGGTGACGGGGGCTGAGGACGGCATCGTGGTGAATAACAATGCCGCCGCCCTCCTGATGGTGCTGCAGGTGTTCGCGCAGGCGCGCGAGGTCATCGTTTCACGCGGGCAGGCGGTCGAGATCGGTGGCGGGTTCCGCATCCCGGATGTCTTGCGGCAGAGTGGCGCGCATCTGGTGGAAGTCGGAACGACGAACCGCACCTACGCGAACGACTACGAGGCGGCCATCACCGGCGAGACAGCCGCCCTGCTCCGGGTGCACACGTCCAACTTCCGGGTTGTGGGCTTCACGGCCGAGCCAACAGTGGCCGAGCTCGCCGATCTCGCGCGGCGCCGCGCTGTGCTCCTCATCGACGATCTCGGCAGTGGATGCCTGGTCGACACGCGCCTCTATGGGCTGGACCACGAGCCAACGGTCCAGGAAAGCCTGGCGGGCGGCGCCGACCTCGCGCTCTTTAGCGGCGACAAGCTCCTGGGCGGGCCCCAGTGCGGCATCATCGCCGGCCGGAAGGATCTCGTGGCCGAGCTGAGGCGTCATCCGCTGGCGCGGGCGTTGCGGGTGGACAAGCTGACTATTGCCGCGCTCAACGCGACCTTGCTGCAATACGCACTGGGCCGGCAGGATTCAGAAGTGCCCGTGTGGGAGATGCTCCGGCGAGAGCCCGGAACGCTCCGCCGAAGGGCCCGCCGCTGGGCGAAGGCAGCCGGGGAGGCGGGCAGCGTGGTGGCGTCGACGACCATGGTTGGCGGCGGCTCGCTCCCGGGACAGGGGGTGCCAACGTGGTGCGCGGCAATTCGCCACCCTGGAGGCCCGGATGCACTATCCCGCGACTTGCGAGGGTGCGCTCCCCCGGTGATTGGGAGGATAGACAACGGCGCGGTGTTGCTGGATCCAAGAACGGTCGACCCGGCCGACGATCCAGCGCTGGAGGCAGCGGTTACACGTGTGTTAAGCATCGCACGCAGATAGGCAAACGGCGTGTAATCCATCACTGTACTGAATTGACCCGAGCGTATGCGGAGCACTATAGTCCAGCGAAAGTTACGGATTTCACAACCTCCGCCATGACCCTCGAAATCCCAGAAGTCGTGATCAATCGTCTCCCCGTGTACGCCCGGGCGCTATCGGAGCTTGCAGCCCAGGGGGAGACCGTCGTGAGCTCGCAGGCACTGGGGGAATTGCTCGATGTCACGCCCGCGCAGATCCGCAAGGATCTCAGTTACTTTGGGCGGTTTGGGAAACAGGGCCGCGGCTACAACGTCAACAGTTTGCTGACCAAATTGCGAGAGATCCTGGGGATCGATCGGCAGTGGCGCCTCTGCCTCGTGGGTGTTGGGCGGCTTGGCCAGGCCATCGCGGAGTACGGCGGGTTCGGCCCCCAGGGGTTCGAAATCGTCGCCGCGTTCGATGCGAACCCCACCGTGGTAGGCCAGCAGGTCGGCGGCGTCACCATCCACCACATTGAAGAACTGGACACGTTCCTCGGCACGGCGCGGGTCGATATCGGCATCGTGGCGGTACCTGCTGCGGCTGCCCAGGGGGTTGTCGATAGGCTGGTGGAGGCCGGGATCCGCGCCATCCTGAACTACGCACCGATCACCGCCCACGTCCCGCGGAACGTGGTGATCCGCCACATCGACCCGGTGCTGGCGATGCAGAGCATGACCTTCTACATCAAGCGGGCGGAGGCGGGGCCG
>DAOKYT010000103.1:0-5073 GCA_035326025.1 Tepidiformaceae bacterium
ATTGCCCTGGTGGTGCTGGCGTTGCTGCTCTTCCGCGACCTGCGCCGGGAAGCGCAGGATGAGCTGCTGATGGAGCGGAGCGAGCGGACGGAGACGGTACTCACCGGCCTGCTGGCAGGGATGAAGCAGCCGGATGTGCTGCTCATTGGTCCGCGCGAGCTGCGGGCCGCGAGCGAGGCGTTCGCGCGCCAGGCACGGGGCGAGATGGTGTGGTTCAACGTGTGCCTGCTGATGTTTAAGCCGCAATCGCTGTTCGATGCACTGCTGCGACCAGCGCTGGAGAACGGTGACGTGAGCGGAGTCCAGTTCGTGCTCGACCCCTCGGAGCGCGAGCGCTGGGAACAGGAAGTACTGCCGAAGGCCCAGGCGGCGGGGGGCTACACCAAACTGCGTGAGCCCCGCTGGGTCCCGCTTTCACACGAGGCGGTGTCGTTCATCCTGGCCGATACGGCCGCTGGAAAGACAGAGGCCCACCTGAGTTTTTGGGGCGAACCGTTCATGTCGCGCCAGCCCGGGTTCGATATCCCGCGGTACGTGTTCCACGTGCAGGCGCACTCGGACCTCGTGGGCCAGCTGGTGGAGCTGGAGAGGAAGCACCGGCACACGGGGTAGTTACGCAGGGGACTTCGGCGAGCGCTTCACGAAGTCGAGGATGGGCCAGGATTTCGGCTCGGTGGTGATGCGGACCTGGCGCTTCACCCGGGCCGCCATGCGGCCGGCACAGGCATCGGCGCCGGGGCGGGGGAAGCGGCCAGCGGCATGCTGGCGCCAGGTGGGGACGGCGTGGCGCTGGTGGTGGGCGCCGGCACAGGCGAGGCGCATGAGGGTCGAACGTGCGAGGAGTTCGGCGACGATGGGGTCATCGGCGGTGAACATGGCGGGGAGCGCTCGCGGGTTTCGCCGGGAGGGAAGGGGCAGCTCCGTGGTACACTTCGGCCATGGCCGCAACCGCAAGCGTGGACATCGGCAGCCTGATCCGGTCAACGCCGGGAGTGAATGGCGGGCGGCCGTACATCGCCGGGACGGGAATCTCGGTGTCGCAGATCGCCGCGTTGTTCAACAGTGGTCTGGCGCCTGAGGAGATCGAGGCCGGGTACCCGCATGTTGGCATCGCGGCCGTGTATGCAGCCGTCGCCCGCCACATGGCGAACCGGGAAGCGATTGATGCGGAACTCCGGGAGGGGGCGAGAACCGGAATCACAGCCCCGAGGGAAGTGCGCCCACAGGAATGCCAACGCCCGAAAGGAGCGCCACCTTCGTGAACGAATCCGTGGTTCCGGACATCTACGCTGACTCTACCCAGATCAGCACCACGCCCTATGGCGTAACGATTACGCTTGGGCGAACACCTCCGCATCACTCAGGTCCCACTCCACCGATCGCCGAGAAGCTTACGGTGGTCAGGATGAGCATGGAGCACGCGAAGGTGGTTGCCATGCTCCTGCGAAAGCAGCTCAAGGCATTTGAGCGGGCCAACGGCGAAATCCCTCTTCCTCCCGAGCTTTACGCAACGCTGGGCGTCGCCAGGGAAGACTGGGGCCTTTAGGCCGAACTCACTACGTGAGTGATTTGCTGGATGGCATCCGCGAAGCGATCCGGGCAAAGAGCTATGTGATCTCAGTGCACATGCTCGGGCGTCTTCTGGATCGAGGCATCGATCTCAGCGACGTGGCTCATGGTCTCCTTTCCGATTCGACCGAGGTGATCGAGGACTACCCGGCTCACCACCTTGGCCCGTGCTGCCTGATTCTTTGCAGAGGACCTTCAGGCAGGTGGTATCATGTCGTCTGCTCCTATCCTCCCATCGTGACGATGGTAACAGTGCATGAGCCCGATCCCGCCCAGTGGACGGCGGATTTTCGGCGAAGGTTGGATTCGCGATGATGTGCCCGTCCTGTCGTTCGGCCGAATTGCAAGGAGAGCGGCGCGTCTTCGGGCATGTCGCCGAGGACGGCCGCAGCCTGCAACTCGAAGTAGATGCCCTTGTTTGCCCCGCATGTCATGAGGTCTTCCTCACCGGAAAGACGGCCGAGCAAATTTCGAATCGTTGGTTCTCCGTGGGGAAGATTGAAACTCCTGCGCTTGAACCCGTCGGCATCAGTGACACCTGGCCGCCAGCGGTAGCCAGCGCCTGGCCCTGGGCCAAGACCCTCGTGGCCTGACGAACAGTTCGTGATCGATCCGTTGTCACACCAGGGCTCACATCACGGCACTTGCCATCGGGCTCAGAACGGTTCGGCCTGGCGCTCCCAGTCGTCGTCCAGCCAGGTCAGCTCCGTGCGGTCGAGGCTGATGGCTTCCTCGCAGCGGTCGGCCCAGTCACAGAAGGTGCAGTGGGGGCCAGGTGTCGCCGGGAACTCCGTGGTGGCCCGCATGCGGGCGGCGAAGTTCGCGATGTAGTCGACGGTCTTCCTGGCATCGTCACGGTTCAGTTCGCGGACGCGCTGGATGCCAGAACGGAGGTTCCAGCCGATGGCGGTGACGCGCGTTTCGGCCGGGAGCATGCGCGAGGTGCGCAGGGCCAGGTGCCCGATATCGAGCTGGGCATCGACGATCTCGTCCAGGTCGAAGCGGCCCGTCTTCCAGTCGATGATGAGCCAGTGACCCGCGTCGAGCCGGTCGGCGCGGTCGATCATGGCGCGGATGGTCACCCCACGGGAGCGGGACGGCACCCAGGTGTTGAGCTCGGCGTAGCGGTCTTCGCTGACGATCGACTCATGGGCCGCTATGCCGTTGGCGAGGAGTTCGAACGCGAGACGGTGGTACTCGGAGCCGGGGCCCGCCTGTTCGTGCCTGGGCATGCGGAGGTAGGCATCGAGCTCGTGTTCGGCGTCCTGGGGTTGGCCGGTCTCGCAGAGGACGCGCATGGCGCGGTGGACGCCCTTGCCGACGATGGCGGCGGGGGTATCGCGCGAAGGGGGCCAGGCGAACCCGCTCACGTAGCTGAACCAGTACTGTTTCCGGCAGCGCTGGAACGACTGGATCTTGGTGTGGGTAACCGGGAACAGCTCATCGCTCATTGGCGGCGAGTGTAGCGCCGGGTGGACCATTTCCCAACCCGAACGCGGCACCCGGACGAACGGGCGCCGATGGTCGATACCACGCAGGGCGGTGGCGGACGCGGGGCTGGCGGAAGAGCAGGTAGTGGCGAACGGGCTGTTGGGGCAAGGGGTGTCAGGCGCTCAGGCGGACAGTCGCTTCCGGTTCGGGGATTGGGTCGCCGGCCAGCAGGGCACACTCGACCCAGCCCTCCATGGCATCGCGAAGCATCTCAAGCGCCTCCTCGACGGTAGCCCCGGCCGTCACGCAACCGGGCAGCTCGGGCGCTTCGGCGAAATAGCCCTCGATGTCGTCGCCGCTGATCACTTTGCGGTAGGGCCGGGCAACGATTTCCTGGATGAGGCGTTCGCGGTCGTCGTCAGTCATCGCCTTCCTCGCGAGTACGCTGGAGAACATCCCGGACGTACGGGATAAGTATAGACCCTCGCCGAAAGGGGACAGACACCAGCAGCGACCCCTTTCGATAATGCTTATGGCTGCCACGGGTGCGAACCAGAGTCCATCCGGAGAGCAGCAACAGGCGCTCGACCTCCTCGAAGCGTACGTTCTTTGGCCGGGATGCCAGGCGCCGCCACCGTTCTCGCCGGGCGACGAGTACAGGATAGGCGCACCGGACTGTTGTGGCGGATGAGCCCTGGAACGAGGGCCCGGCGATAGGGGGCGGTGGACCCGGCGCCGGATTGACGGGCCGATGTTTCGCTTGCACACTTGCGCAACCATGCAAACGGATTCCAGCGAGGCCATCTTCCGCCAGTTCGCACGGATCACCGGGGCGCTCGCCTCGCCCGGCCGTCTCAAGCTGCTCGACCGGCTGTGCCAGGGGGAGCAGACGGTGGAGGAGCTTGCCAGCGCCTCTGGTCTGAGCGTTTCGAACACCTCGCGGCAGTTGCGGATGCTGGCTGAGTCCCGGCTGGCGGCGGTCCGGCGGGACCCGCCGCGGGTGTACTACCGGGTGGCCGATGAGCGAGTCGTGCGGTTCTGGTTCGCGCTGCGGGAACTCGCGCGGGAGCAGCTGGCCGAGTTCGAGCAGGTGGTGGCGGCACTGGTGACCGGCCGGGACGGGCTGACACCGGTGAGCCGCGAGGACCTCGTGGCGAGGATGGCCACGGGCGAGGCCGTCTTGCTGGACGTGCGGCCGGAGCCGGAGTTTCGTGCCGGCCACATCCCGGGCGCGCTGTCGATCCCGGTCGACCAGATCGAGGCGCGCCTTGCGAGCCTGCCGGCGGGCAAGGACGTCATCGCCTACTGCCGCGGGCCCTACTGCGTCCTCTCGGTCGAGGCGGTGGAAGCGCTGCGGGCGCACGGCATCCCGGCGTTGCGGCTGGCAGAGGGCTTCCCGGAGTGGAAAGCGGCCGGCCTGCCGGTCCAGGTGAACGGAGAGGAGTCCCGATGATCGCCACACTGAAGTCGCTTCCGCGGAGGGTGGCGGCCAGGTCCAGGCCGAAGCAGGCCGCGACGGTCCTCCTCATCCTGAGCGACGCCCCGTTCGGCGGCGATACGACGTGGAACGCGCTGCGGCTGGCATCGACGCTGCTCGACCAGGGCGCGCACGTACGGATCTTCGTGATGAACGACGCGATCGACCTGGTGCGGGAGGGCGCGATGCCGGACGGGGCGGAGTTCGACCTGCAGGCGATGTTGCGGGCGCTCCTGCCCCGTGGCGCGCGACTGAAGATCTGCACGACCTGCGTGAACCGCTGTGGCATCGGCCAGGGCGACGTCATCCCCGAGGCGACGATGGCCACGATGGGAGACCTGGCGGCCTGGGTCATCGAGAACGACCGCGTCCTGGTGTTTTAGGAGGCCCCATGAGCAGCAACGAAGCGCCCCGAGTCGTGGTACTGGGCGGTGGGATTGGCGGGCAGGTCGCCGCCACGAGGCTGAAGCAACGGCTGGGCGACGGCGCCCGGGTCACGCTCATCGAACGCTCGGAGCGGTTCGTGTTCGCGCCATCGCTCCTCTGGGTCATGGTCGGCGGACGGAAGCCGGAAGCGATCACCCGGGGCTACGGCG
>DAOKYT010000104.1:0-4787 GCA_035326025.1 Tepidiformaceae bacterium
TGGTCGGGGTGACAGGATTTGAACCTGTGGCCTCTACGTCCCGAACGTAGCGCTCTGCCAGGCTGAGCTACACCCCGCCGAGGTCGTAGCGTATCACCCGCTCGCTTTTCACGCTTGCCGCTGCACGCCGAGTAAGCATCGCGGCGCTCACCGGTCTCACCAGCGGCACACCCCTGGAGCGACCGGAAATGGACGACAACGTCGCCTTCGAAACCGCCTGCCTGCTGCGCGCCCGGGTCAGCGGCGGCGGGGTCAGGGGGTGGAGCGGAGCCCCCTGCCCCGGGTGATGGTCTTCAGGCCGAGGTACCAGGCGCCGCGCGTGCAGGCATCGAACCGGCGCCGGTGCGGCGGCATTGCCCAGCTCTCGCCGGCCCGGCAGAAGTCCGCCAGCGGCTCGACGGCCACATCCCAGGCGAGCTCGCCAGCGATGCGCCCCAGGTTCTGGCGGCACTGGCCGGCGAACTCCGCGTCATCGAGCAGCCGCTCGATGCCCGCCACCACGGCGTCGACATCGCGTTCGGGCACCGTGATGCCGAGCGGGTCTTCCGCCACGCGCTCGGCGAGGACATCTCCGCGCGTGCACAGCAGCGGCACCCGCGCCCGGAAGAGGTCGACGTAGCGCGTGCGGAAGGCGAAGCGGCTCTCGACATTTTCGTAGCCGAGGCAGACGCCCGCGTCGGCCTCGGCCAGGTAGTCGTCGATCCGCTCGTAGGGCACCCAGCCGGAAAGCACGAACACGTTCCGGTTTTCGAGCCCGAGCTCGCGCGCCAGCTCGATCGCCCGCTTTGTGACGCCAGCCTCGGGCCCGAAGGCGAAATCCGGGTGGTTCACGCCCATGAACACGAGCTTCACCTCGGGGCGGCGGCCGGCCAGGCGGTCCATGGCCTGGAGGAGCGTGGTGGCGTCGTTCCACTCGGTGATGCCGCCGTTCCAGAGGAGCACGCGATCGCCGGGTTCGATGCCGGGCACCACGCCCCGCAGCACCGGGCCGCGCGGGTCGAGCGGCCGCTGCGAAACGCCGTAGGGCACGATGTCGATGAACTTGCGGAGCGAAGGGTCGCGCTCGTACATGTCGGGCGGCACGAGGGCGAGCGCCATGAGCATGCCGATCCACATGTCGCGCTGGCGCTCATCGGCGCAGAACATGAAGTCGGCGAGGGTGAGCTGCATGTTCAGGTACCAGCGGTTGCTCGCCATCCAGGTGCGGCGGAGACCGGGTGGGAAGTCGCGCCGCGAAAGTTCCATCCATTCCACGTAGAGCGGCGTAAAGGCATCGAGGGCGAGCAGCGTCTTGCCCATGAGGCGGACGAACTGGGGCGGGAAGTTCCGCGAGACGGCGACATCGTGGTTGGCCGCGAGGAACGCCGCCTGGCCGTTGGATTCCCACGCCTGGATGCGCACATTGGGGGCGGGGAGGGCGATTTCGCCGCGGTCGCCGGGGATGGCGAGGGTGACCTCGGCCTCCGGGATGGCGCGGCCGAGCGCGCCGGCGATCTGGTAGGCGCGGATGCCCGGGGAGGCCATCTTCGTCCCAACAGCCGCGCGGGAAAGCACGAGGATTTTCACCGGCCGGCTCCGGTGAACGAGGGAAGAGGAAAGAGGAAAGAGGAAAGGGTGTGACTCGCCGAATCGCCGCCCCGGGCCCGGCGGGTGTCCAGCGCCCTCTTCACGCTCATGCTGTCAGCCTCACCGGGCCGCGGGCGGGCTCGGGAATGGGGATGCCGTTTGCAAGGGCGGCCTCGAGCCAGGCGGCAATCGCCTCGTCCAGGTTGGCGAGCGCCTCCGCGGGTGTCTCACCGGCGGTGAAGCACCCGGGCAACTCTGGCACCTCGCCGAGGTACCCCTCGACGGGCTCGCCAGTAATCACCCGGTGGTACGGCATCCGCAGTCGCCGCTGAACCTCGATGTCGATCTCTTCAGGCGTCATTCGTCGTCCCTGGTTGCATCGAGCGCCTTCCGGACATACACCGCCAGGACTCGCGGCCGGCGGAATGGGATGACCAGCAGGCGATCGCCGGAGCGCTTGTATACGTGGTGGCTTCCTCGAATGGTAGCAAGTTCCCAGTCATAGAGACGCAACAGGTGATCCAGCTCCTCGAAGCGAACGTCGGCCGGGCGCGCGGCCAGACGGGCCCGGAATTCCTTCCTATCCACCTGCGGCCGAAATACCGGCCTTGCCTCCTTCCACTGTATGGGCCTCCCGCGCGGTTCTCGCCCGTTCGGCGGCCTTCTCCCTTCGGTCCCGCTCGCGGTCCTTCCGCTTATCGCGGTTATCCAGCACCTGGAAGATGGCACGCCGCGTCATGTAGGTGAACACGCGCTGTACCAGCCCCGGGAAGCGCTCCCACTTCGACGAGACCGGAGGCCGCTCGCCGGAGCAGAAACGGATGAGCGGCTCCATCGTCACATCCCACTGGAGCGAGGCCCGCGCCGCGGCCAGGTTCGCCTTGCACCGCGCGTGAAACTCCCGGTCGTCGATCAGCTTCTCGATGGCGCGGGCCAGGGCCTGGGGGTCCTCCTCTGGCACCACGAGCCCCCAGCCGTTTTTCGCCACTTCCTCGGCCAGTACGTCGCCATGCGTGCAGATGAACGGCAGCTCGGCCCAGATCAGGTCGACGAAGCGCGTCCGGTGGCTGTAGCGCGTCTCGAGGTTGTCGAAGTAGGAGCAGACCGAAATGTCGGCTTCCTGCACGTAGCGCTTCGCGGTTTCGTGCGAGACCCAGCCTTCCTCGAAGAAGACGGTCCGGTTGAGCTGGCCGTTTCGCGCGGCGATTGCCCTGGCATCCTGGAAGCGGACGCCCTTGCCCAGGTCCTTGATGCCCGGGTAGGCGGCGCCAAGGAAGAGGAGCTTGATATCCTCCCGGCCGAGGATGCGCAGCGCTTCGAGGAGCGTCGCGGGGTCGTACCACTGGATGATGCCGCCATTCCAGATGATGATCCTGTCGCTCTCCTTGAACCCGGGGTGGACGCCCCGGAACACGTTGCGGCCCGGCCCGGGCAGCTCCGGGCGGATCCCGTGCGGAGCTGAATCGATGTAGCGGCGCAGCGTCGCGTCGTTGTCGTAGGCGTTCGGCGAGATGAGCCCGAGCGAGACCATCATGCCGATGTAGCTATCGCGCTGGCGCTCGTTGCAGGTGAGGACGAAGTCGGCCATGGTCAGCTGCATGGCGAGCACGGTGCGGGTGCGCTGCACCCAGGCGTGGCGCTTGTAGCCCTGGTGGTGCTGCCGCCCGACCTCCATCCACTCCATCGCATATTGCGAGAACAGGTCGACGACGATCCGGCGCCACGGGAAGAACGCCGCGAGGTGGGGCGGCAGGCCCGACGAGATGATGATGTCGTGCCGGGCGACGAGACCGAGCAGGTTGCGCGCGCTCCAGCGGACCACCTCGAAGGCGCCATCGGCGGGCTGCTCGAAGTCGTGGTTGGGCGCCCCGAGGGTGACGCGCGCGCCCGGGACGTGTTCGGCGAGCACGCGCGCCTGGGCCGTGGCCCGGATGCCCGGTGCCGACATGTGGCTGCCAAGGTGTCCGCGGGCAAGGATGAGGATGCGGGGGCCCATCGCGCGGAAGCGTACCGGGACTCGCGGGAAGGGAGAAGTGACGCCGCGCATCCAGCGCGTGAGATCCCGCCTCCGGGGCCCGGCGCTGCCCTGGCGCCGCTCGCTCACCGGCGGGCCGGCGTGCGAAGTGGCGTAGGACAAAGCGGCCGAGTTCGCCGGGCGTTCGCTCCCAGGGCCGTGCGTGGCCGGGGCCGCTCCCGCCGGCGAACGCAACGGGCGCACGTTCCGCTCTGTGAAGATTTCGCGCTGTTATGCGGATGAAATGCGAGCGCGTGGTTTCGCAGCACCTCCGTGATGCGGCCTGGTCCACCATGGCGGACAGCGCCCCGCAAGGAGGTACCCTCATGAGCACGACATCCAACATCCAGCGCCCGGCGGTGGGCGCATCGGTCTGGACGAACGACGGCAAGCAGTTCGGCTATGTGAAGGAGGTGAGGGGCGACTACTTCAAGGTCGACATCCGCTGGGCGCCGGACTACTGGCTGGCCTGCGCCCACATCGCCCAGGTCGATGGCCCGCGAGCCATCCTCCGGCTGCGCCGCGAGGAGATCGACGACCACCGGCTCGAGCAGCCGGGCCTCGATGCGCTCGAAGAGCAGGCACCGGCCGTCTTCACGGCCGAGGAAGTCGCCAGTCAACGGGAGCGGATGGAACGGGAGCTCGAAATGCAGAAGGAGCGGATGCGGGCCGGCCTGCAATAGCCCGCTGCCCGCTCCAGCCTCCACGGGCGGCTCCCCCCACCGGAGCCGCCCGTTCTTTGTGCCAGCTGCTGACGGCCTGCCACCGGCGCCTTGGAGCTACACGCCTCCACGCGCGAGATTGGCGGGACCACCCCTGGAGGTCCCGCCATGGTTATCACCGTCCTCGACCCCGCGTCCCCCTCGGTCCGTTGGCTCGGAGCGCTGGCCATCCTCGCTCGCGCCACGGTCATGCTCCCGGTCCTCGCGCTGCGCCACCCTGGCCAGCGCCTTGCCATCAACCGCGCCAGCGGCCGGGTGGTGCCACGATGAGCGAGGACGTGCCGGTTGGCCGGCTGGTGGCGATCATCGTGGCCGTCCTCGCGGCGGCGCTCCTCATCTCGCTCGCGGGCCTTGTGGTGCTGGGCGCCACGGGCGGTGACGCGGCGATCGGCACGACCCTCACGCACATCATCGAGACGGTGCTGGGCGTGTTCGCCGGTATCGCCGCGGGCCGGCTGGCGAGCGAGGAGTGAGGCGGCCAGTCA
>DAOKYT010000105.1:0-4764 GCA_035326025.1 Tepidiformaceae bacterium
TGCTGGAGCCGGGCCGCGTCTCGCGGCGGTCTCATAGGCATGTGGTTCGAGCTCCTTGACTCCAGTCTTTGCATTATGCAATGCCGAAAGAGTGTAGGGGTTTCCCTTATGACTTCGCAACCCTCTTCTCACTTGCGTTCCCTGTTGGTTTCGCGTTAGAGTTTCGGGGCCTCAACCAAGAGAGTATTCGCACAAGGGTTCGCATTGCATGGGAAACGCGCCACGGGTTGTCGAGAGGCCGCGCAAAGATCCGCCTACGCTCGCTGAGCTTGCCCAGCGGCGAGGACAGGCGGTCGTCGATTTTCTGGCTGATGTGACTGGTAGGCATCCGACGTATGATGCGGCCGCCGCAGAGTGTGGTGTCTCCCGGCGGACGTTCTTGTCCTGGCGGAAGAGGTACAACGTGAGGGGGAGCAATCCAGATGGTGCAAGGACATGATGAACTTCCCGGCTCGTGCCGGTCGTGTCGTGGGACGGGGATGCGCGAGCGCCTGGTCCCGAGGGAGCCGGGGAGCCCGGAGAAGTTCTACCGGCTCATGCCGTGCCTGAAGTGTGCAAAGGGGGACGGCCAATGGACCGCGCCGAACGCCGCCGACTCGTGAGGGGAGCCACAGCACCCGGCCCCCTGAAGTGTCTGGGCTGTGATTGCACTCTTGGGCGTGCTGGAACGCCGCCGGCCGAAAAGTTCCCGTTGCTGAACGGGCACATCCATCGAGACGAACGGTGCCGATCTGGCGCGGTTGGTCTTTACCTGAGAGAGACCGGGCACATATGACCCGGCGCGAAGCGGGGCGGCTCGGAGGGGAAGCGACCCTCCGGGCACACGGCGCGGCGCACTACACGCGCATCACGAAGGGACGAGCGCGACGGACGCGTTACACGAAGGAGAAGGCTGGCAGGCCCACCGTCGCGCGAGCCAATCACGAAGGGAAGGAGGACAGATTCCCGCTGTAACCGAGCACGGAATTGTGCGGGCCGGGGCAACCCGGCTCTCACCCACGGAAAGGACACCAACCCAAATGGCTACTACAACGAAGGCCGCGCCACTGGGCGTGGTCGCAGTCAAGGACCGGACGGCATATCGCCAAAGCCTCCTGGTCTACGTGCGCCTCTATGTCGGCGTGAAGGGCTTCCGCAGGTTTGCGGGAGAAATCTGCCTGAAGGACCACGAGTGGGACGCGCTTGTCGCGGACGGGATCGCGGTCGAGGCGGTGTCGCTGTGAGCGAGTGGGAGGGCGAGAAACCAACCCGCGAGGAGATGCATGCCGCGGCTGAGGTGTTGGCCGAGCTTGCGGCTTGCACGGTCATGCGGCTGAACAATCCACTGGCGTTGCTGCTTGATGACAGGGCCGTCCTCTCGCTGGGCGCCCAGTCCGCGGCGCTGCTCAAGGCTGCGTTGCTGGCGCCAGAATGGGCCGGGGCGATAGTCGCCAAGATCGAGGCGTTTGACCGCTTCCGGCCGGATGACACGGCGACGATCACTCTCGAAGAAGGCGCGCGCCAAATCCTGCGGCTTGTCCCCGTCTCCATGGTGGTCGAGCCGTGAGCACAGACCCCGAGAAGTGGCCCAGGGTGACGACCGTCCTTAAGCCGCTCGGCGACTTCTCGATGGTCGATCCCGAGGTGCTGGCGCACGCGGCGGAGCGAGGGACTGCCGTCCACCTGGCGACCGCGCTCTACGACCAGAACGACCTCGACGAAGGGAGCATTGACCCCGAGGTGCTCCCCTACCTCACCGGGTGGATCAAGTTCCGCAACGACACCGGCTTCGAGCCGTACACATGCGGGGTCGAGTGCCGGGTCGAGAGTGCGCAGTATCAGTACCGGGGCACCCTCGATCGCGCTGGCGAGCTCAAGGGTAAGGCGGCCATCCTCGACATCAAGACCGGCTCCATGATCGGCCTGGGCGCTGGCCCGCAGACCGCGGCATATCTGCACGCATGGAATGAACAGGCGCCCACCCTGCGGGCGTTGCGGCGCTACGTGGTGCAACTGACCCCCGAGGCCGACTACCGGCTGATCCCGATGACGAGCCCCGACGACTGGCCCGAGTTCCTGAACCTGCTCGGACACTACAGATTCCTGGAGAGACACCAATGACAACGGACGTCACCCCTATCGACACCATCCAGATCCCGGCACCCGACCGCGACCTGATCGCCAACGTCTCGCGGTTTGCCGAAAGCGCCGCGAAGCTCGTAGTGACGGACGCAGCCAGCCGCAACGGTGCCGCCGAGCAACTGCGCGAGGTCGCCACCTTCGCCAAGCTGGTGGATGACAACCGCAAGCAGCGCACCAAGATCCTCGACGACAAGAAGCGGGAGATCATGGGTGCCTACCGCCCGCTGGAAGATGCCCTCAGCCGGGCGCGGACCGTGCTGACCAGCGCCATCACCACCTTCGACCGGGCGGAGGCCCAGCGGCTCCGCGAGGAACAGGCACGGCTTGACCGTGAAGCCGAGAAGCGGCGCGCGGTGCTCGAAGCCCGGGCGGAGAAGTACGCGGAGAAGGGCAACATCGCCAAGGCTGTCGAGTTGGAGGCCCAGGCGCAGATGGTCCCGAACGCGGTCGTGGCGAGCGAACCGAAGGCCAAGGGCGTGAGCACCCGCGAAGTCTGGAAGTTCGAGATCGTCTCGGAGAAGAGCCTCCCGGCGGAGTTCCTGATGCCGAACGAGGCAAAGATCCGCGCCTACGTGAACGCGATGAAAGGCGACGGGGCGATCCCGGGCGTTCGCATTTGGCGGGAGGATGCAGTAGTGGTCCGCGGAGCGACACCATGACCGCACCGGCCGAACTGATCACCACCGTCGAAGGCGCTCTCGAAACGCTCTCGATATACATGGGGGGACTGCATGACTGACCTGATTCCTCGCGACCCGGGAGCCGCGACGCTCCATTTCACCAATGAGCAGACCGACCTTATCCGGCGCGTCATCGCTCCCCAGATCACCGAAGACGACTTCCACCTGTTCATGACCATCGCCGCCCGCAGCGGCTTGGACCCGATGGCGCGGCAGATTTACGCGATCCCGCGCAAGAAGCGGGTCAAGCTCCCCAACGGCCAGTGGGAGGAGAAGGTCGAGATGACCGTGCAGACAAGCATTGATGGGTACAGGGCCATCGCCCAGCGGTCGGGCCAATACACCGGTTCCGATGCGCCAGAGTGGTGCGGCCAGGACGGTATCTGGCGCGACGTGTGGCTGAGCGAGGAACCGCCGGCAGCCGCCAGGGTGCGCGTCTTCCGGAACGGCGAGCCCTTCACTCATGTCGCCACCTATCGCGAGTTCGTGCAGATGGTGGACATCTACGAGGGTTCGGGCGACAACCGGAAGAAGAAGGGCCGCGAGCCGAACAGCATGTGGACCAACATGCCCGCGAACCAGCTTGCGAAGTGTGCGGAAGCCGGGGCGCTTCGCAAGGCGTTCCCGGTCGAGCTTGGCGGCGTGTTCGTGGACGCGGAAGAAGCTGGCATCCAGTACGTCGTCGCTGTCGAGGCCCAGCGCAACGACCGGCCAGCGCCGCGGCAGATCCAGCAGCCACGGGCGAAGAGTGCGCCAAAGGCTCCACGGCCGCAGCCGGAGGAGAAGCCCTTCGGCACTGATGACGACGAGCCGCCCATCGAGGGCCAAACGCAAGAACTGCCGCCCGAAGCGCCGGCGCCGACCGGCGAAGCACCGTGGGGCACCTTCTGGAACGCGCTGCGGGAAGCCACCGAGGGCACGTCGCTCCAGGAGATCGGTGCTGCGCTCGGGATCGAGCCGACGTTGAAGAGCTTGCAAGGGTGGTACGCCGGGAATGGCGCGAGCCTCGAACTGGTGGACTTTGTGGTCGATACGGTGGCCGCGTCCAAGGGGCAGTGAGATGGGCCCGCCCCTTGGCTTCGACAAAGCTCAGAGCGATTACGACCACGCCGAGCCCGATGACCCAGGCGAGTGCCGCTGTCCGGACAACTGTGGCACGTGCCAGCAGGAGGTTTCCGGCCTGATCTGCTGTGGCCGGTGCCAGGAGGACGACGACGGCGAGCACCCGGACGACGTGCGCGACCGGCGGATAGAGCGTGAGATGGAGGACGGTTATGAGTGACGGGACGAAGGTGAATGATACGCCGACCCCTGACGCGGTGGTGCTTGTTTGGGGTGGGCGCTGCCAGCAGTGCGGGTTGACGTACCCCGGGGATGGCGAGGACCCGGTTATTAGGGCGCATGTGAAATCGGAGTGGGTCAAGGCCGGGTTGGGCCACCTGGTGCAAGACGAATGGCCGAGGCGCTTCCCGGCGTGGCTGGTGAGGCAGGGGTTCCGGTGCCCCGTGTGTGAAGCGCCGGACATGCTCATCGATCTGGGCACGGTAGAGGGCCTGCGGGTGCGGGAGTTCCCGGAGGTGGGGCGATGAGACCGATCCGACAGACCAAATTTGGTGACCCCGAGGGCAACTGTCTCGAGGCGTGCATAGCGACCATCACGGGCATCGACCTCGCCGAGATTCCGCACTACATGGAGGGCTGGTTCGATGCGTACAGCGCCTGGCTGCGGGCCCGCGGTTGGTGTGTCGCGTGGTGGGAGGTCGGTGCAGGGAGTGTCCCGCCCGGACTCGCGATCGCTAACGGACCGGCCGTTCGCGGGCTGGGGCACTCAGTGGTGACGTGCGACGGGGTCCTCGCGCATGACCCGCATCCGTCCGGGGTGGGGGTGCTTGAGGTGCACTCCTGGATGTTGTTGTGGCCCGAGGGCCTGCGCGTGCGGGAGTTCCCGGAGGTGGGGCGATGA
>DAOKYT010000106.1:0-4716 GCA_035326025.1 Tepidiformaceae bacterium
GAGTCTAGAAGTAAGGGATTTCCCTTATCAACACCGGGGAGTCACACATCCGTACGGGTCGGGTGCGAGCGAGTTCGTCTCTAACGGGGTTCCTACATTTGCCGTTCCTGAGCGGCCAGCCACTCCCAGGTCACGCCGTCGCCAGGGTGCAGGTCGATGGCCACATAGGGGTCCCAGATGTTCCAGGGGCTCACCACACAGTGGAAGGTCAGGTCTACGTGGCCCTCCCGCCATCTGAGTACGCTGAACGCGCGCGATGCCGGCTCCGGATCATAGCCAGCACGGAGTCGCTCCATCTCCTCGATCGTTTCGCGGCCGCCGGGCTGCGAGTCGACGAAGCGCCGGGCCGCGGCCGAAGGCTCAGGCGGGCGAGGGAGGAGCCGCGCGGGGAACTCCAGCAGGACCGGCACGCAGGATGCCCAGTCCAGGCACCGGTCGCGAAACCATTTCGAGCCCACCAGCGCGAACATTTCGGGCCGTTGCCCCGGCGCGGTCCCGCTCACGTGCTCAAGCAACCACCATGCCTTGCGGTTCGCACAGGCAATGACACCGGCGCCATCGACTACCAGGCATGGCCACGGGTGGGTTTCGATTTCGCCCTCGATGTGCCCGACATCGATTTCCTGCACTTCCAGCGCGGCCAGGTCGGGCCGCCCGGCGATGGTTTCGCCCCGCAGGTAGCGGTATGCGGCCGAGGGTACCGCGTCGAAAGTGAGCCCTTCGGCGATCAGCCCGGCGGTCGCGCCATCCATCGGCATACCCTGGACGAGCGCCGAAAGGTGCGCGGGTGTGGGCCGGCGGGTACCTCGCTCCCACTGATAGACAGTGCTTTCGGACACCCTGGCGAGCGTAGCGACGTCTCTTCGTGTCAACCCATAGGCGCGACGCCGCTCCTCGATGCGGGCGCTCCATGGGATCGGTTGAACGGGTTCGTGTATCCCTCGCCGCCGATGAAACCACTCCCAGCTCGGGCCATCGGCAGGCAACCAGTCGAAGGCCCACACACCAAGGAAGTTGCTCCACGGTGTGACGAGGCAGTTGAACGCCAGCGCCGCGCCGTCGCCGGTATGCCACTCCGCCCGAAACGCGAGCCGGTTCCCATACTCCCATGGTGGTGTCGTGCCCCAGATGCCGAACAGCCACGCCTGGATGCCGGGGTCGATGCGGCCCAACCATTCGACGACAGCGGGCATGAAGCGTGGACCGTTGGGTCCGCCGCCCGGCTGCACGCGGTCGCTTTTGAGGATGGCGGCGAGACGGCGGACGACATCTTCACGGTTCGACAGGTGCGCGCCGAGGTCTTCGAGGAGTAAGCGGAGCAGATGCCGGGCACCGGGCTCGGTCAGTGCGCCGATGTCGAGCCCAGCCAGCGTCCGCGCAGAGGTATTCATGCCGACGACTTCGAGATTCTCGTTGTTCATCAGCGCGGGCCACGGGTAGCGCTCGATTTGCAGCCGGAGGTCTGTCATGCGGACGCGCTCCTCGGGCGCCACCGAGACATCGAAGCCGAGCGCCGCCGCCCGGAGCAGCAGTGTTGGCTCAATGCCGAGGCTCGCCGCAAGTCTCCTGATGACCGCATCGTTGACGGGTGCGCGCCGGCCACGCTCGTAGGCGGAGAGGGTGTGGATTGAGATGCCAGCGGCACCGGCGAGCCGGGCCTGGGTCCATCCAGCCCGCTCCCGGGCATCTCGCAACGCGGGGCCAAACGTGTCCATCACATGCCGCTCCTCGGCGAAGTGCGGGCTATCCTAGCGGGAGATGTGGTCGCCCGTAAGGGGGAGCGCCAAGGGACGCAGCTGGCCCCGCATCGGTGTCCTGCTCAATTGGACCTTGCGGCCTGTGTTCTGAGCTCAGGCGAGCTATCGGGCCGGGGGAACCTTCCATCACCCGCCCGGCTCAGAACAACCTGGCTGCCTGACGGGTGGTGCGAGGTGTCGCGACCCGGCAACGCCAACCGCCCATGCGATCGGTACGGCTTGCGCGAAAGGCATGCCCGTCGGGCCGCACCCGCTGGTTGAAACACGACAGCACCTGTCGTGAAGTGGCCCATATACTCGCGCTGCATGCCGGCTGGGGTCCGGCCGCATCCGGCCGGCGCTGCGTGAGGGTTTCCATGACAGGTCAGGCACTCCACCATCTCCTCGCGGCCAAGTTCGGCCGCGAATCAGTCCCGCCGTCCGCTCCTGCGTATCACCCTCTCATCTGCCACATGGCCGATGTCGCGGCGGTGGCCACGGCCATGTGGGAGCTCGTGCTTCCCGCGTCGTCGAGGTCGATCATCGCCGCTGGCCTGGGACTGCCCGACGAAGATGCGAGGGAGTGGGTCGCCTTCATCGCCGGGTGTCACGACCTCGGGAAGGCGACACGCCAGTTCCAGGCCAAGGACCGCAACCACGCGACGCGCCTTTCCACCCCGGGCTTCACCGCTTCGGACCCGCGCAAGGATCCAGGGCACGGAATGCGGACCGCCGGGTTCTTCTGTGAATACGCGATGGAGCTGGGCGTGGGGCGACCCATTGCAAGCCAGCTCGGGATCATTACCGGTGGGCACCATGGGCGCTTCCTGGTGCCCGAATGGAACAGCCTGACCGCCCAGGCTCTCGAAGAATCGCGCCAGCCCACCTGGCGGCAGGCACGGGATGAGCTCTTCGCTGACTTCAAGAAGCTCTTCGCCCTGCGGTCGCTACCATCCGCGGAGCCGACTCCGCAGGCAGGGATGCTCCTCGCCGGGCTCATCTCGGTGTCCGACTGGGTTGGCTCCTTCGAAGAGCGGTTCGCGTACGACCCGCAAGGAGCCGCCGACCCCGCGGCCTACTACGGGCGCGTCCGAGAAGTGGCCCGGCAGGTCATCCGCGAGGACCGCTGGGTCCCCGGGCCGGTGCCCAGGGTCACAGCCTTTTCGGGCTTATTCCCGTTCCCGCCGCGACGGCTGCAGTCGGTCGTAGAGGCACTTGCGGCGAAGATGGCGGCGCCAGGGCTGGTAATCATCGAGGCGCCGATGGGCGAGGGGAAGACCGAGGCGGCACTCTATCTCGCCCACCAGTGGGAGGCCCGCGGGGCGCGCGGGAGCTACATCGCCCTGCCAACCCAGGCGACCGCGAACCAGATGGACGGCCGCGTGCGTGAGTTCCTCGCCCGGCGCGACCCGGCGCACCCGGCCAACCTGGTGCTTGCCCACGGTGGCGCGTGGGAGCAACCGCGATATGTACCCTCGGCGATCCACGGTGACGACGACCCCCGGGCGGATGCTGTCGCGGCCACGGAGTGGTTCCTCTCGAAGAAGCGGGCCCTCCTGGCGCCGTATGGTGTGGGCACGGTCGATCAGGCGCTGATGGCCGTGCTACAGGTAAGACACGTGTTCGTCCGGCTTTTCGGCCTGGCCGGCAAGCCGGTGGTCATCGATGAGGTGCATGCCTACGACACCTACATGACCGGTCTCCTGGAGCGGCTGCTGGAGTGGCTTGCCGCGCTGGGTTCGCCGGTGGTGCTCCTCTCGGCGACCCTGCCGTCCGGCCGGCGGGAGCGGCTGCTCGATGCCTATCGTCGCGGCATGGGCAGCACGGCGGAGGCGCCTCCCGTCCCGGCCTATCCGCGAGTCACGTGGGTTGATGCATCGGCTTCGGGCGCCGAGTACGCCGAGCCCGACGGGCGGTCGGCGCGTTCACTCGCCATCGAGCGCGTGGAGGATTCCAACGAGGTACTCGTGCGGGCGCTTTCGGATGCGCTGCGGGAGGGAGGGTGTGCGGCGGTCATCTGCAACACGGTGGGGCGGGCGCAGGAGGTCTACCGGGCGCTTTCCGTTGCGTTCGCTCCCCCGAGGGAACTCGGGCTCTTTCACGCCCGTTTCATCGAGGAAGACCGGCGCCGCATCGAGGCGGATTGTCTCCGCCGGTTCGGGCCGTCGGCCAAGGCTACAGACCGGCCGCCGCGATTTGTGCTCGTAGCCACGCAGGTGATCGAGCAATCGCTGGACGTGGATTTCGATGTGATGTTCACGGAACTGGCACCGGCCGACCTGCTGTTGCAGCGTTCCGGGCGATTGCAGCGGCACGACCGGGGGCAACGGACGCCGGTATTGCGTGTGCTCTGGCCGGGTACGGACGAGGATGGGCTGCCCCGGTTCGAACGCCGCCATACGAGCGTCTACGACGAGCACATCCTGTTGCGCACCTGGCACGCCCTCAAGGAGCGCCGGGCGATCGCCATCCCGGGCGAGGTGCAGGAGCTGGTGGACCTGGTGTACCGCGACGACGAGGGGACGCCTGCTGATGCGGACGACGAACTCGCCAGGCGGTGGCACATGACATGGGCGGAAATGTCCGCACGCCGGGAACGCGAGGAGAACGAAGCTCAGACCACCCGCCTGGACAGCCCCCTCGCCGAACTGTCAATCGAATCGTACCTGCGCCATCCGCGGGAGGAGGACGAAGACCTGCACCCGAAGCTGCAGGCCCTCACGCGCCTGGCCGAGCCGTCCTTCAGCGTGGTGCTGGCCCCGGAGGGCTATGCACTGCCTTCGGAGCTCGATGGTGACGCGGTGCGCTTCCTCCTGGGGCGATCGGTATCGGTAAGCCACCGCGGGCTGGTCCCGGTGTTGCGGGATCTGGAACCTCCCGCGGCGTTCCAGAAGCACGCTGCGCTGCGGCGCCACCGCATGGTCGTGCTCGATGGCTCGGGTTCGGCCGTGGTGGGCCACTGGCGGCTGACGTATAGCAG
>DAOKYT010000107.1:0-4591 GCA_035326025.1 Tepidiformaceae bacterium
TCTTCATCCGGAAGGCGTTGAGCGACTGGCGCTTGATGTCCTCGCTGCCCATGTAGACCACGCATTCGAGGTTGAGCATGGCGCAGACGGTCGCCGTGGCGACGCCGTGCTGGCCGGCCCCGGTCTCCGCGATGATCCGTGGCTTGCCGAGGCGCTTTGCCAGCAGCGCCTGCCCGAGGGCGTTGTTGATTTTGTGGGCGCCCGTATGAGCCAGGTCCTCCCGCTTCAGCCAGATGCGCGCGCCCCCGCATTCGCGGGTCAGGTGCTCGGCGAAGTAGAGCGGCGTGGCACGCCCGACATAATGCTCGAGAAGTTCGTCAAGCTCGGCCTGGAACGACGGATCATTCCGGGCCTCGGCATAGGCGCGCTCGAGTTCTTCGTGCGCGCCGACGAGCGTCTCCGGGATGTACCGCCCGCCGAACTCCCCGAATCGCGGCGATAGTGCCGTCTCAGCGACCAACCCGCACCCCCTTGGCCGCGCGAATGAACGCGCGGATCTTTTCGATGTCTTTCACGCCGCCGGTCTCCACGCCCGTGGAGACATCCACGCCCCAGGGCTCGCATGCCGTGATCGCCCCGGCAACGTTTTCCGGGGTGAGCCCACCCGCGAGCAGGAATGGCGTCCGCGGCGCGATCTCCGCCGCCACGCTCCAGTCGAATGCCTCCCCGGTGCCGCCCGGTGCCGCTTTCGAACCCGTGTCCAGCATCAGCCCCGCCGGGGTGCCGGGGTGGAAGCGCTCCTCCACATCATCGGCGCTCATCCCGTCGTGGACGTGCACCACGCGCAGCACCGGCCGCTGGACCCGGCGCACGAAGTCGTCGTCCTCGCCCCCCGAAAGCTGGACAAGATCGACGCCAGCCGCGGCGGCGATGTCGTTCACTTCATCGGCGGTCATGCCGGCGAACACGCCGACGATCAGCGGCCGCCAGCGCGCCGCCGATTGCTCGATCGCGTCGGCCCAGGCCCCGAACCAGCTCCGCGCGGAGATCTCGCCACGCGCCGGCCCGTCGAACGTGGCCTCGCGGCCCGCGGCCCGTCCGGCCTTGATGGCCTCGATGATGTCGTAGCACTCCTGAGGCGTGACGCGCCGCTTCGACTCGGCGAACACCAACCCGATGAAGTCCGCGCCAGCCCTCGCGGTCGCAACCGCTGTCGCTGCGTCGCGCAGCCCGCAGATCTTCACCAGTGTCATCG
This sequence comes from Tepidiformaceae bacterium, assembly GCA_035326025.1. Classification (GTDB taxonomy): domain Bacteria; phylum Chloroflexota; class Dehalococcoidia; order Tepidiformales; family Tepidiformaceae; genus Amarobacter. Next base: position 1,196 of record DAOKYT010000107.1, read on the forward strand.
CGAGACCGCCGGGTTGTGGATGCCGCGCAATTCGCGGATCTTCGCCGCGGGGTCGCGGGCCACCATCAGCGATTCGCCCACGAGCACGGCGCCGGCTCCCGCGGCCTGGAAGCGCTCAACGTCCGCCCGCGTGCTGATGCCGCTCAGCGCCGCCAGTAAGACGTCGCCCCGGACCATGCCGGCGAGCCGGCCGGTCGTCCCGAGGTCCACATCGAAACTCCGCAGGTCGCGGTTGTTGATGCCGATGACACGGGCGCCGCTCGCGAGCGCGCGGTCCATCTCATCCGCGTTGTTCACCTCCACCAGGGGCTCCATCCCCAGTTCGCGCGAGCGCGCCATGAGGCGGCCGAGCTGCGCGTCGTCGAGGGCGGCCACGATGAGCAGCACGGCATCGGCGCCGTGCACGCGCGCCTCGACGACCTGGTACTCGTCGATGATGAAGTCCTTGCGGAGGATGGCCGGCCGGTTTGCGCCGAGCGTTTCGGCCGCCGCGCGGACCGCGGCCATATCCTCGAGCGAGCCCTTGAACCAGGCCGGCTCGGTGAGCACCGAGATGCCCGCGGCACCGCCCCGCGCGTACTTCATCGCCTGGACAACCGCATCCATCCCCGGGGCGATGTCGCCCTTGCTCGGTGAGGCGCGCTTCACCTCCGCGATAACGGCCATCGGCGCGTCGCGCCGCAGGCGCTCCTCGAACCCGATCACCGCTGGCGCCGACGCCAGCCGGCGCTCGAGCTCGGGTTCGGCCACCATGGCTTTCGCGGCTGCCACGTCCCTCTCGCGCTGGGCGACGATGGTGTCCAGGATGGTCGTGCTAGCCATCGGCGAGCTCCTGGCTCAGCGAGACGTAGTGATTGAGCACGTCGCGCGCACGCCCCGAGCCGATGGCCTCGCGCGCCAGGCGAACGCCCGCCGCGAAGTCATCGGCACGGCCCGCCACCCACAGCGCGGCGGCGGCGTTCATCACCACGAAGTCTGTCTTCGGGCCCTCCGCGCCGTCGAGGATGGCGAGGATGTCGCCAGCGTTCTGCTGGGCGTCGCCGCCGGCGACGCTGGAAAGTGCGTGCATGGGCAGTCCGAAGTCACCCGGGCCGAAGTCCCGCTCGGTCACCCCGCCCTCGGCTATGAGCCATCCGTGGGTGGTGGCCGCCGGGCTGATTTCATCGAGGCCGTCATCCGAGTGGATGATGAGCGCGCGCTCCAGCCCCCGGAGCGCCAGCGCTTGCGCCACCAGCGGACCGAGCGCCCGGGTTCCCACGCCGACGAGCTGGCGCCGGGGGTCCGCCGGGTTGGAAAGCGGCCCCAGGATGTTGAAGACCGTGCGCACGCCTATCTCTCGCCGGGGCCCGCCCACGTGCCGCATCGCGGGGTGCACACGCTGGGCGAAGAGGAAGCAGAATCCGCAGCTATCAATGATCCGGGCGATCTGCTCGCCGCCAAGGTCGATGCGCGCGCCGAGCGCTTCCAGCACGTCCGCGCTCCCGCACTTCGATGAAGCGGCCCGGTTGCCGTGCTTCGCCACGCGCACTCCGGCCGCGGCGACGATGAACCCGGCCGCGGTCGAAACGTTGATCGTGTCGGTCCCGTCGCCGCCGGTGCCGCAGATGTCGATGGCCCCCGGCGACCTGACGGGCTCCGCGTGCGCGAGCATCACGCCGAGGCAGCTGGCCACGACCTCGGGTGTTTCTCCGCGCATACGCAGGGCGGCCAGGAAGGCGCCGATCTGGGCTGGCGTGGCCGAGCCCGTCATGATCTCTTCCAGCGCGCCCGCGGCCAGAGGACCGTCGATGCTGCCGCCATCAACCAGCGCACGGATGGCCTCCTGGATCACCATCGGCCTCCCTCCATGTCGAGGAAGTTCTTCAGCAGCTCCTTGCCGTGTTCCGTCGCGATCGATTCGGGGTGGAACTGCACGCCCTCGACCTTCAGTTCCCTGTGCCGGACACCCATGATGACGCCGCTCTCCGAACGGGCCGTCACCTCCAGGTCCGCGGGCGTGGAGTCCGGCGTTCCCGCCAGCGAGTGGTAGCGCACGGCCTTAAACCGGTTGGGGATGTGCTCGAACACGCCTCTCCCGTCGTGGCTAATCACCGACGTCTTCCCGTGCTTGATCTCCCCGGCCCCCGCGACGGTGCCGCCGTACACGTCATAAATACACTGGTGGCCGAGGCAGACGCCGAGCACGGGCACTTCGCCCGCGAATTCCCGGATGACGTCCCGCGAGATGCCGGCGTCGCCGGGATCTCCCGGCCCCGGGGAGATAACGACGTGGTCTGGCTTGAGTGCCCGGCACTCCTCCAGCGTGACCTGGTCGTTGCGGAAGACCTTCACGTCGGCGCCGAGTTCCGCCAGGTACTGGTAGAGGTTGTAGGTGAAGCTGTCGTAGTTGTCGATGAGCAGGGTTGTCATCGGTCCATCCCTTCTTCGTTCGCAAGGTCGTCGCGGATGAGTCGCAGCGAAGCGGCGAGTTCTTCCGGTGTGCAGCCATAGCCCCGCCGGTCCAGGCGGAACTTCTGTCCCAGGTATCCGGGGTCGTAGGACCCTGGCGACGCCAGGTTCAGCGGATAGGCCGTACCCGGCTCGCCCATCAGTGCCACCAGGAAGTAGCCGTCGCCCGCCGAACGGGTGAAGCTCGCCGATTCCTTCAACAGTGGCACGAGCATGAGATCGATGCCGCCAGTCCGGTAGAACCGTACCCCCACGTGCGTCACCTGCTTCGCCAGCTTCGTGCTCATCGGCCAGACCCGGCCCCGGTCAGGATGGTCAACACCTCGCCAGGGTTACTCGCGGTGAAGTCCGGCATGGCATCGAGCAGGAGTTCGGCATCCAGGGTCCCCCAGAGCGCCGCGATCGAGCGGATGCCAGCGTTGCGCGCCGCCCAGATGTCGGCCGGGCTATCGCCGACGAACACTGCCGCCGAAGGTTCGTCGGCGAGCATGCGGTCGAGCGCCGCGTGGATCGGCTCCGGGTCCGGCTTGTGGTTATCGGTGTCGTCGAACCCAACGACGGTGTGGAAGTAGCGCAGGATGCCGGCCAGGGTTAGCTCTTCGGTGGCGCCCCAGGACACTTTCGAAGTGACGATCCCCATGTCGAATCCCGCCGCGTGGAGCGACCGCAACACGGGTTCGACACCGGGGTAGGGCCGGATATCGCGGGCCGAGCCGAAGTACCGCTCGCGGTACACCGAGGCGAACTTCCGGTAGTGCTCTCCGGCCAATCGGCGGCCCAGGTCTTCGAGCGTGCCGCCGCGGTGCGCGCGCCACAGCGCCTCGGGGTCCACCTTCGTGCCCAGCAGTGTTTCGTGCGCGTGCGCGAGGGCGCTCATCCGCCACGGAAGCGTGTTGAGCACCGTGTCGTCGAGGTCCCAGAGGATGACGCTCATTCGGTCCTCCCCGG
>DAOKYT010000108.1:0-4030 GCA_035326025.1 Tepidiformaceae bacterium
GCGGCGGCGAGACCGGGGGACCTGCCGCCTTCCGGGGTGCGGTGCATGGCCCTGAGATACCGCTCAACGTCCACTTCATGCTCCAGGCTCATCGCCCGCGCCGGGGGCGGCCATTGTCAGAACCCTTCCCATTGTGCACTCCCTGGAACGGAGATGAACGCCAGGGTGCGCCCCACGAACGTCACTGGCGCACCTCGCCCCGGGACTTCGGTCACCTGGCGCCAGGTCTGGCCGTGGTCGGTTGTCAGGACCACGGCGCCGGTGTACAGCGCGGCCAGCGCGACCCCAGAAGCATCGAAGTCCGGGGCCACCGCCAGCCCGAGAACACCGCCCGGTTGTGTGAGCTCCCAGTCCGCCCCGGCACCGCCGGCCCGCTCGATGCCGCGCGGCGTGACCCGCAGGGTGTACTGCCCTGAGGCACCCGACGCCAGGATGGTTTGACCGGCGCCAACTTCCTCGAAGGCCACGGCGCCGGGAGTATCCGCGAACCGGGTCACGCGCCGCGGGTCCACCAGCTCCCAGCGCGAGCCCGCGGAGTCCCAGCGGTAGTGCCGTGCCGACTCCGGGTCCGCCGACTTCATCAAAATCGCGTGGAGCATTTCATCCGCGTCCAGCAGGAGGTCCAGCACCGGGCCGCCGGTCTCGATGACGCGCAGCGACCCGTCGGGGATTCGGTACACCCAGACGCCATCGTTGGTGGCCAACAGCACGCTATCGGCCCCATCCCATGGCCCGGCGGCCATGGCACGCGCGGAAGGGCCAGCCCGCCCGGGGAGGACCGCCACGCGCGCCCAGGATTGCCCTGCATCGCTCGTTGCCCAGAGCCCCAGCGAGTCGCCCGACCACGATGCGGCAAAGACAGGCGGAGTTTCCTCCAGCGCGGCCGAATCCGCGGCAATCGCGGTCACCACGCCGGGCAACGGGGATTCGGCCCAGCTTTCGCCAGCATCCCGGGATACGAGCAGCCCACCGCCACGCATCGCGAGGCGCTCGGCCCGCACCACGGCCTTCGCGTCAGGGTCAATGAGCACTCGCGCAGGCGCCCCGATGGCCTCACCCGAAACGGACGCCAGCCAGCGGCCGGTTGCCGGGTCGGGGCCGTAGGCGAAGTGGTAGCCGTGCGCTTTGTCGGCGCCCGGCCGAAGTGCCGGGCGTTCGCGAAGGGCGAGCGCAAGGATATCCGGGGAGTCGATGGACGGAGGCCGGGAAGGGCCTCCGTCCACTGCCATCGCGGAGTACCCGGGGTCGATGGCATCGACTGCGACGCCATCGGCCATTCGCAGCCAGCGTGTCGCGCCCGCGTCGTTGACGAGGTCGGCCTGCCACGTCCGGCGGCGGCCGGAAGCGCCCGCATCGGGTGTGGGCGCATCGTCGACGTCTGTGCTGAACAGCGCCGTGATCGACCAGTGGCCATCCCAGCCGGAAGCGGTTGCCTCGGCGAGATGCCACGCTTCGAGCAGGCTGAGCTCGCGCGAGGTCTCGGGCACCGGCGTCGCGAGGATCCCTCGATCGCCTTGTGGTTCCCGGGTGAGTGCGACCGCTCCCCCGGCAGCCATTACGAGGATTGCCGCGCCAAGCGCCGCCACCAGCCAGTTTCGTTTCCGCAACACGATTCCTGCCCCCATTGTTCCAACCTGCGGATGACAGGATAGGCTCCCTCCGATGGCGCCTGCCATCCGTGCGGCAATGTCTCCGTTTGTCATGCCATCTGCAATGAGCCGAGGGACGTCGCGTTCGCGCCTGGTACGTCCGCTGATGTCCGCAGCCATGGTCAGTGCTCCGGGAGCCGATGCCGCGACAGGACAGCATGCCGTCTATCTGACCGGCCCCCGCCCCTCTGGCGCGGCGCTGGTACACTTGGCCAATGACTACGACGGTTTCCGCACTTCGCGAACGGGCGGCGGCGGCGCGGGTGGCTTCGCGGGCGCTCGCGCGGCTTTCGTCTTCGGCCAAGAACGCGGCGCTGGAGCGCATCGCCACGCTCCTCGAGACGGAGCAGGAGGCGGTCCTCGCCGCCAACGCGCTCGACCTGCAGGCGGCGCGCGAGGCCGGGCTCGACGACTACTTCGTCGAACGGCTGACGCTGACGCCGGAACGGTTGCGGGGCATCGCCTCGGACACGCGGGGCGTGATGCGGCTGGAGGACCCGGTGGGCGAGGTGTTCGACTCGCGAACGCTCCCCAACGGCATGCTCATCGGGCGGCGGCGGGTGCCGCTCGGGGTGATCGCCTGCATCTACGAGTCGCGCCCGAACGTGACGGTCGATATCGCGGCGCTGGCGATGAAGAGCGGGAACGCCGCCATCCTGCGGGGCGGCAAGGAGGCGCGGAACAGCAACGCCGCCCTCGGCCAGCTCATCCAGCGCGCGCTCGAAGGGACCGAGGTGCCGGCGGGGGCGGTGCAGGTGGTGAGCGACCCCGACCGCGCCCACGTGGACGAACTGCTGGAGATGAACGACCTGGTCGACCTGATCGTGCCGCGAGGCGGGGCGCAGCTTATCGACTACGTGCGGCGGAAGGCGACGATGCCGGTGGTGGCGCACGGGGATGCGGTCGTCCAGATTTATGTCGATGAAGACCTGGACCTGGAGATGGCGCTGCGGGTGGCCGACAACGCGAAGACGCGGCGTTACAGCATCTGCAACGCGGTCGATACGCTGCTGGTGCACCGGGCGGTGGCGCCGCTGTTCCTTGGGCGGCTTGCCGGGCTCTGGGGTGGGAAGGTGACGTTCATCGCCGACGACCGGGCGCGCGAGATCCTCGCCGGGAGTGGCGCGCCGGTTGAACCGGCGACAGAGGAGACCTGGCGGACGGAGCACCTTGCGCTGCGCGTAGGGGTACGGGTGGTCGATTCGATGGCGGAGGCGATGGCGCACATCGAGGAGTACGGCAGCCACCACAGCGACGCGATCCTGACGGAGAACTACAGCAACGCGATGGCGTTCCTGGACGAGGTCGATTCGGCGGCGGTGTACGTGAACGCGAGCACGCAGTTCACGGATGGCGCGCAGTTCGGGCTGGGCGCGGAAGTCGGGATTTCGACACAGAAGATGCATGCGCGCGGGCCGATGGGGCTGCGCGAGCTGACCAGTTACAAATGGACCATCATCGGGAGAGGACAGGTACGGCCGCTGTGATTTCGTTTGAACGGGAATGCCGCACGCCCCATTCGGAGTCGTACACCGTGTTCGAGGACGGTGGGCTCGTGGGGCGGATCGACCTGCACTACCAGGCCTCGAACGTGTACGCGACGCTTTGCACGACGGCGGACGCGAACGAGGAGCGGATCCAGCAGCTCATCGACGCGGCGGACGAGCAGCTGGTGATGACGGCGGACCCGTATCGCGAGGACTTCATCGTGAGCGTGTGGAAGGGTTCGCCGGCGGGCGTGTACAGCGACGACACGGATGAGGACGAGGACGACGAGGACACGTTCCGGCTGAACTAGGCTGGTGGCCGGTGGGAGTAAGCGCGTGACAGGCGAACAAGGCGAGCTGTTGGATGAGATCACCCGACGGCTGGTCGCTGAGCTCGACCCGGCTGCCATCTCCTTGGGCGGTTCGTACGCGTTGGGGGACACCGGACGAGGAAAGCGATGTCGACCTGATGGTCGTCGTGGGGGAAGCGGATGCAGCCGCGCGATTTCGACTGGCGACACGAGGCCGGGGTGCGCTCCGCGGGCCGGGCATAGCGAAGGATGTCTTGATGCGGAGCCGCCGGGGCTTCGCTGAGCGGCGGCTGCGGCGGGGCACGCTGGAGCACAGCGTGGGCACGTTTGGGCGGCTGTTGTATGCCGGACCGTGAGTTGTTCGCGAATGCGGCCAGGTCGCACAGCGGGATGCTCGACCGCAAAGCCGGGGGATTCGGGATGCGCGCATGGTCTCCAGGCGATTGGAGTGGGATGGTAGGCCAGGTGTGCGTGTCCCTCCCTGGACGGTCGGGGCTCGCCGGTTCGGGCAGGCGGCGCGGGGCGGCGTTCGGGCGAGGGGCATCGCGGTCCGCCATTCTTGGCGCGCCCCGGATTCCCGCGG
>DAOKYT010000109.1:0-3948 GCA_035326025.1 Tepidiformaceae bacterium
GTGCTCCTGGGCGCCACGATCGGGCAATAGTATGCCCCCGCCCGCCCGCCGATTGCCGATTGCCGATTGACGATTGCCAATTGCCGATGCCCCTCCCCCAAATGCGCCCCGCACCGCCAACCACAACCCACCGCCCGGCGCCCTTCGCACTTCGTCCTTCTCCCTTCTCCCTTCTCCCTTCTCCCCTCTCCCCTCTCCCCTCTCCCTCCTCCCTTCCTCGCCCCCACGAACAACACACCGCCCGGGAGGAGGGATTCCCTCCCGGGCGGTGCATCTCTTCCGCCGTGCGCCGGGAGCGCTACGCCAGCTTGAACCGGGCCGCCGCCCGCTGCAGAGCTTCTGCCATCTCCCGCATCTGGTTCGCCGTCGCCGCCAGCTCCTCCGATTGCGCCGAAAGCTCTTCGGTCGAAGCCGAAACCTCCTCCGCCGAGGCACTCGTCTGCTCGCTCGTGGCCGAAACCTGGATGATCGCCTCGGTTACCCGCGTGGTGCCCGCGGCCATCTCGCCAGCGCCAGCCGCCGATTCCTTCGCCAGCTCGGCGATCCCTTCGGCCGAAGCGATAATCCGCTCCGCGCCGGAGGCCAGCCCCTGCACGTCCCGCGCAATCTCCTGCATCCGCGTCGCCGAAAGCTCGACCGTCCCGATGATGCTGGTGAGCGCCTTACCGGCATCCCCGGTGATGCGCTGGCCTTCCTGCACATCCCGCACACCAACCGCCATCGCTTCGACCGCCTCCTGCGTGCCCTGCTGCACCTTCGCAATCAGGTCCGCAATCTCCTTCGTCGATTCGCTCGAACGCTCGGCCAGCGACCGCACGTTCTCCGCCACCACCGCGAAACCACGGCCCTGCTCGCCCGCCCGCGCCGCCTCGATGGCCGCGTTCAGCGCCAGCAGGTTCGTCTGCGCCGCAATCTCGTCGATTGCCTTCACGATGTCGCCGATCTGCTGGCCGTATTCGCCCAGCTGGTCCACTGTCCGCGAGGCCCGCTGCACCGCCATCGCGATCGACTCCATCGAGGTGACCGCCTGCCCGACCGCCTGCTGGCCCTGCTGGGCCGCGCTGCGCGATTCCTCGGCTGCCTGCGCCACTTCCGTCGAAGCCGTGGCCACCACCTGGATGCGCTCGCCCATCTCGACCGCTTCCTGCCGCGATTGGGCGGCCGAATCAGCCGATGTGGCCGCCCCCGCCGCAACCTGCTGCGACCCCGACGCCACCCGCTCGATCTCCCGCGCCGAATCCTGCGAGAGCCCGCTGAGCGAGACCGCCGAGCGCGTCACTTCGTTGATCGCCGTGGCGATCTGGCCCGTGGCCGCCGCCATCTGGTCGCTCGATTCGCCGAGCTGGACGGCCGCGTTCAGGATGCTGTCGGAGTTTTCCTTCACCTGGCCGATGAGCTGCCGCAGGTTGGTGACCATCCGCGAAAGCGCGTTGCCGAGCGCGTCGCTCTCGCCCCGCGGCCGTACGGTCGCCGTCAGGTCGCCGTTCGAAACGGCTTCGGCCGCCGAGACCATCTCGCTCAGGTAGGCCGTCATCTCCGTGAACGACTTCGCCAGGTCGCCCATTTCGTCCTTGGACTTCACGTTCACCCTGACGTTTACATCGCCGCGGCTGATGGAGTCGGCGGCGGCCGCGGCCTGGCCCGCGGCGCCAGCGATGCCGCGCGCAAGCCAGTAGGCAATGCCGAAGCCGGCGAGCGCGGCCACGACCGAGATACTGATCATCATCGTGCGCGAACTCGAAGCCGAGCTCGCCGCGGCCTCCTGTGAATCTGATGCAAGGTCGGCGTTGAACTGGCCGGCGTCATCAAGCGCCTTGTTCATCGCCGCAATATCGTCGCTCATTGCCCCCGCGGCCTCCGCCGCTTCCTTATCCTTGCCCTGTTCGAGGAGCTTCAGCACCTCCTCCCGGTCGGCGATAACCTTGTTTACCTGCTCTTCGACTGGCGCCCACTGGTCCGCGTCGGCCTGGCTTGCAAACGTATCGTGGTAGAGCAGGAGATACTCCTGCGCCTTCGCCATCTCGGCGCGAGAAGCCTCGATAAGCGGCGCCCGCTTGGAGATCTCCGGGGTAAGGAACGCGCGCTTCTCTTCACGTGCGCTGGCGATCATGTTCGCGTTTGTGCTGAGTGCGTACTGCACACCCAACACATTTTCGCGATACATCGCTTCGGTGCGGTCCGAAGCCTTTTGCAGCTGCGTGATGCCGAGCACCGCGACCACCGCCAGCAAGACGATGACCGCGCCGAACCCGGCGAGGAGTTTCTCTCGGAGTCTGATGCGCATGGTGAGATGGACCCTGCCTTGTGGGAGTTGCCTTGAGCGGGTGCCCCGCCCGCGCAAAGGCTCGCGTCTATCCTCGATACAAACTCGAAACATGCACATGAGGGACAACTCCTATGCGAGTGAGCCCCCGCCATGACATCGCGAACCATCCTGCCGCCTTCCGCCCCACCCTCCGCCGGCCCCGCCACCAATCCTCCCCTTGGTCGCCATTTGCCTTACGCATATAGTTAACGGGTAATGCCTTCAGAGATCGGCCCCGAAGCCTCCGCCCCGGCTATCCACGTTGTCATCGCCCCCCTGATCGACTTCCACTTCGCGCTCTACCTGCTCAGCCGACACTGCCAGCAGCCCGACCGCTGGGTGCCGCCCTGGATCATCGAGTTCGATCTCGCCAATCGCGCCCTGGTCGACGAGCTGATGGACTTCTGGCCACGTGCCGGCCTCGGCGCGCTGCCCGGCGGCGAACCCTATCGCGAATGGGGCGAGCTCCTGGTGGGCGCATGGCGCGCCGGCGTCTTCTTCGCCCCCGACCCCGGCCCCGCACTCGCCCGCGCGGTCGAATCCCTTGCCGAGCCGTTCGAGACGCCACCCCTGGCGAGCGAACCCCCGGAAGTCTGGGCGCTGGTCGACCGGCGCGTCGCATTCCTCCGCCACGACCCTGCCACGCGCGCACGCTACCTCGCCCTCCTCCAGAAACTCTGGGGAGCGATGCTCCCCTACTGGGAACGCCAGGGCCGCCGCGAATCCGCGGCAACCGCGGCCGACCTCGAAACGCGCCTCCGTACCGAATCCGACCTTCGCCGCCTGGTGCCCGGAAACAGCTTCGTCCACAAGGATGCCTTCCAGCCCCAGATCACGGCCGCTCGCAATCGCGGCGAGCTCTACCTGGTAGCCCTCGGCCTTGGCGGCGAAGGCCAGCTCTACTGGTCGCTACCCGGCCTGGTATTCGTCGGCGTCGGCGCCGGCGTCAGCGAAAAGCTGGCGCGCCGCCGCGAACGGGCCGAGCACGCCGCCGGCCGCTTCAAGGTGCTCTCCGACCCGACCCGGCTCGCCATCCTCGCCGAGCTCATCAGCCCTGGCTACCACTCGGCCACCACCGTCACCGAGCTCGCCAGCCTTTTCGGGCTCTCTCAGCCAACCGTCAGCGTGCACATGAAGATGCTCCGCGAAGCCGGCCTCGTTTCCTCCGAGCGCGAAGGCAACCAGGTCTCATACCGCGCCTCTGAAGAGACGTTGCGCGAATTCATCCAGGGCGCGCTCGAAGAGACGCTGCGGCGCGGCTACCGCCCTGCCGATGCCCCGGCCGGTCCTCGCTAGCGCCGTTCGCTGGATTGCGTGGAAAACTTCACAGTTCTTAGCTAATTGGCTATTGAATTAGGAAGTTGGCTATGTTCCAATACGCCTGCCCGAGAGCAAATCCTGGCAGCGAGGTGCACCACAATGACGCTTTTCGACCCGCACAGCCACTACCTCATCCATCAATTCCGCCAGGAGCAGCTCGCCCGCATGGCAGCCCGCCGCAAGCACCTCGGCCTCCATGCCATCACAACGCCATCGTTCGGGAGCCGCATCCGGAGCGCCTTCCGCGCCGGCGCAACCCGCAAGACCTCCCGGTCCGCGGCGAACACCGCACCAGTCCGCCCCGCCTCGCCCGGACCGCGCTA
>DAOKYT010000110.1:0-3817 GCA_035326025.1 Tepidiformaceae bacterium
CCTGGTGGAGCTGGAGGGATTCGAACCCTCTACCTCAACACTGCCAGTGTTGCGCTCTCCCGATTGAGCTACAGCCCCGTTGCTACGCTTCCGATGGTACCAGCCGCCCTCGCGGAGCGGCAAACCGCGATGCCCATCATCGGCGCGTGCGCGGGTCGAGCGCATCGCGCAGCCCATCGCCCAGGAAGGTGAAGCAGAGCATCAACAGCGCGACCATCACGGTCGGCCATACGAGCTGGATGTTATGCGTCTGGATCGAGTCGAGGCCGGAGTTGATGAGCGACCCGAGGCTGGCATGGGGCGGGGGGACGCCGAGGCCGATGAAGCCAAGTGTGGCCTCGGCGAAGATGGCGAGAGGGATGCCGAACGTGGCGGCCACGATCACGGCGCTCAGGGTGTTCGGGAGCATGTGTACCCGCACGATACGCCATGGGCTGGCCCCGATGGCGCGGGCCGCCGTGATGTAGTCCTGCTCCTTGATAGAAAGCATCTGCCCGCGCACCAGCCGCGCCACCGTCGTCCAGCCGACGAAGGAGATGGCCATGATGGTCACCAGGAGCGAGCTTGGGAAGCCGGGGATCTGGGGGTCGCCGGTGCCGATGATGGGCCAGTCGCGCCCGAAAAGCACCTGCCGGAGCAGGATGATGGCCAGGAGGTCCGGGAAGGCGAAGGCGAGGTCGGTGATCCACATGAGCACCATATCGCTGATGCGCCCGACGAGTGCCGCGGACATCCCAATGGTGACGCCGATGAGCAGGATGACGAGCTGGGTGCCGATGCCGATCTTCAAGGAAAAGAGCGTCGCCTGGGTCATGCGCGCGTAGAGGTCGCGGCCCAGTCCGTCGGTTCCGAAGGGGTGCTCCCAGCTCGGGTTTTGCTCGATCAGGGCGAAATCGGGGACAGCCGGGTCGTGAAGCTGTACGGCGGGGAGGATTTCGGCCAGGACCGAGATGATCAGAATGGCGAGCAGGATGATACCGGATATCACCGCGAGCCGGTTGTGCAGGAGGCGCTGCCACGCCTGGGCCCAGAGTCCGCGCTGTTTCGTATGGAGGACATCGGCCGCGAAGTCGAACGGTTGAACGAGGGACTGTTCGGATGCCGACAACTCGGGAGCCCTCCTAGTACCGGATCCTGGGGTCGGCAATGCCGTACAGCAGGTCAACGACGAGGTTCATGAAAGCGATGATCACGGCGAAAAAGACTGTGACACCCATGATGAGTCCATAGTCGCGGATGATCACGGAGCGGACGAATTCACCGCCAAGGCCGGGGATAGCGAACATGCGCTCGATCACCAGCGAGCCGGTGATCAGCCCGGCGAAGATGGGGCCGAGCACGGTGAGCACCGGGATGAGCGCGTTCTTGGTGGCGTGGCGCATCACCACGCCGAACTCGCGGAGTCCCTTCGCCCGCGCGGTCCGGATATAGTCCTGGCGCAGCACTTCGAGCATGGAGGCGCGGGTGATGCGGGCAATGAACGCCATCGGCAGAAACCCGAGCCCGATGGTAGGCAGAATGACCTGCTTCCAGTTGCTGAAATCACCCTGGAACCAGCTCGTGAAGCCGTAGTCGGTACTCAGCACGTTGAACCAGCCGAGTTCGACGGCGAACACGATCGTGAGCAGCGGCGCCAGCACAATGCTCGGCATCGCGGCGCCTGCCGTGGCCACGAACACGCCGACGTAATCGCCCAGCCCGTTCTGATTCAGCGACGAGATCACGCCGAGGCTGAGGCCGAAGACGGTGGCGAACAGGAAAGCGGCGATGCCGAGCTGTAGCGAGACGCGCATCCGCTCCCTGATGATGTCGCTGATGTCGCGGTTGTTGGAGAACGAGATGCCGAAATCGAGCTGCGCCAGGTTCTTCAGGTAGGTGACGTACTGGACCGGCAGCGAGTCATCGAGGCCGTAGCGGCGCTCCAGGTTGGCCTGGGTCGCCGGCGAGAGCGGTTTGTCGGAGTCGAACGGCCCACCTTCCACCGAATGCATGAGAAAGAAGGTGATCGTCGCGATGGCGAAGATGAGCGGGATGATAGCGAGGACGCGCCGGATGGCATAGGCGAGCATGGCTTGTTTCGCAATCTAGTTGGGCCGGGGACTCGCCGCGGAGCCCCCGGCCCAGTGTGACACGGCACGGACGGTGCCGTTCGAGCCTACTTCTTGGACGTCGTCCAGAGCTCGATGTACCAGTCGCCCGGCACGAAGGTGTCACCGGGGCGCTTGTTCTCGACCATACCCTTGATGTGCGGCTTCACGAGCATCGCGGCGAGGGTGTGATAGAGCGGGGCGATACCGTTGGCCTGTTCGAGAAGGAGCTTCTCGGCGTCGCGGTAGAGCTTGCGGCGCTCTTCGTCGTTGGTGTTGAACTTGGCCTTGGCGATTGCGTCGTCGAGAGCCTTGATGCTGGTCTTGGTCTTGTTGATGGACCCTTCGGTCTCCCAGAGTCCCAGGAACCAGTTCTCCGGATCGGGGTAGTCTTCCTGCCAGCCGCCGACGACGACCTGGAAGTCCGAGGCATTGAAGCGCGACGAGCGCGTCTTGGAATCGGTGATCTCGATCTTGAGGTCGATACCGAGATGCTTCTTCCACTCCGCCTGCAGGAACTCGCCGAGCAGCTTATTGGTCGCCGAGTCGACAAGGAGGAGGGTGAGTTCGGGGAAGCCCTTACCGTCGGCATAGCCAGCCTTGGCCAGGTTCTCCTTGGCCTTGGCCGGGTCGAAGCCGAGGATGCTGTCGTACTCGCCGCCCTTGAGGCCGTTGCGAGCGGGGGGCACCCAGCTGGTGGTCGCTGTGTTCGCGTCCTTAAAGACGACCTTCATCATCGTGGCGCGGTCGGTGGCCTGTGAAAGGGCGAGGCGCACTTCGGGCTTATCGACCGGGGCCTTCGTGACGTTGAATTCGAGGCCGATGGTGCGAGTCGCCGGGTAGAGATACAGCTCGTTGGGGAATTCGGTCTTCAGCTTGTCGAGCTCGGGCTTGTTGGCAACCGTGGCATCGACTTCGCCAGTGCGGTAGGCCTGGTTGAGGACGGCCGGGTCATCGACGTACTTGAGGATGACCTTCTCAACGCCGACCGGCTGGCCGATCCAGTTCGGGTTCGGCACCAGTTCCAACGTCGCCTTTTCGGTGTAGGCGCTGGGCATGAAGGGGCCGTTGTAGACGTTCTCGAGCGGGCCCGGCCACTCTGCGTCCACGGAGGCGAGCTTGTGCTTGGGCGCCGGGAAGGTGGGCCAGAGCGCGAGCAGCGTCGGGAAGGTCGGCTGGGCTTCGTTGATCTTGATTTCGAGGGTTGTCGCGTCGATTGCCTTCACGCCGACGGCGTTCTGGAGCTCGGTCTTCTTGGCGGCATCCGCGTCGGCAGCGGCGTAGTAATCATCGCAGCCAACAATGTTGGTCAGGATGTACTGGTAGTGCCCGGCGACATCCGGGTTGCAGGTGCGCTGGATGCCCAGGACGAAGTCCTCGGCGGTGAGCGGCTGGCCGTCCGACCACTTCAGGTCCTTCTTCAGCGTGATCGTGTAAGTCTTCCCGTCACTCGAGACCTTCGGGGCGCCGTCAGCCATGGCCGGCTGCGGGTTGTCGTCCAGGTCAAGGTGATACAGGCCGCGCCAGACGTACACCATGTGGGTGATGTCCTGCGCGAAGTCGGAGAAGTGTGGGTCCCAGGTTTCGAACTGGGTTGCGCCGATGGTGATGGTACCCGAAGCCGTCTGGGCTTGCGCGGTTGGGGTTGCTTCGCTTCCGCCGCCGCCGCCGCTGTCGTCACCATCATCATCGTCGTCGTCATCGCCGCAGGCGACGGCGATGGCCATGAT
>DAOKYT010000111.1:0-3687 GCA_035326025.1 Tepidiformaceae bacterium
GGCGCGGAAGCCCTCAAACGCTGGGTCGTGGGGGCCTCCACCGGCGATAACCCGGCCGCCATGCGTCTCTGCGCTGCCCGGACCGCCACCGCCATCGCCGAGGCCTACCGGGCCGAGGGGCTCGATGTGCTCCTGCTCTTCGATAGCCTCACTCGCGTGGCCATGGCCCAGCGCGAGATCGGGCTTGCCGCCGGCGAACCACCGACTACCAAAGGCTATCCGCCGTCCGTCTTCAGCATGCTCCCCCACCTGATGGAGCGCGCTGGTCCCGCTGCCCGCGGGAGCATCACCGCCATCTACACGGTTCTCGTCGATGGCGAGGACATGGATGAGCCCATCGCCGACCTCGCCCGCGCCACCCTCGATGGTCACATCGTCCTCCGGCGCAGTCTCGCGAGCGCCGGCCACTACCCCCCAATCGACGTACTCGGCAGCGTCTCGCGTCTCATGGAGCGCGTCGCCCGGCCCGGCCATCGCAACGCCGCCCGGCACCTTCGCGAGCTCCTCGCCGCCCACGCCGATGCCCGCGACCTCATCTCCATCGGCGCATACGTCCGTGGCAGCGATCCCCTGGTCGATCGCGCGATCGACCTGGTGCCTGCCATCAACACCTACCTGCGCCAGCAGGCCGGGGAAGTAACCCCGTTCGATGAGGCGATCACCGCGCTCCGCGGCATCGATCCCGCGCCAACTTTCTCCGTCGAGGACACCGATGACCCTGACCCCACAACGGCTGAAACGCCTGGTGAAGCACCGTGAGCGCCTCGAACGCCTCCAGGAGCGGGAACTCGCGGAAGCCCTTCGCCTCCACCGCCGCCGCGAGGAAGCCCTTACCGAGTCGCTTGGCAACCGCGAGGCGCTGCTCGACATCCAGCGGCCGGCTACCGGACCGCTGGACGCTGCCGATCTCCAGGCCGAGCTCGCCTACCTCCGCCGCGTTGACCGCGAAATTCTCGCCCGTCGCGCGGCGCTCCAGCACTCCGCCAACGATGTCGAGGCCGAGCGCGCCGAACTCCTCGACCGCCGGCGCGACCGCAAGGCCATCGAGGCGCTCCTCGACCACCGCCTCGAAGAGGAGCGCCTGGCGCGCAACCGCGCCGAGCGCGCACTCATCGACGAACTGGCGGTCACGCGCTGGCGCCGCCCCGGGACCGGCGCCTGAGGGAGGTGTCTCATGAATCCGATCGCTGACCGCGGCATCGAAACGCTGACCGGCTGGCTCCGCGGCCTCTCCCGCCGCCAGGGCGCCATCTCCAACAACATCGCCAACATCGACACCCCGGGCTACATCCGCCAGGAGGTCAACTTCGAAACCGAGCTGCAGCGCCAGCTCGGCCGTGGGAGCTCGTCGCTGGCCACCACCGACCCACGCCACATCACCGCCGGCGCCAGCCTCCGCGGCCAGCTCGGAATGGATCCCCAGCAACTGCTCGCGTCATCTCGCATGGACGGCAACACCGTCGATATCGACCAGGAAATGGTGCTCCTCACCGAGACGCAGATGCGCTACCAGGCCGCCTCGCGCGCGCTCAGCACCAAGCTCAACAACATCCGCACCGTCATCCAGGGCTAAAGGAGTCTGCCATGGGATTGATCCGCGCCCTCGCCTCGTCCGCCTCCGGCCTCGCCGCTCAGCGAGTCCGCATGGACGTCGTCGCCTCGAATGTGGCCAATATCGAGACGACCAGCACCCCCGAAGGCGGGCCGTACCAGCGCAAGGTCGTCCGCTTCGCATCCGGTGATTCCACACTCCCCTTCTCGAACGTCATCCGGCGGTTCACCGGTGGCGCCGATACCGGCGTTGTGCTCACGCAGGTCACCGTCGACGAGGATTCACCGGGCCGCTCGGCCTACGACCCAGCCCATCCCGATGCCGGGGCGGATGGGTTCGTCGAGCTGCCCAACGTCGATATGGTCCAGGAAATGACCGACCTGACCTCGGCGAACCGGTCGTACCAGGCAAACGTCACCGTGCTGAACGCCGTCAAGCAGATGGCGCTTCGCGCGCTCGACATCTCGAGCAGATGAACCTTTAGGGGTTTCGCTCGCACCGGCCTACAGGCCATGAGGAGGTAGTGATGGAGATTGGACGGATTCAGGGCCCCGGACTCGCCGGACAGACTGGTTCCACCGCGGCACGGGCCGCCGGTGGCGGGTTCGCCGACCTCCTGGGCAAGGCCATCGGCCAGCTCCAGGCCGTCAGCGACAACGCCGACCAGAAGGTCGCCGCCCTGGCAACCGGCCAGGACGTCGAACTCCACGACGTGATGCTCGCCCTCGAAACCGAAAGCATCGCCATCAGCCTGGCCACCCAGGTACGCAACAAGGCCGTCGAGGCCTACCAGGAAGTCTTCAGGATGCAAATGTAATGGGACTCGCCGTTCAGGCACCTGCCGACCCACTCCTGGCCGTCGTCGATGTACCGGCGGGAGACGCCGCCACGGGCGCCTCCCCGCTGGCCGAAGGGATGTTCGCGACCCTGCTCGCTGGCATCCTCGATGGCCAGGTGCCCGCCGCGGACGAAGGGGCAATCGCGGGACCGGAACTCCCGTTGCGCGCCGGCGAGCCCGGAGACCAGGACCCCGACGACCCGGCGCTGGCGCTGCTCGCAAGCATGGCCAGCCCACAGCCCGTCCTCGCCGTCCCGGCGGTCCTCCCTGAGACCGGGCCCGCCACCAGCCAGGATGCTCCACCGGCCGCCCTCGTTCCGGCCCAGGGGCCGGCATCCGGTCCTCCTCCGGCCCTGGATGCTTCTCCCGGTGCCACTTCAGAGCCGGCGCTACCCCCGCCGGAGGGCCCCCAAACGGCTGCGCCCCTACCCACGGAGGCAGCCCCGGCCGGTGCGCCTACACCCGCGGAGGCCGGGCCTGGCCTGATTGTGGCGGCGCCCGTACTGATCGAGGGTCAGTCGCCAATCCCGGCACCCGGGACCGCGGCCCTCCCCCAATCCCCCGGTTCGGAGGCCGCCAGCGAACCCGCCGCGACCATCGGACAGGCGCCGGAACCACCCGCGGAGCCGGTTGGGCCCGGGCAATCCGATGCTCCCGGGCCGGTGAATGGCGAAGCCGCTCCAGCACCAGAAGGCGTGGTCCGCTCCGTCGGGAACGCCAGCGAATCCGCTCCGGGCAGGGGCGGCGACCATCCCGGCCGCAAGCCGGACGACGCCCGGCCACTCCCCCGTGCGTCGGCGAATGGCATCGCGCATGCGGCTCCCAACTCCGCCGTTGGCGAGCTTCGCCAGCCGCCGGGCGCCGATGCGCCGGCCGTCCAGCCACAAGATGCGCCGGCACCCGCGGACGCGCTCATCGACCTGCCTCCGCAGGTCGGCCAGGTCGCCACCGCCGTCATCGAACGGGTCGAGGCAGGCGGCGGCGAAGCCCGCATCCACCTCGAACCACTCGAACTCGGTGAGGTGGTCATCCACGTCCGCACCGATGGCGACGAGGTCCGCATCGACGTCCGCGCCGAGCGGCCCGATGCCGCCCGCCTCCTGCGTGACCACACGCAGGACCTCTCGAGCCTCCTTGGCTCCCGGGGCCTCAACCTCTCCGATGTGAACGTTGGGGTCGGCGGCGGCAACGCCGGCAGCCCTTTCGAATCCCGCCACCACCACCCCCGGCCGGTCGCCGGTGATTTCGCCGCGGTCCTCGGGCTCGACGATGTCCCGTCATCGGCCGGGCTCCACAA
>DAOKYT010000112.1:0-3535 GCA_035326025.1 Tepidiformaceae bacterium
GTGAAGAGAGTATCGGCCGAACGGGGGCGATTCGACAAGAGGGGTTGCAGTGCGCCGGACACGGCCTTCTCACCCTCCATGAAGAATCGGAGAAGACGCGGAACGCTCCAGGAGCGGGTTGATGGGCCCCTGCGAATGCGACGGTCGACCCTGGCATCGCAGGGATGGCCATGGGGGCGGAGTCCAGGCCGCTGGCGCCCCCAACCCCCATGGCCGTGGACGTCAGTCGAAGAGCAGCACGGTGCGCGCGACCTCGCCCGCCTTCATCGCCCGGAAGGCCTCGTTCACGTCCTCGAGCCTGCCCGTGCGGGTGATCATCTCGTCGAGCTTCAGCCGGCCCTGCATGTAGAAATCCACATATCGGGGCATGTCTTTCAGGAACCGGTTCGAGCCCATCGCGCTCCCCTGGATCTTCTTCTCCTGGAGGAACGACGGCCCGTCGAGCTCGACCTTCTGTCCGACCGGGATCATGCCGATCACCGTCGCCGTGCCACCGACAGCCAGGCAGTCGAATGCCTGCTCGGCCGCCCGCTTCAGGCCGATCGCCTCGAACGCGTACTCCACGCCGCCGCCGGTCAGGTCGCGGATAGCCTGCACCGGGTCGCCAGACGAGGCATCGACCACGTGCGTCGCGCCCAGCTCCTTCGCGGTCGCCAGCTTCGACTCGACCGTGTCGACGGCGATGATCATGCGGGCGCCGCCGATGCGGGCGCCCTGGATTGCGGACAGGCCGACGCCGCCGCAACCGAACACGGCCACCGATGAGCCGGGCTCGATTTTCGCCGTGTTCAGTACCGCGCCGACACCGGTGGTCACGCCGCAACCGATGAGCGCCGCCGCGGCGAAGGGCATGTCGTTGCGCATTTTCACAATCGCGTTCTCGTGCACGAGCATTTTCTCGGCATAGCTGCCCAGGTTCGCGAACTGCGCGACGGGCGTGCCGTTCCAGCTCAGTTTCGGCGGCTGGCCGGGCTGGCGCCGCAGGTCGGGGTTCCGGCAGAGGTTCGGCCGGCCGCTCACGCACATTTCGCAGTGCCCGCAGAACACCGAGAGGCAGCAGATCACGTGATCGCCGGGCTGCACATACGTCACCTGGTCGCCGACTTCCTCAACGATGCCGGCGGCTTCGTGGCCAAGGATGGCGGGCGGCGGCATCGGATAGAGCCCGTCGACGAAGTGCAAGTCGCTGTGGCAGACGCCCGAAGCGACGGTGCGGACCACGACCTCGCGGGCCATGGGCTTGTCGATGTGGACGTCCTCGATGGTGAGTGGCTGGTGGGGGCCGTGGAAAACGGCAGCTTTCATCGCGTGGGGTCCCTCCTTCAATGGGCGGAGGAATCCTAGCCGAAACGCCGGGCGCTTGCGAGAGCCGCAAACGGCCCTCGCGGGCCGCCCCGCGGAAGCCCCGGCCTGGCGGGAATTAAGAAGCCCGCCGGGCTGCGGACCAGCGGGCTTGCAGGGGTGCCTCCCCGTCGGATGGGGTGCTGCACATCCTTCATTACTCCCGTGCGCGCGTTTTGTTACGGGTGCCTGCCATCTTTTTTCACAACCGTCACGCGTCCCCGCGGCCTCCCGGGGAATCTCTCACCCGGAGGACGCCCGGGGCCCGCAAGGGATACGGGGCCTTCGCCGGCGGCGGCTGGATCGGATCGTCTCCTCCCCTGCGCGGAGGCTCGCGGGCCCGGCTACAATGCCCCCGTGGCTCGCATCGCGCTCTTCGACCCCTGCTACATGGCGACGATCCGGCCGCAGGATGCCGCGAATGCCCGCCACCTCCTCGAGGCGCTCGGCGACGACGTGGCCCTTCTCGACGGACGCTGCTGCGGCCAGCCCGCCTTCAACAGCGGTTTCCGCGCCGAAGCGAAAGCAGCCGGCCGCCAGCTGCTCCGGGCCGGCCAGCCCTACGCCGCGGTCGTCACCACCTCCGGCTCGTGTACGAGCATGGTGCGCCACTACCTCCCCGGCCTCTTCGAGGGCGAACGCGCACAGGGCGCCCTCCGAATCGCCGAACGGTTCGTTGATTTCGCCAGCTACGTCGCCGCCCACCCGAACCTGGGCCGCCTGGGCCTCCAGCTCGAAGGCGTGGTCGCCTACCACGATTCCTGCCACACCCGCCGCGAGCTCGGCAGTTCCCCCGCCGTCCTCGGTCTGCTCGGGCGCATCGAGGGGCTCGAGGTGCGCCGCCTCTCGTTCGAAGAGGAATGCTGTGGCTTTGGCGGCACGTTTGCGGTCAAACAGCCCGAAGTCTCGGTCGCCATGCTGACCGCAAAGCTGGAGGACGTGGCGCTCAGTGGCGCTCGCGTGCTGGTCTCGGCCGATGTCTCCTGCCTGGCCCATATCCAGTCCGGCGCCGAGGGGATGGGCGTGCAGCTCGAAGGCTGGTCGTTGCCGGAACTCCTCGTGAGGGCGCTGGCGTGAGCCGCTACCGCGAACGCGCCGCGCGGGAGATCCGCGAGCAGCGCCCCTCCGCCACGGTGACCCCGATCATGCGTAAGCTCATGGCCGATTCGGCCACATTGCTCGCGCGCGGGCCCGCCGATGCCCGGATGCGCGCCGCCGCCGCACGTGACCATGCCATCGACCACCTGGACGAACTCCACCAGCAGGTGCGTGAACAGTTCGAGCGGCGCGGCATCGGCTACCACCGCGCGGCCACGCCCGCCGAGGCCATCGGCACCATCCGCAGGCTGCTGGGCGATGCAAAGCGCGTGGCGAAGTCCAAGACCATGGTGGGCGAGGAGGTGGGCCTCACCCACGCCCTTCGCGCCGGCGGCATCGACGTCCTCGAGACGGACATCGGCGAGTACATCGTCGATATCGAAGGCCGCGGCCCCAGCCACATCACCGCCCCCGCCATCCACCTCAATCGCACCCGCATCCGCGAGATGCTCCTCCGCACTGGCGCGGACCTCCCCGACGACGACCCGGCACGCCTTTCGCACCACGTGCGCGATGTCGTCGGCGAATTCTTCCGCGATTGCGACGCGGGCATCACCGGCGCCAACGCGGTCGTCGCCAGCTCGGGCCGCATCGTTATCGTCGAAAACGAAGGCAACGTCTCGCTGGGAGCCAGCCACCCGAAGCTCCACATCGTCATCACCGGCATCGAGAAAGTCGTCGCCGATGAGGCCGGCGCGCTCGCGATGCTCCAGGTGCTCGCGCCCAGCGCCACGGCCCAGCCGCTCACGGCGTTCTCGCACTTCCTCGCGGACCCGGCGCCCGGACAGGAGCGCCACGTGGTCTTCGTCGACCACGGACGCTCGCGGATCCTCGCCGACCCGCGCTACCGGGAGGTGCTGAAGTGCATCCGTTGCGGCGCCTGCATGAATGGCTGCCCGGTCTACCGCGCGGCCGGCGGGCTCTCGTATGGCTCGCCCTACATGGGGCCGATCGGCGCGGTCGTCTCGCCCCTCCTCTGGCGCGATGGCCGGTACGCCGACCTGCCATTTGCCTCCAGCCTCTGCGCGCGCTGCACCGAGGTTTGCCCCGTCGGCATCCCGCTCCACCGGATGTTGCTCGACCTCCGCGCCGACGC
>DAOKYT010000113.1:0-3267 GCA_035326025.1 Tepidiformaceae bacterium
GCGATTCCGCCCCCACCGGCGCGGCACTCCGCAGCCGCACCTCCCCATCCACCACCCCCGCGACTCGATCCGCATCGATCCAGTACACCCATTTCCCCTGTCCCTCACCCACCAGCACCGAGCGCCCGCTTACCTCGCGCACGAATCCCACCGGCTTCCCGTCTTCGTCGCGAATGCGCATGCCCTGGCGCACGCCGGCCAACCGTCCGTCTCCCTCGAACACGTCGCCCTCCAATGGTGGTGAAACCGCGAGAAGCTGCCCCAGGCCCCTCGTGGCAACTGGGACAGCCTCTCCGGTTTGGGTACAGGGGGATTGCCTGTGAGCCAACAATGTACGGAAGGCGAATAGTTGCTGGTAGCATCGGATCTCGAGGGTTCCCGGCGGATCCATAGGCCTGGACTATCGCTGCCTGGCCACCGGTGCCTCGCGGGCCCGCGCCATAGTGCGCGGCCCACGGCGAGGCCCCCGGGGCGTACCGTCTCCCCGCGGCGCCGCGGACATTGACCCGCGTACCGGCGGCAGGCGTTAGTCGTCGAGCACGAAGGTCACGAGCATGTTGACCCGGTAGGAGCTGATCTTCCCGTCCTTCACATCCACCTGCTGTTCCTTCACCCACGCACCCATGACGTTGCGAAGCGTCTTGTTGGCGCGGTCGATGCCGGCCTTCAGAGCGTCCTCGAAGCTCACACTCGAAGTCGAGGAAATCTCGGTTACACGTGCGACGGACATTGGTTGCCTCCATGGCGGTGTTCCCGCCAGAGTGCTCCTATTCGTCTCGCCTGAACAGGGGTCAACAGGACAGGATTCCGGGTACCGCGTGGGTCCGCGCGGAGTGGCGCCATCATCCCGGCGGCCATGGCGGCGCCATCGTCGAGGGGCATGCGCGCGCCGGCGACAGCCTCGCGAAGCGAAGGACCCTGCCGATGCGGCGGATGGCGCTCCCGCGATAGTGGCGATGGCTCGCGCCCGAAAACGCCGGGCGCCTGCTCCGCGAACTCCGGGAGCAGGCGCCCACGCTGAATTGAGCGACGTAGGCAGCGGCCTACTCGACGACGATCCGTCCCGCCATCGCGGCGCCATGCACGCCGCACTGGTAGCTGTAGCTCACGCCCTTCTGGTCGAAATTCCGCTCGTACGCCCCCGACGATTGCTCCGGTGACTTCACACCGGACATGAGGACGGAGTGCTGATTCGAGGTTTCCACCCACTTCCAGACGACCTTCGTTCCCTGCTTCACCGTAATGGTCTCGGGCGTAAACGAGTTGTCCTTTACTTCGATCTCGACAACGGGCCGGTTCGTATCCGGCGTGGGTGTCGCGTTTTGTTTATTCACGTTCTCGAGTTTCACGTCCTGGTTCCCTCCGCCACCTCCACCGTTGTCATCACCTCCACCCCCACACGCCGCGGCCAGCAATGCGATTGCCGCGCAGATGCCGATCGCCGCTGACCACCCGGTCCTCCACACGATGACCATGACTACCCCCTCACGGACCTATTAATGGTGCCGAATGCTAGCATCCACCCGGCCGATAGCAAGAGGATGGTTCACGACAAGCAATCTATCCCGGCGACGCATGACATACGAAGCCCCTGTCGTGCGATGCGCGACAGGGGCCAGCAACGTCACGGCCGGGGGCGCGTTCAGTTGCCGAACGAAACGGTCACCGTCGACTGGTGAGGGAGCCCGGCCAGGTCTGCGAGGGCCCGCGCGACCTGTGCGCGGGCGTGGCCCTGGCCCTTCGCGGCGGCGCGAAGGATCCACGATTGGCGCACCTCGGCGTCGAAGTGCAGGCTGCCGCCCCGCGCATACGCCAGGTCCGCGTGGACACGTACCATCCCGGGGGTGTCGCTCGCCTCCACGGAGAGCTGACCATCGATCACGGGGTCGTCGAGGTGGAATCGCCCGTTCAGGCCCGGCAGGGGCCCTGCCGCGCTGGCGAAGCGATGCGCCGATTCCGACATCACGAGGGGGGCTGGCTCGGGAACAGTGCCACCCTCCACGTCTCCGAACGATGGCGCCGCCCCGGGCGGAAGATCCGCGGTCGATTCGAGTTCGATCGGATGAATGACACTGCTCATTGGCTTACCTCACCAGAATAGACTTCGTACCCCGGCGATGTCCCGTAAATAGCCGCCGGGGGGACAGACAGGTTGAGGGGTGGTGCGATCAGTCACGGCGATGCCTCTGCACAAACCGCCCAATCCGCTCCAATGCCCGCTCGATCTGCTCGTAACCGCTCGCATAACAGGCGCGCACATACCCCTCGCCGCACGCACCGAAGGCGCTCCCCGGCACCACCGCCACGCGTTCCTCTGCGAGCAGCGTCTCGCTGAAGGTCACGCTGTCCATGCCCGTGATCGTGATATCCGGGAACGCATAGAAGGCCCCGCGTGGCTCGAATGTCGCCAGGCCGACGGCCCGGAGGCCATCCACGATGAGCCGCCTTCGCCGGTCGTACTCCGCCACCATTTCGGCGACGAAGCTCTCGCCTTCGTCGAGCGCGGCAATCGCCGCGTACTGCGACGCGGTCGGGGCCGACATCATGACGTACTGGTGCACTTTCATCACTGCTTCTGCCAGCGGCCCGGGGGCGGCAACCCAGCCGAGCCTCCATCCCGTCATAGCATAGGCCTTGCTAAACCCGCCAAGGAGGACCGTTCGATCCCTCATTCCGGGCAGGGAGGCGAAACACGTGTGCTCGCCCACGTACGTCATCCGGTCGTACAGTTCGTCGCTGATCACCGCCAGGTCGTTCCGCTGCGCAACGTCCGCGATGGCCAGCAGGTCCTCACGGCCCATGGTCGCTCCCGTCGGGTTCGATGGATAGCCGAGCAGCAGCGCCTTCGTGCGAGGATTCACGGCCGCCTCCACGTCCGGGGCCAGTAGCCGGAAGTCGTTCGAACCGTAGGTCGGCACCGGCGCGAACGAGCCGCCGGCCATCACGGTCGCCGGCAGGTAAGCCACGTAGCAGGGGTCGGCGCAGAGCACTTCGTCGCCGGGGTCGAGCAGAGACCGCAGCGCCACGTCAAACGCCTCGCTCGAGCCGCTCGTGATCACGATCTCGTTTTTCGGGTCGTAGCGCACGCCGTACAGGCGGAAGAGGTGGTCGCTCAGTTTTTCCCGTAGCTCGGGCAACCCGTAGTTCGAGGTGTAGTGCGTGTGCCCCTGCTCGATGCTCTCGATGGCGGCCCGCCGGATCGGTTCGGGTGTGACGTAGTCCGGCTCGCCCACGCCCAGCGAGATCACGTCGTCGATCGTGCTCAGC
>DAOKYT010000114.1:0-3254 GCA_035326025.1 Tepidiformaceae bacterium
TACATCCCGAAGCGGCCCCGGTACCCCTTTCGCAAGCCGTACCACCCGCCAACAGGGTTGTCTGCCGAACGCGCCCACGCTTCCACCGTCCCTTCGGCTGCCGGCTTCTGTTCGTCGGCGTTGCCGAGCGCCATCCAGTCGCCATGCGCCTTCAGCATCGCGTGCAGGTCCTCGATGCAGCGCAGGTGGTACCGGAGCTCGGTGGTGCCCGCCCGGATCACCAGCGCCGGGGGATCGAGATCCGGTGCCCGGTACGCGATGAAGGAAGCCCCTCCGCTCGGCGTCGCCAGTTGCCAGGGTTTGTCGCGGGTTCCTTCGCCATCAACGGGCGCCACGGCCATGCTGAGACCTCCTCTTCCTGCCCGCAGACTACGGCCAGGTGGCCTGCATCGCACGTCCCGGCAGGCCGGCTCCTGACAGCCTACTGTCACCAATGTCGCCGGACCCATCCCCGCGCCGCCGAAAGGCGGGTACACTCGGTGCATGGTCACCGCCCCTCCCGCGAGCTCGCCCGCACCGTTCCGCCTGACCGCCGACTACATCCCGACGGGCGACCAGCCCCAGGCGATCGAGAAGCTCGTCGAGGGCGTCAACCGCGGCGACCGCTACCAGACCCTCCTCGGCGTCACCGGCTCGGGGAAGACGTTCACCATGGCCAACGTCATCCAGCAGACGGGCCGGCCCGCGCTGGTGCTCGCCCACAACAAGACGCTGGCCGCCCAGCTGTGCTCCGAGCTCAAGGAATTCTTCCCGGAGAACGCGGTCGAATACTTCGTCAGCTACTACGACTACTACCAGCCGGAGGCGTACATCCCGCGGACCGACACCTATATCGCCAAGGACGCGGATATCAACGAGGAGATCGACAAGCTGCGGCACGCGGCCACGCGGGCGCTCTTCCAGCGGCGCGACGTGATCATCGTGGCGAGCGTGAGCTGCATCTACGGCCTCGGCGAGCCGGCCCAGTACCAGGAGTTCGTGCTCTCGTTCAAGAAAGGCAGGCCGTTCAGCCGCCAGGACGCGGTGCGGCGGATGGTCGCGATGCAGTACGAGCGGAACGACCAGAACGTGGTGCGCGGGAAGTTCCGGGTGCGGGGCGATTCCCTCACGATCCTGCCGAGTTATGACGAACTGGCCGTGCGCATCGATTTCTGGGGCGACGAGGTGGAGCGCATCGTCGAGCTCGACCCGCTGACCGGCGAGATCGTGGCCGAGCACGACGAGATCGACATCTACCCCGCGAAGCACTTCGTGACGACCGCGGACCGGATGGAACAGGCCATCGCCGGGATCGAGAAGGAACTGGAAGAACAGCTCGAGGTGCTCAAGCGGCAGGGGAAGATCCTGGAAGCCGCCCGGCTGGAGGAGCGGACGCACTACGACATCGAGTCGCTGCGGGAGACCGGGTACTGCCCGGGCGTGGAGAACTACTCGCGCCACCTCCAGGCCAGGGAGCCCGGCTCGACGCCGTGGTGCCTGCTCGACTACTTCCCCGACGACTGGCTCCTGTTCGTCGATGAATCGCACATCACGCTGCCCCAGGTGCAGGGACAGTTCTTCGGCGACCGGGCCCGCAAGGAGACGCTGGTGGAGTTCGGGTTCCGGCTGCCGAGCGCCCTCGACAACCGGCCGCTCACCTTCGAGGAGTTCGACCAGCACATCAACCAGGTCATTTTCGTGAGCGCGACGCCGGGCGACTACGAGATCAGGCGGTCGGCGCAGGTGGTCGAGCAGGTGATTCGCCCGACCGGCCTGCTGGACCCGGAGATCGTGGTGAAGCCCACCAGGAACCAGGTCGATGACCTGATGGAAGAGATCCGGCGAGTGGTGGACAAGGGGCAGCGGGTGCTCGTGACCACGCTGACGAAGAAGATGGCGGAAGACCTGGCGGACTACCTGAAGGAGATGGGCATCAAGACCCACTACCTGCACGCCGAGGTCGAAACGCTGGACCGGGTGGAGATTTTGCGGGACCTGCGCCTGGGCGTGTACGACGTGGTGGTGGGTATCAACCTGCTGCGCGAAGGGTTGGACCTGCCCGAAGTCTCGCTGGTGTGCATCCTCGATGCGGACAAGGAAGGGTACCTGCGCTCGAACCGGTCGCTCATCCAGACGATCGGGCGGGCCGCCCGTCACATCGAGGGGCGCGTGGTGATGTACGCCGACCAGGTAACGCAGAGCATGCAGAACGCGATCGATGAGACGTACCGGCGGCGGCGCATCCAGGAGGAGTACAACCGCGAACACGGCATCGAGGCGGCGAGCATCACCAAGGCGGGGCGCGATATCACCGCCCACGTGCGCATGCACGCGGCGGAAGAGAAGGCCGCCTACGACGCGGGCGTGCCGGCATCGATGCCGAAGGACGAGATCCTGCGCATGGTGAAAGAGCTGGAGACGCAGATGAAGACGGCCGCGAAGAACCTGGAGTTCGAGAAGGCCGCGGCGCTTCGCGACCGGGTGGTGGAGCTGCGGCGGGAGCTGGTGGGCACGGATGCGGAGGAGCTGGCGGCGTTCGCGGCGGCGGCGGGGAGAAGCGGGCCGCTGCGGTTTGGGCGAAGCCAGGCTGGGGGGCGCGACCGGTCGCGGCGGTACCGCCGGTAGCTACCATGGCATATACTGAAGGCGATGACGGAGCCCTATTCGACTGGGATGAGGCCAATGAGAGCCATATCGAGCGTCACGGCGTGGACCGTTGGGAGGCCACGGAGGCCCTCTTCGACCCCGACCGCTACCCGCTCTCACGCGGCTGGCACGGCGGTGAGTACCGATATGCGCTGGTTGGACGAACCGAAGCAGGGAGAACGCTCACCATCGTTTTTGCCAGGCGCGGTCCGAAGGTTCGGGTCATCACCGCTCGGGACGCGTCCCAACGCGAGGCCACCCTGTACCGGAGGAGTCGAAGATGAATGACCCTGGATCCGATCGGCTCATCGAGGTGAACTCCTGGAAGGATGTCCCAGCCTTCGCGTCAGAGGCTGAGGAGGCAGACTTCTGGGCCAGCCACAGCTTCGGGCCGGGACTCACGGCGGATGCCGAGGCAGGAACCCTGGACCTGGAAGACGTACTTCCTCCCCCGCGTGCGCGGACAGTGCCAGTGTCGCTCCGCTTCGAACCATCAACTATCAACCGGCTCAAAGCACTCGCGCGGCGAAGAAACACGGGTTACCAGACGCTCGCCAAGGAGTTCATCGCCGAACGCCTCTACGAAGAAGAGAAGCGCGAGGGCATAATCGGCGACTCCCGCGCCTCGT
>DAOKYT010000115.1:0-3157 GCA_035326025.1 Tepidiformaceae bacterium
CGAAGCATTCGGGAAAACTTCATCGATGTCGACGGAGCTTGAGCACTTCCGAGCTCTCGCCGCGAGGGCGGTGCAGTTCAGCGAAAGGTACCGGCCCACCATCGAGGAACCGGATGAAGAGGTCCGATCTTCGACGATTCATCCCTTTAACGAAAGGAACATTCACCCCGGTCTCCCTTCGAAGGTGCAGCGACTGTTCGACGATGGGCACTACGCCGAGGCCACATTCGAGGCCATGAAGTACTTGGAAAAGTGTGTCCGCCAGGCCTCCGGGCTGAAAGAAGCGGGCCAGTCCCTGATGATGAAGGCGTTCGGTCTACCGTCGCCGCGCATCGCCCTCAACGGGCTCGCCACGCGATCCGAGACGGACGAACAGGAGGGGTTCAAGTTCCTATTTGCCGGTGCGATCATGGGAATCAGGAATCCGCGAGGCCACGACTCCGTCTCTGACTCGCCCCAGGACTGCCTAGACCACTTGGCACTGGCCTCCTTCCTATTGCGGAAGCTCCGGGCTGCCGGATACGAGCCCGAGGTCCCTAATGGTTAGCGGTGGTACATGGGCGCGCCTGTTCCGCCGCGCCGGGTCATGATGACCTCGGCCATGATGCTGACCGCGATCTCCTCGGGCGTCTCGGCGCCGATATCGAGCCCGATGGGCGTGCGGACCAGGTCCAGGTCGGCCTGGGCGAAGCCTTCCTCGCGGAGGTGCTGGAGGACGGTGCCCGTGCGGCGCTTCGAACCGATCATGCCGAGGTAGCCGGCGCCCCGGCCCACGCACTTTCTCAGGGAAAGCTCATCCTGCCTGTGCCCCCGGGTGACCAGGACGATGAACGTGTTCGAATCGATGGGAAAGCGTTCGAGGGCCGCCTCGAAGTCATCGCAGAGCACCTCGTCGGCCTCGGGGAGGCGCTCTGGACTGGCGAAGTCCTCGCGGTCATCGAGCACGACGACGTAGAAGTCGAGGAAGTCGGCGAGTTTGGCGAGCGCCCGGCCGATATGGCCCGCCCCCACCACGAGAAAGACGGGCTTCGGCTCGACGACCTCGATGTAGATCGAGGTCGCGCCGCGCACGGTGCGCTCGCTGAGGCCACCAGGCCCGAGGTAGACAGTCCCGGCGGAGTGCCGTTCGAAGGCGCCCACGGCATACGCGGCGACCAGGTCATCGAGGCGCGCATCACCGAGCGAGCCCATGCGCGCGCCGGAGCGCTCGACCAGGAGGCGAGCGCCGGGGGTGAGCGGCCCCGGGCCCGGTTCGAGAATCGAGGCGAGGACAACGGGCTCGCCACCCTCGGCGGCCGCGAGGAGTCGTCGTGTCAGTTCGAGCATATCGGGTAGCTTACGGGGTGACGCGGCGGGATGGGAGACATCGTGCGATTTTGCCCGGTCGGCGGATGTGGCCTATGCTGCGTGGAGTCAATCGAAGAGCCAGAGACCGCAGGTCCCAATGCGAACCGTTTGAGGACGGGGGGATAAGCCGCAAGGCGCCTGCCGAGGCAGAACGTACGGGATGCGTGCCCAGGGTGCGCATCGTGTTGCGATCCCTGCCCCGGCGGCAGGGATTTTCGGTTTCCGGGCCAACGCCCCGGGCCGCGTGGACTGCACCTGGCCCCATTCGCAGGAATTGGAGGACGCCCATGCCGACTCCACGGAAAGTCGCGATGCTCGCCGAGATCAAGGACCGCATGGAGCGGGCCTCGATCGCGATCAGCGCGGATTATCGTGGGCTGACCGTCGCCCAGATCACCGAGCTCCGCCGGGCGCTGCGCCCCACCGGGGCCCAGGTGAACATCGTGAAGAACACGCTCGCGCAGATGGCCGCCAAAGAGGCTGGCCGCGAGGAGATGGCCCAGATCGTGCAGGGGCCGACGGCCCTGGCGATCGGGTTCGACGACCCGATCGCGCCCGTGAAGGCCCTCACCGAGCACCTGCGTGCCAGGCGCCTGAACATCGAGATCCACGGTGGCTGGCTCGAGGGCAGGGTCCTCAGCCGCGCCGAGGTCGAGAGCCTGGCGACGATGCCGTCGAAGGAGCAGATGATCGCCGACGTGGTGAGCAAGCTGCAGAGCCCGCTCTACACCTTCGCGGGGCTGATGCAGTCGACCATGCGGAACTTCGCCGGCCTGATCGACGCGCGGGCGAACCAGCTCGAAGCGAGCGCCTGAACCACCCCGGCCAGCCTGCCACGGCGGGACGGCCACGAAACGCATACTGGAGAGAGAACCGATGGCAACCAAGATTGAAGAGGCCCTGGAACTCATCAAGGGGATGACCCTGCTCGAACTGCGCGACCTGAACAAGGCGATCGAAGAGGAGTTCGGCATCACCGCGGCGGCGCCGATGGTGATGGCCGCCGGGGCCGGCCCGGCCGCCGGTGGGGCTGCTCCCGCGGCCGCCGAGGAAGAGAAGACGGAGTTCAACGTCGTCCTCAAGAGCTTTGGCGACAACAAGATCAACGTGATCAAGGCGATCCGCGAGGTCGTCAGCGGCCTTGGCCTGAAGGAAGCGAAGGACCTCGTGGAGGCCGCTCCGACGAAGGTGAAGGAAGGCATCGCCAAGGAAGAGGCGGAGTCGATCAAGGCCAAGCTGACCGAAGCCGGCGCGACCGTCGACATCGAGTAATTCCTTTCCCACGGGAAGCGACAAAGGAGCCCGGCCGCACGGCCGGGCTCCTTGTGTTTGGAGGATCAGGCGGGGTGGTCGTGCTCGGCGGCGGCATAGTGGATATCCCGGACGGCGTCGGAGAGGTGGAGCGCCTCCTCGGGGTCGAAACCGAGGGCCACGAAGGTCTGGCGCATGAGCTCGAGGCCTCCCTCGAACTCGGGCACCACGACCTCGGTGGCGCCAAGGCCCCGCAGCACGTGGATTTCGCCACCGGTGCGCGCACGGACGAGGATGGGCACGCCAGGGGCGAGAGCGCGGGTCGCGGCCACGGCGACCAGGGCGGTGCTTTCGTCGGGGACGGTGACCACGACGGCGCGGGCGTGCTGGAGCTCGGCCCGTTCGAGGACTTCGTGGCGGCCGGCATCGCCCCAGATGGTGGGGATGCCGGCCGCGTTCAGGCGGCGGGCGCGTTCGAGGTCGGTCTCGATGACGGTGAAGGGAGCGCCCACCTGGGCGAGGGCGTGTCCGGTGAGCTCTCCGACCCGCCCGTAGCCGA
>DAOKYT010000116.1:0-3047 GCA_035326025.1 Tepidiformaceae bacterium
ACACCCTTCTTCACGAGGAGCGAATGGTAGGTGCCCATCCAGTTCTTCCAGAGCCATATCGTGGTATCGGCCGAGGCAAAATTCCTGTCGTTGACGAGTTCGTTGGTGGCGTTGCCCACCCAGACGGCGGTTGCGGCGTGGCGAGTGTAGCCGGTCATCCAGGTTTCGAGCGTGTCGCTCGCGCTGAGTGACCCCTGCTGGGTTCCGGTCTTTATGCCGGAAGGGATGCGCACACCGTCGGAATAGAAGTCGAGGCCGCGGTCGTTATTGGAGCCTCCGCAGCCCCAGATGACGAAGCGCGCCGTGCAATCGGACATGATCGAGTGGAGCAGCCAGACCGAGCCGGCATCGACGACCTGGATTTCGGTTGGTTTGGGCTGGGTGTAGAGGACGCCGCCGTCCTTATCGCGGACTTCGAGGACGACGATGGGGTCGAGCTCGCGGGTGCCCGGGATGCGGATATGGCCCCGCTGGAACTCGAGCTTCTGTTCGAGGGCGAGGTCGTAGTCGGCCCCGGTATCGAGGGCGGTGCTCTTCAGGTCTTCGATGTTGACGTACCGGGCGAGGTGGGGCGTGCCGACCATCTTCCCCATATTGGCGATGGTGGCATCCATGTAGGCCATATCGATGGCGCGGATGTTTGCGCCACCGGTGGCGATGGATGCCCCGTAGTTGACGTCGGGATGGGCGCGGAAGGTTGGGTCGAAATTCTGCTCGAGGGTAGTGATGCCAAGCTTCTTGGCCATCGCGATGACGTTATCGACGCCCGATTCCTGCGCGGCACGGAAGGCGCCGACGTTCTGGGAACCACCGAGGGCAGCCCGCGCCGAGATAAGGCCCTCGGACTTGGGCTCACCCTGGCGTGGATTGGTGATGGCGGTCCCTTCGACGGTGAGCGGGCTGGTGTCCCAGAGGATGCTCATCGGGGCCTTGCCCTGGGTATCGAACCAGGTGAGGTAGACTGCCGGCTTGAACGATGAGCCTGGCTGATTGATCTCGACGAGCTGGTCGATGTCGCCGGCGACCCTGCGATCGCTCCGGTAGGAAGGGTCGCGGTTCGGGGCGTAGACGATGACTTCGCCGGTCGAGGGTTCGATCGTGACGATGGCAGCATTGTTGCACTCGCAGCCGGCATCGAGGCCGGAAGCGATGAAGCCCCGTGCCATCTGCATGGCCAGGTCGGTTGCCTCCCAGTCGAGGGTCGAGGTGACCTGGTATCCGGCGGCGTGGACGCTGGACTTGCAGTCGGCGGCGCCTTCGACCATGGGGAGAAGGCCCGCTTCACACATTCGGATAAGGCGGGGTTCAACCTGGTTGTCGATGAAGGCCTCGGCGCGCTGGGGGTTGGAGGCGAGGTAGACCTTCAACTCCTCCTTCTTCGCGGCCTCCACTTCCTCCCGGGTGGCGCGCTGGTGGCGGACCATCAGGTCGAGCACGTCTTCCTGGCGCGCCTTCGCATCGCCGCCAACGGTGCCGCGGCCAAGCTCGTCGACGATGCACTGGCCGTCGTCACCCTTGATGCAGTTCAGGCGTGGGTGGTACAGCGTCGGCGCCTGGGGGATGCCGGCGAGGAGGGCGGCTTCGGCGAGGGTGAGGTCCCTCGCCGGCTTGCGGAAGTAGCCCTGGGCGGCTGCCTCGGCGCCGACGTAGCGGTCGGCGTAGGAGATCTGGTTGAGGTACCAGGTGAGGATGTCTTCTTTCGAGTAGTCCTGCTCCAGCTCGATCGCGTAGGTGATCTCGCGCAGCTTGCGGTCCAGGGTACGTTCGGCGGTCACGCACGGGGCCTCGTCGTCGCCAGCGCTGATGCTGGGGCAGATGTAGACGTTCTTGATGAGCTGCTGGGTGATCGACGAGCCGCCCGTGCCGGCGCCGAACTCGTTGAGCACGTAATTCTCGTAGGCGGCGCGCACCAGGCCCTTCAGGTTCACACCCGGGTGGTCCCAAAAACTGTTGTCCTCGGTCGAGACGGTCGCCTCGACAAGCCACGGAGAGATTTCGCTCAGCGGGACCGGGTCGAGAAGCTGAGCGTTCGGGTTCGAGAGCTGGCCGAGAAGGACGCCGTCTTCGGGGCCGCCGCGGTCGTAGACCTGGGTCGCCACGTTGCTGACCTGGAGGAGCTTCTCCTCGATCGGGACGTAGTCATCCGCATAGGAGTTGTAGACAGCGAAGACGGCGCCAAGGCCCGCGGCGGCGCAGACGGCGCCAAGCCCCACGAGGCCGACGAGCGCGATGATGAGCGGGCGGGCCTTGCCGGAGCTGCTGGCCCGGCGGGCGCGGAGCCGCCTGCGCAAGATGAGCGCGCTCACGGAACGTGACTCCGGGCCATGCAGGCGGTGGCCACCGGTGCGGGATGCATCGTGAGCGAGGGTAACAAACGCCCCCGGCCCGGTGAACCGGCGCGGTTAAGGGAGCGTTCCTGTACCCTCTTGGTCATGGCGCTCACTCCCGAAGAAGTCCTCCACATCGCACGGCTTGCGCGCATCGCCCTCAGCGATTCCGATGTCGAACGGTTCACCGCGCAGCTTTCCGGCATCCTCGATCACTTCGCCGCGTTGGCCGCGGTCGACACCGAGGGCATCGAGCCGACGGCCCACCCCCTCCCTCTTTCTAACGTCATGCGGGAGGACATTGTTGCACCGTCGCTGCCACAGGCCGAAGTACTGGCGAACGCGCCGTTGGCCGAGGATGGCTACATCCGCGTACGGGCGGTGCTGGAATGAGCGAGCTCTGGCGGCTGACCGCCCATGAAGCCCACGAAGCGCTCCGCAACAAGGAGTTCACCAGCGTCGAGCTGACCCAATCGGCGCTGGACCGCGTCGCGGAGGTGGAGCCGAAGGTGCATGCCTACATCACGGTGACGGCGGAGCTCGCCATCGAACAGGCGAAAGAGGCCGACGCGATGTACGCGGCGGGCACGGCCACTCCCCTCACCGGCATCCCGGTGGGGGTCAAGGACCTGATCATCACGAAGGGCGTGCGCACGACGGCGGGCTCGAAAATCCTGGAGAACTTCATCCCGCCGTACAGCAGCCACGTGTACGAAAACC
>DAOKYT010000117.1:0-896 GCA_035326025.1 Tepidiformaceae bacterium
GGTGACGCCCGACGATCTAGGTGAGGAATTCCAGGGACCGGGCGAGTTCGGCACGGCATTGATTAACGACAATTAGACTTGCCGGCCGACGACGATTACTTTTGCCGGTTCCTCGGTGAGTGCCGCGGCATGTCAGGCTGTCCATTCCGGGAGGATGGATGGTCACGGACAGGCAAGTGCGGCGCTTGCGGGAGCAGCGCATGACCGGCAAGACGTTGGCCGCCGCAGCCGCGGCGGCGGGGATGAGTGAGCGGACAGCGCGGACCTGGCAAACCGGGCCGCTGCCGTCACAGGCCAAGCCGCCGCGGACGTGGCGGACGCGCGAGGACCCGATTGCCGCGGCTTGGGCGAGGGTGATCACGCCGCGCTGGGTGGCGGATACCGAGGGCCGACTCCAGGCGTTGACCCTGTTCGAGTGGCTCTGCGCGGAGCATCCCGGGCAGTTCCCGTCCGGGCAGCTGCGCACCTTGCAGCGACGCGTGCGGGAGTGGCGGGCGCTGCATGGGCCAGCCCAGGAGGTCTTCTTCGAGCAGACCGCGGTGCCGGGCCGCGAGGCGGCGGTCGACTTCACCGATGGCCACGAGCTCGGCGTCACGATCCAAGGGCTCCCGTTCGACCACCTGTGGTTCGAGTGGGTCTTGAGCTTCAGCGGCTGGACGTACGCCGAGTTGGCGCCGAGCGAGAGCTTCGAGGCCCTCGTGTCCGGCTTGCAGGGCGCGATGTGGACGCTCGGCGCGTCGCCTTGGGTGGTGCGGCATGACAATCTGTCGGCCGCGACCCACGAGTTGCGGCGAAGTGGCGGGCGGCCTTGGGATGGGGGCCTTCCCCCCCCTCTCGGTCACCAACGCCCGCCGCCCCCGCCCCGACGACGGCGACTTCACATTCGTGTCTCAAAG
>DAOKYT010000117.1:906-2985 GCA_035326025.1 Tepidiformaceae bacterium
TGCGGCGAAGTGGCGGGCGGCAGTGGAATGCGCGCTTCCGCGCCGTGCTCGATCACTACGGCCTGCAGGCCACGCGGATCCGCCCCGGCGAAGCCCACGAAAACGGCGTGGTCGAGCAAGGCCACTACCGGACCAAGTCGGCCCTCGAGCAGGCGTTACTCCTGCGGGGCCACCGTGACTTCGTCGATGAAGCCGCGTACACGGCCTTTGCGCGCGAGGTCATCGAGCGGAAGCGGAATGGCCCCGCGGCCGCGCGATTAGCCGAGGAGCGCCGGCACCTTCGGCCCCTCCCGCCCGCGCCGATCCCGAGTTACACGACCTTCACGTGCCAGGTCCGGAGTTGGAGCACCATCCGGGTCGGGGGACGGACGTACTCGGTGCCCTCGCGGTTGATCGGGCACACGGTCGAAGCGCGTCAGCACCCCGCCGTGGTCGAAGTGCGCTATCGCGATCAGCTCATCGAGCAGATGCCGCGCCTGCGGGGCACGCGCGAGCATCGACTACCGCCACATCATCGAGTCGTTGGTGCGGAAGCCCGGCGCGTTCGCGCGCTACCGCTATCGCGAGGAGCTATTCCCAACCCTGGTCTTCCGGCAGGCCTACGATGCCTTGGTCGAGCTCCACGGGGAGCGCGCCGACGTGGAGTACGTCCGCGTCTTGCACTTGGCGGCGACGACCGGCGAGGCGCGCGTGGCGAGCCTCCTCGGCGCCTTCCTCGCCGACCGCGTCCCGTTCGACTACGCGCGCGTGCAAGCCACGCTGGCGCCGCCCCGGTTCGTGGTCCCGGCCCTCACGCTGCCGCCGCCCGACCTGGCGCAGTACGACGCGCTCTTGTGCGGAGGTGTCCGATGAAGGCGCCCACCGTCACCGATCGGGTGACCACGCGCCTCACGGAGTTCGGCTTGCTGACGGCGGCCCGCGAATGGGTGCCGCGGTTCACGCAGGCGCATCAGCAGGCCAGTTTCCCCGTGACGTTGGATGTCCTCGATCTCGAAGCCGAGGAGCGCCAGCACCGACGGATTGCGCGGCTTCGCCACGCCTCGCGGCTCCCGCCCGGGAAGACGTTCGACACGCTGGAGGAGACACGCTTTCCGGTGGCCCTGCTCCAGCAGTGCCACGCGCTGGTCACCGGCACATTCCTCGAGACCGCCACCAATGTGTTGGCGTTCGGGCTCCCCGGCGTCGGCAAGAGCCACATGCTGGCGGCGATCGGCCATGCCCTGGTCGACGCCGGCCATCGCGTGCTCTTCGCGCCCGCGTACGCCCTCGTCCAGGAGTTGCTCGCGGCCAAGCATGCCTTCGACCTGCCGCGGGCCCTGCGCAAGCTTGACCTCGTCGAGGCACTCGTCATCGACGATCTCGGCTACGTGCAGCAGAGCCCCGAGGAGGCCGAAGTCCTCTTCACGCTCCTGGCCGAGCGGTACGAGCGACGGTCGACGTTGATCACGAGCAATCTCGTCTTCAGCGAGTGGCAGCGGATCTTCAAAGACCCGATGGCGACCGCCGCCGCCATCGATCGCCTCGTGCACCACGCGGTCATCCTCGAATTCGATGTCGCCAGCTATCGCACGGACAAGACGCGGAAGGCCCCAGCGCCACGGCCCAGCCCGAAACGCGGGCGCCCACCCGGGCCGCTGATCGCCCGGCGGAAATGAACGGGTCGTCGCCGGCGAGGGAAGCCCGGTGCTCGCCGGCGTCAAGGCGCGCCACAGAACGGCGCCCCCTCCGGGGCTTCGGCCTTGACCCCAGCTCCGCGCCGGGCTCAGAGGCCAATAACGACGACACCACAGTAAGGGCGTGCGACCCGCCCTTCGGACCACTCACGTTGCGGACGGTCGCTCCGCAACCTCACGGGAACCGGCAAATGTAGTTGTCGCCAACCGGCAAGAGTAGTTGACGTCAATCAGCGGCCCCATTGAAGGTGGCCGGTTCCGCTGGACACGCCCGAGGGGGCGTGGAGATTCCGCGGCTGAAGAGCCGCGGCCCCATTGAAGGACCAGGGGAGGACGGGTTGGCAACCAGCAGACCACTGATTCCGCGGCTGAAGAGCCGCGGCCCCATTGAAGGTTGAGGACCAGA
>DAOKYT010000118.1:0-2900 GCA_035326025.1 Tepidiformaceae bacterium
CGTCGGCGAGGTAGCCCGCCATGAACACGATGACGAACACCTTGATGAGCTCGGTTGTCTGCACCGTCTGCCCCGCAACTTCCACCCAGAGCCGGGCACCGTTGATAGTCGTGCCGAACAGGCCGGTGGCAACCAGCACGGCGAGCCCCGCCACGCCGGAGGTGTACGTGTACTGCTTGAGCCGCGGATAGCGCCTACCGGCCCAGAGCCCGGCTGCGAAAGCGGCCGCGCCAATGCTTACCCAGTTCGCCTGGTCGGCGGCCACGCCTGGCGCCAGGCGGATGACAAACACCAGCCCAACCGCTGCCAGGAACGCCGCGATCGCGAGGATCTCCGGGCGCGCCCTTGGCGCCAGCACCCGACCCGCAACGTGAGCGGCCAGACCGGAAGCGGCAAACTGGGTTAGGATGCGCCCAGTGCTGGCTGGAAGCGCGAACTCGGCGGCGCGGAGCGCATACCACCCCAGGACGGCGAACCCCGCCGCCCCGGTCAACAGGAGCACCTCGATGTTGCGCTCGCGCGAGCCGCTGGCCTGGCGGAGGCTCATCCCCCGGTGAACGCCACGGATGTCATAGACCGACGATACCGCCTCGAACGCTTGCTCGGTACCGGCGGGATGGCCGAAGTCTGGCTCGCCGAGGATGAACGGCTCGGCCGCTGGGTCGCCGTCAAGTTCCTTCGCGAAGCCTTCAGCGCCGAGTCCGATGCCGGTGCCGTCGCCGCCTTCGAACGCGAGGCCCGCGTTATCGCGCGGCTCCAGCACCCCAACATCGTCGGCGTGTTCGACGCCGGCATCCACGAAGGCCGTCGCTTCATCGTGATGGAGTACGTCCACGGCTATACCCTGCGCGAGCTCCTCGAAACCCAGGGGCGTATGACCGAGGCCGAGGCTATCCGTTACGGCCTGCAGGTGGCCGCCGCCCTCCAGTACGCGCATGAACAGGGCGTTGTCCACTGCGATATCAAGCCCGAGAACATCATCATCAACGAAACCGGTGTCGCGAAGGTCACGGACTTCGGAGTGGCCGAAACGCTCAACCGCACCCTCGCCCCGGGCCAGGCGCAAGACCTTCTCGGCACCATCGCCTACCTCGCGCCGGAGGTTATCCAGGGCGCCCAGCCCGACCCGCGCGCCGACGTCTACGCACTGGGGCTCACTGTCTACGAAATGGTCGCCGGGCGCCTGCCCTTTGCTGGCACGAGTGCCGCGGCCATCGCCGGCCAGCGCCTCGCCGCTCCCGCCCCGCTCCTTCGCACCCACGCCCGCGGCGCATCACCCGAGCTCGAGGGCGCCCTCGCGAAGGCCCTTGCCCTCTCGCCCGAGGATCGCTTCCCAACGGCGGCGGCCTTCGCCGCGGCGCTCCGGCGTGTCCCGCCCACTCCCGCTCAGGCTGCCCCGGTTGTCGCCCCACCGGGCAGGCCGCCGCAACTCCGGCGCCGGCAGCCCACCGCGCGTGTCCGGAGG
This sequence comes from Tepidiformaceae bacterium, assembly GCA_035326025.1. Taxonomy (GTDB): domain Bacteria; phylum Chloroflexota; class Dehalococcoidia; order Tepidiformales; family Tepidiformaceae; genus Amarobacter. The sequence goes on from DAOKYT010000118.1 coordinate 1,466, forward strand.
GGCGCCGTCCGCCAGGAGCCGGCTGGTCTCAGTGGGGCCACCATCCTCGTCGTCATCGGTATCATCCTTATCGCTATCGGTGTGGGCGCCGCGGCCGCCATCTTCCTCGCGAACCAGGACGAGGGGGGCGCTCCAGCGCCGACACCGGCGCCGACCACCGCGGCCCCAACCGCGACGCCCACGCCGGAGCCGGAACCCACGGCCACCCCGGCGCGCCGCCCGTCCCCCTCGCCGAGCCCATCCCCCTCCCCCACCCCGACCCCCCCGCCAACCCCGCCCCCCCCCCCCCCCGGGGCCCCCCCCCCCCCTCCCCCGCCGGAGATAACGCCCGGGCCGACGTCTCCCCCGACGATCGACCCTACCTCCACTCCCACCCCCTCCGCCACGCCCTGATCCCGCGGGCCGCGTGGGTCACCAAAAAGAGGGGGCTGCCAAACGGCAACCCCTCTCGCTGTTTTCAGGCTCAGTGGCCCCCGCTAGACGCGGTGGCACCAGACCCAGTGCTCCTTGTCGGCGGTGCCGACGTTGCGCCAGTCGGGCCGGCGCGCGCGACATTCGTCGATGGCGATCGGGCAGCGCGTATGGAACACGCAGCCGCTTGGCGGGCGCAGCGGGCTCGGCACGTCGCCGAGGAGGATGATGCGCTCTCGTTGCCGCTCGACATCCGGGTCCGGGATGGGAACCGCGGAGAGGAGGGCCTTGGTGTACGGGTGCAGCGGGTTCTCGAAGATCGAGTCCCGGTCCGTCAGCTCCATCATGTGGCCCAGGTACATCACGCCCACGCGGTCGCTGATGTGGCGCACCACCGATAGGTCGTGCGCGATGAACAGGTACGTCAGGTTGAACTGGTCCTGCAGGTCCTGGAGCAGGTTGATGATCTGCGCCTGGATCGACACGTCGAGCGCCGAGACCGGCTCGTCGCACACGATGAAGTCCGGCTCCACGGCGAGCGCGCGCGCGATACCGATGCGCTGGCGCTGGCCACCCGAGAATTCGTGCGGGAAGCGGTTGGCGAAGTACGGGTTCAGGCCCACCGTCTGCAGCAGGTTCTGAACACGCTCCTTCTTCTCCTTGCCACCCGCGAGCTTATGGATGGTGAGGGGCTCGCTAATGATGCTGCCGACCGACATACGCGGATTAAGGCTCGCGTACGGGTCCTGGAAGATCATTTGCATCTTGCGGCGGAAGCGTCGGAGCTCCCCACCCTTGACCTTCGTCAGGTCGGTCCCTTCGAAGTTCACCTTCCCCGCCGTCGGCCGCGTGAGCTGGAGGATGGCCTTGCCCGTGGTGCTCTTGCCGCAGCCAGATTCCCCCACGAGGCCGAGCGTCTCACCGCGCCGCACCTCGAACGAAAGCCCATCGACGGCGCGAACGTCGGCCACCTTCCGCTGGAAGATGACGCCGGCGGTGACGGGGAAATACACCTGCAGGTCTT
>DAOKYT010000119.1:0-2871 GCA_035326025.1 Tepidiformaceae bacterium
GCGGACAGGGTGGCGGCCCCCTCTGACGCCCCCTGTGCGTCGAGTCTGTAAATGCCGGCCTTCCCACCATCCATGGGGTTATTTCTTCGCACCTGCGTGCAACGATCAGTCCGTGGAGAGGTAGAGACATGACGGTTCGCGAGCCCAGGGCCCGGATGAAGGTTGTGGTGAACGGGAAGCAGATTGAGCTCTCGGCGGAAGACAGCGCTCAGCGCAGGCGCCTGTTGCGTGAGGCGACCGCGGCGGTGGTTGCGCTCTCCCGGCCCGCGCTCGAAAGGCTTGAAGACGCCTGAACCGGCTTTCCCTGGACGATGCCCTCGACCTCGTCCGGGGCCTGGCGGACGAGGCACTTCGCCCTTGACAGGCATGTCCCGAGTTCGCGACGATTCCCGCAATCCTCCCCGTCGCCCTTTCGAGGGCTGACGGGGTCTTGCTTTCGAGGGCGGGTGGTTTTCGGGTCCGCGCCCGGTGCGTAAGCTTGCCGCCATCCCCGAAACGAGAGGGTCAGGTGGCTGAAAGAGCTTATGCCGGCGTGCGCGTGCTCGATTTCACCCAGGGCGTGGCCGGGCCGATGGCCTGCGGGCTGCTCGCCCAGTTCGGCGCCGATGTCGTGAAGGTCGAGCCTCCCGGCGGCGACCGGATGGCCGCGCACCCCGGCTACCTGGCGTGGAACTGCAACAAGCGCCGGCTCGTGCTCGACCTCGATGACGCATCTGGCCTCGGCACCGCCCGCGACCTGCTGGCGAAGGCGGATGTGGCCGTCTTCGATGCGGCGCCCGGCGAGCTCGAGCGGTTCGGCTTCGATGGCGCGACGCTGACTGCCGCCCACCCGCGGCTGGTCCACGTGTGGGCGCCGATGTTCGGGACGACGGGCCGATGGAGCGACGTGCCGCCGGCGGAGTCGCTCATGCAGGCGGTCTCGGGGATCGCCTGGGCGCAATCGAGCTGGGAGGATGTGCCGGTCCACCTGGTCACGCCGCAGGTGGCCTACGGGCACGCGCAGGCCATCGCCGCGGCTGCAGGGGCGGCGCTGTTCGAACGTTCGCGGAGCGGGCTGGGGCAGGCCGTGGTGTGCTCGGGCGTGCACGGGATGGCGGCGGTGCAGTCGGGCGGGGCGATCCGGGCCGAGGGCGTGATGCGCATCGTGGGCGGGCGGGGGACTCGCGGAGGCAGCCCGAATTACCGCCTCTACCAGTGCGCCGATGGCGAGTGGCTGTTCCTGGCGACGCTGTTCATGCCGTTCTTCATGCAGGCGCTCGAGGCGCTCGACCTGGTGGAGATCCTCGCGGAAGAGGGCATCGACGGCGAGATCGCGAACCTGCAAAAAGCGCCGGGCAACCAGGTGGCGATAGAACGTCTGGAGGCGCGCTTCGCGGAGCGGCCCCGGCACGAGTGGCTGGAGGTACTGCGCGCGGCCGGCGTCCCCGCCGGGCCGGTCGGCGAGCGCGAACCGTACTTCGCGAGCGAGCAGGTGGCGGCAAACGGCATGCGAGTCGAGCTCGAACACCCGGAGCTCGGGACGGTCGCGGTCCCGGGGGTGTCGTCGAAGCTGACGGAGACACCGGGCGAAGTGCGCGCCCTGATGACCGATACGTCCATCGAAGCGGTGGGCTGGGGGCCGCGTCCGGTGCCGCCCGCGCCCGCCGAACCGCGCACGGAAGCGCCACTTGCCGGCGTCCGCGTGCTGGACCTGGGCGTCGTGATCGCGGGGCCGTTCGGGCCGACCATCCTGGCGAACTACGGCGCCGACGTGATCAAGGTTGAGCCGCGCCACGGCGACTCGTTCCGCACGGCGGCGCTCGGGTTCGCGGGATGGAACCGGGGCAAGCGCGGGGTGGTGCTGGACCTGAAGGACCCGGGGGACCTGGAGCGCTTCTACGAGCTCGTGCGGCGCTCGGACGTGGTGGTCGACAACTACCGGCTGGGCGTGGGCGAGCGGCTGAAGATCGACCACGCGACATTGAGCGCGATCAATCCGCGGATCATCACGTGCTCGGTGCTGGGCTATGGGAAGACGGGGCCGCTGGCGCCGGACCCGGGGTTCGACCCGCTGCTGCAGGCGCTCAGCGGGATGATGTCGGCTCAAGGCGGCGATGGCGAACCCGTGTTCCACACGCTGCCGGTGAACGACGAGGCGAGCGGTCTGCAGGCGGCGTTCGCGGTGGTGACCGCGCTCAACGCGCGGGAGCGGACGGGCCGGGGCCAGCACGTGTGGACCTCGCTGGCGAACCAGGCCGTGCTCTGCCAGTCGGGCGAGCTGACGTGGTACGAAGGGGGGCCGCCCGCGCCGGTGGGGTACCGGGATTGCGCGGGGACGAGCGCGCTCGAGGGTCTGTACGCCTGCGCGGACGGGTGGCTGGCGATCGCGGCGACCGGGCCGGGCCAGTTCGCGGCGCTCTGCGATGCGCTCGGGGGGCCGGGCTGGCGCGAGCGGTGGCCCGCCCCGGAGGCCGAACCGCGGACGGGCGAGCTCGCGGCGGCCATCGCGGGAAAGCTGGCGGGCATGCAGCGGGAGGCAGCGCTGGGGGCGCTCCACGCGCGCGGCGTGCCGGCGGTGGCTGCGCTGACGCTCGATGAAACGACGACGGACCCGTGGCTGCACGCCAACGGATTCTGGGAGGAGTACGAGCTGGCGCCCTTCGGGACGGTGGCGGGGGTGCGCTCGTATGCCGAGTTTTCGCGCACGCCGGGCGGTTTCCGTTACCCGGCCCCGCAGCTCGGCGAGCACACGGAGGAGGTGCTGGGGGAGCTGGGGCGTTCAGCGGACGGAGGGGCCGAGGCCGAGGCGGTCTGATTCGCACTCGAGCGCCTGGAAGGCGGCGGCGAGACCGGGGGACCTGCCGCCTTCCGGGGTGCGGTGCATGGCCCTGA
>DAOKYT010000120.1:0-2746 GCA_035326025.1 Tepidiformaceae bacterium
GCCGGGCGGGCGTCGTCGGCTCCATCACCAGCCCATCCATCGTCACGGCGCGCTGTTCGAACAGGCGCCTCGCCTCGCGCTTCGAAGGTGCCGCGCCCACCGAGACGACCACATCGAGCAGGAGGTCTCCCTCGCGCACGCGGTATTCGGGAATCTCGTCCGGGACTTCCTTGCGCTGCACGGTCCGCTCGAAGTGCTCCTGCGCGGCGGCGGCGGCCTCGGCGCCCCAGAACTCGCCCACGATCGTCCGCGCGAGCAGCTTCTTCGTCTCCATCGGGCTCCGCTCCCCATCGCGCATCGCGCGCATGATCGCCCGCACCTCATCCGGGTGCAGGTTGGTCGCGAGCGTGAAGAAGTCGCCAATCACCTCGTCCGGGATCGACATCGCCTTCCCGAACTGCTCCTCGGGCGGGTCGTTCACGCCGATGTGGTTGCCCTTCGACTTCGACATCCGCTCCTTGCCATCCAGGCCGACCAGGATTGGCATGGTCACCGGGACGTGCGGCCTCTGGCCCGCATCTTCCTGGATCTTCCGTCCCGCCATCAGGTTGAAGAGCTGTTCGGTGCCGCCAACCTGCACGTCGCAGGCGAGCGCGTAGGCGTCGTAGCCCTGCATCAGCGCGTAGAGGAACTCGTGGAGGTAAATGGCATCGCCATCTTCCCAGCGCTTGCGGAAGTTATCGCGCCGGAGCATCTCGGCCACGGTGAACTTCGACATCAACGTGATGATGTCCGGGAAGGTCAGCTTCCCGAGCCACTCCGAGTTGTGGCGCAGCTCCGTGCGGCCGGGGTCGAGGATGCGCGCGGCCTGCTCGAAGTAAGTCGCTTCATTTGCCGCGATGTCCTCCCGCGTGAGCATCGGCCGGAGCTTGTTCTTATCGCTCGGGTCGCCGATCAGCGCCGTGTAATCGCCGATGAGGAAGATGCAGTGATGCCCGAACTGCTGAAATTGCCGCAGTTTCCGCAGCGGGACGGTGTGCCCCAGCGTCAGCGAGGTGGCCGTCGGGTCAATCCCGAGGTAGACGCGCAGCGGCCTGTCCTGTTCGAGAAGCGCCCGCAGCTCGCGCTCCATCTGCTTCTTCAGGAGGGCGTCCCCATAATCCACGCCGCTCATCAGGACGCTCATCTGCTCATCGACAGGTGCCATCGTTCGTGTCATGCCATGTCCAGCCCGTGGATCGGGGATAGAAATATGCTCAGCCGAGGATCTCCCGCACGCGGACCATGTCCCGGGCGATCTGCGCCTTGAGCTGCTCGGCGCTCTCGAACTTCTCTTCGCCCCGGATGCGCGCGATGATCTCCAGGTCCATCCGCTCGCCGTACAGGTCGCCTTCGAAATCCAGCAGGTGGGTCTCGATCGAGACGTGGCCCGCGTCGAAGGTTGGCCGCCGCCCGATGTTCGTCCCGCCCAGGAGCGCGCGCCCGGCCACCTGTACCCGCGTCGCATAGACGCCCAGCGCGGGCAGCGCCCGGTCGACCGCCACGGAGATGTTCGCCGTTGGAAACCCGATGGTGCGGCCGCGCTCGGCGCCTTTGACCACCGGGCCCGAGATCCGGTAGGGCCGGCCCAGCAGGCCGGTGACGCGGTCCATGTCGCCCTCGGCAAGGGCCCTGCGCACGGCCGTCGAGCTGTAACGCTCGTGGTCGTGCATCAGCGGTTCGACCTGGATGACTTCGAACCCGAGCTCGGCGCCCAGCTGGCGCATTCGCTGAACCGTGTCCTTCGGCGCGCCCCGGCCAAAGGCCGCATCGGGCCCAAGCACCATCAGCCGCATACGCAGCCATTTGTGGAACGCCGCTGCCAGCTCTTCCGCGGTTACCTCGGAGACTTCGCTGGTGAAGGTGAGTGGGATGACCCAGTCGGCGCCGGCGAGGCGCAGCAGTTCCATCCGGTCTTCGAGCGAGGTGAGGTAGCTCGGCGCGACCTCGGGCCGGAGCACCGTGATCGGATGCGGATGGAGCGTCACGACCCCGGGCGAAAGCGCGCGCTTCCTGGCTTCCTGGCGCAGCCGCTCCAGCAGCGCCTGGTGGCCCCGGTGCACCCCGTCGAGCACGCCGATCGTCAACGCCGTTTCGGGTCCGGGTGCCCCGGCGGTCAGTTGCGCCTGCGTGAAGGTCGGAATGCTCATCGCGGTACCGACAAGCCTACCAACGGCGGGTGGACTGTGCACAATGACCGCGGGTGGCTTGCGCTTCCGCCTCCCCGGGGGCCGGCGCTACCCGTACCTTTCGCCTGGAGTCGCGCATGGAGAGCATCGCCAGTCTGCAGGAGCGCATCGCGCCGTTCTTCCCGGGCACACTCGGTATCCGCCTCACGTCGGCCACGCCCGAGCGCGTGACGGCAGAGCTACACATCCGGGACGAGCTCTGCACGGTCCCCGGCGTCTGTCATGGCGGCGTGCTGATGGCATTCGCCGACACGCTCGGCGCGGTGGGTACCGTGCTGAACCTCCCGCCCGGGGCGGGCACCACCACGATCGAGTCGAAGACCAACTTCTTCGGTCCGGGCGTCGCGGGCACGACGATCACGGCCGAGTGCGTCCCGTTGCATCGGGGCCGCCGCACGCAGGCGTGGCAAACCTCGATCCGCTCCGCTGAAGGCAAGCTCCTCGCGCAGGTCACGCAGACGCAAATGGTGATTCCTCCATGACGGGCTCGCGGCGGCGATGCCCGGCGCCGGCTACGCCAACCTCGGGAAGTTCCGGAATCCGGTGCGCCGCGACCCGTCCCCGGCCGCCATCGCCGC
>DAOKYT010000121.1:0-1478 GCA_035326025.1 Tepidiformaceae bacterium
CCAGTGCGCCATGCTCCAGTCGGGTCCTCCCGGGCCCAGGGGTACCCGCTGGATGCCACGAACGGTAGGAAGGACTGGTTTCGCGGGGATGTCGGGCATGTTTCCAGTCTGTTTACGATTGATGACGATCAGATTGCGGGCGGCGCCCCTCCGCCCCGGTGGGACCCAGCGCTTCTCGCCTCGGAGCGCGCCCACGAGCGCCCCCAAGGGCCGCACCGGCCTTGGTTTCCACCTTCCTCCGAACGCAGCCAGCTCGGCCTGCCACTCGTGCGCCGGCACGGCCTCCGTTCACGCCCGGAAACCCTCCGCTTCGGCCACCACGGCCTCCACCCGTCCGCCGTTGCCTTCCCCGAAAAGCTCGCGCCGCCCCCTTGTGCCTTCCGTACCGAAAGCGAAAGTCCCTGTCCATGTAGTACGTCGTGGATCTGCCCGAAATGGTCGGATGCGCCCGCGGCGGCGGTCCTGGCGATCATCCCCTGGGCGCCGGGTAGAGATCGGCCCGCCAAACCTCCGCGCATTGGGCCGACAACGTGTAGACATCCCGCGGTTTGGCTTGTATCGTCCCCGCCGTATCTGCGTCGCGGGCCTGGCTCCCCCCGGGCGAGCATTTCCGAGGGTATTCATGTTCTGTGCCAGTTGCGGAGCGACACTGCGGCCCCAGGCCGCCTTCTGCGACTCCTGCGGCGCAGCAGCCATCGCGCGCGGGCCCGCGGTTCCCGCGCGCCGGTCGCGCTCCTCCGCGGGCTGGGTTGCCGGCGGGATTGCCGCGGGCCTGGCCATTGTGGCGGTGGGGGCTGTCGTTCTGTTGACGGGCGACGACGACGGCCACGAGCCCGCCATCGCCGCCCCACCCGAATCAGTGCTCCGCACTCAGGGGATTCTCGACTCGCTGCCGGACCTCGAAGGCGAAACCGACCTCGACCAGATGCGCGCTCTGCTCGGCCCCCCCGATGCTTTCAGTATCTTCCTCGACCAGTATGCCGACGGTTCCACCGCGCGCCGCGAAGAATGGTTCTACTACGAGTTCTACTCGATGTACGAGTTCGTCGATGGCCGCCTCGTCGCGAACCTCCCACTCGACGATCCCGCCGAATGGCACATCCTCCCCCGGCAATACGACCCGGCGATGTTCCAGCTCGGCGAAACCTGGGGCCAGGTCGCCGAACGGATCCCCGACCCGGGCTCGCTCACCCGCTTCGAACTCGAGCCGCAATACGAACTCCCGGCCAGCTACTACGTGGGCAACCAGTTGGTGCTGCTTTTCGATGAACATGGTGGCCTCTTGTATGTCGAAGCTGTGCCCCTCGAACCCGGCGAGGAGCCGCCGCCATGACCCGAAACATGCGCCTCGGCTTGCTCTCAATGCTCCTCACCATCGTCCTCTCCGCGGGCGCGGGCCTTGTCGTCCAGCACTCGGCCTCGGCCTTTGGCCCCGTCGAAGCTGTCGTCGGCCGCTTCATCGTCCGCACCATCGCGCT
>DAOKYT010000121.1:1488-2613 GCA_035326025.1 Tepidiformaceae bacterium
CCGCCGCGAAGTCAACGACCGCCGTGATACCGAGCTCTCCGCGGTCGACCTCGAAATCCGGGCGGTCGACTACAGCCTGGCCACCCACCGCATGTCCGCCGCCGAGGCTGACCGTCAAAAGGCCCAGCTCGAACTCAAGAAGCAAGCCATAGAGGAGCGCGCCAAACGCGAGCGCCAGGTCGTTTCCTTCGAAACGCGCCGCAGGATCGACGCCAATCTCCGGAGCACCTTCCGCGATGCCGTGAAGTTCGCCACCGGGGTTAACCCTCGCGCCGTCGACTTCCTCGCGGGAATGATCGAGGGCAAGAAGCCTCTCGAGGCGGCGCTCGATGCCGCCCTTGCCGAGAACCCCCAGGACCCCCGCCAGCCGTTCCGCGACCTGCGCGACCAGCTCAAGGAGGTCGAACGCGCGGCGCAGGCCCTCGGAGGCGCGAAAGGCATAGATGTCCGCGCGCGCGTCCGCCAGGCGCTTGCCGAGGCAACGGGCATCGCCGACGGAGAAGGCCCTCCGCCCGATGACAAGATCGAGCGGCTCCGCGACCTGGAACGTGAGCTGGCCCGGGCGGTCGGCCAGGGTCGCGGCATCTTCCGTGACTTCTTCCCCGGAAGCCCCGGCATCAGCCGCGACCGCTTCGAAAAGAACGACCGCTGGCGCGAGCTCGATGCCGCCGTCGCCGCCGCCAGCGGCCCCGTCGCCGGCCGCGAAGCGCTCTCGAGCATCTTCCGGCGCACCACCGAGTACCTCGAAGGACTCGTTGCCCGCGGCGAGGCTGACCTCACACCCGAGGAAATCCGCGAGCTTGCCAGCGCTGTCGGCGACCGTTGGGCTCAGCAGCGCCGCTCCGGCCAAACGTCCCTGCGGTCGTCCGAGGTCGATATCGAGGCGATGCTCACCGGCCTCCTCGGCGAAGGCGGCGAGAGTCCTGATGTCGCGCCCGCGAGCCCCGATAAGGAACCACCCGCCCACGCGCCCCAACCGCCAAATCAGCCGCCCGCCCCACCGCCGGCCAGCCAACAGCCATCACAGGCCAACCCGGAGCCCACTGTTGCGGCCGGCAAAACCGCCACCGTCATCGTCCCCACCCCCACCAAGGCCACGGCCGGCTCCCCCTCCCCCTCCCCCAC
>DAOKYT010000122.1:0-2322 GCA_035326025.1 Tepidiformaceae bacterium
GCCTCCGATTCACCAACCAGTACGGCCGCACCCAGACGTACGACACGAAGTACGAGGGCGTCGTCAAGAATCTGCAACGCCGTTACCGGGAGACCGACTCCGACTACGTGCGGGCCGACATCGAGAAGTACATGGGCGCTGTCCCCTGCCCCGAATGCAATGGTCTGCGCTTGCGCAAGGAAGCTCGCAGCGTCCTCATCGATGGAAAGCCCATCGTCGAGGTGACGAACCTCAGCATCACCGCCGCCCGCCAGTGGTTCGACCGGCTCGCCGGGCCAGATACCCCACTGAGCCAGCGCGAACAGACCATCGCCTACCAGATCCTCAAGGAAATCCGTTCCCGGCTTGAGTTCCTGGTCGATGTCGGCCTGGAGTACCTCACCCTGAACCGTGTCTCGGGCACGCTTTCCGGCGGCGAGTCCCAGCGCATCCGCCTGGCCACACAGATCGGGTCCGCCCTCATGGGCGTGCTCTACATCTGCGACGAACCATCGATCGGCCTCCACCCGATCGATGGCGACCGGCTCATCCGCACGCTCGAACGCCTCCGCGACCTGGGCAACACCGTCCTCATCGTCGAGCACGACGAGGCCATGATGCGCGCGGCCGACTGGATCATCGACATGGGCCCTGGCGCTGGCATCCACGGCGGGCATGTCGTCGCCGAGGGGGACATCGAAGCGATCAAGGCGAACGAGGCGAGCATCACGGGCGCCTACCTCTCCGGCCGGCGCGAGATCCCCGTGCCTGCCCGGCGCCGTCCCGGCAATGGCAAGTTCATCCGTATCCGCGGGGCCCGCGAAAACAACCTGCGCAACATCGATGTCGAGATCCCGCTTGGGAAGTTCGTCGCCGTCACCGGGGTCTCCGGTTCCGGGAAGTCCTCGCTCATTACCGATATCCTCGTGCGCCGCGCATCCAACGTGCTCCACGGCGCCCGCCAGCGGCCCGGCCTCCACGATGCCATCGAAGGGCTCGAACACGTCGACAAGGTCGTCGATATCGATCAGTCCCCCATCGGCCGCACCCCCCGCTCCAACCCCGCCACCTACACCGGCGCCTTCGGCATCATCCGCGACCTTTTCGCCTCGGTCCCCGAGGCGAAGGCGCGCGGCTACAAGGCGGGGCGTTTCAGTTTCAACGTGAAGGGCGGCCGCTGCGAGGAGTGCACCGGCGACGGCTACAAGGTCGTCGAGATGCAGTTTCTCCCGGACGTGACCGTTCCCTGCGAGGTGTGCCACGGGAAGCGCTATAACCGCGAGGCGCTGGAGATCCTCTTCCGCGGGAAAAGCATCGCCGACGTGCTCGATATGACCGTCTCGGAGGCCGCCGAGTTCTTCGAGCGCTTCCCCCGCGTCAAGCGCATCCTGGACACGCTCGAAGCGACCGGGCTCGGCTACATCCATATCGGCCAGCCCGCCACCACGCTCTCGGGTGGCGAGGCCCAGCGCATCAAGCTCGCCAGCGAACTCTCCCGCCGCTCCACGGGCCGCACCCTCTACGTCCTCGACGAACCCACCACCGGCCTCAGCTTCCAGGATGTCGCCCACCTCCTCAACGTGCTCCAACGCCTGGCCGACGCTGGCAATACCGTCCTGGTCATCGAACACCACCTCGACGTCATTAAGGCGGCCGACCACGTCATCGACCTCGGACCGCTCGGCGGCGACCGCGGGGGCCAGGTCGTCGCGACGGGATCCCCCGAACAGGTGGCCCTCGTCGCCGGGAGTTACACCGGCCAGTACCTGCGCCCAATCCTCCAGGCCGCCGGCACGTTGCCCGCGGACGGCGCTGTCGCTGTCCGCCCCGGGGCCGCGCATCGCGCACCCGCCCACATTGAAGCCGATGGGGTGAACATCGCGTCCCGCCCGGAGCGCAAGCCCCTCGCGGCGTCGCCAGTCCTGTCGAGCGGCCGGCCGCATGCCATCGGGGACGCTGTCGCGGCTGGCGTCTCGGCGATCGAGGAGAAGGCCGCCGCGGCCGCTTCCCGGATTGATGACCGCATCGCTCGCGAGGCCGCACCCCAGCCCGAACGCCCGGAGACAAAGGCCGCGGCGAAGCGCCGCCGCCAGGCCGAGAACCCTCGCAAGGAGACGGCGAGCGAACGCGACCTGCGCGAAACCCGCGAGGCCCGGCGGAAGGACGTCTGACCCGCCCGCGGCATCAGCCGCGCCAGGCGATGAGGGCGCTGTTCAGCTCGTACGCTGTCCCCACCGGACGAAGTGCCCGCGTTCCCGGGGCAGGGACGGCCGGGGCCCAGGTCCCCCCCGCCATGCGGTCAGCTCAGCCGCACCAGCGTCCGGCCGCGGACTTTCCCGGCGA
>DAOKYT010000123.1:0-1994 GCA_035326025.1 Tepidiformaceae bacterium
GCCGAAGCCGAGCAGCATCGCGACTGCGCCAAGGATGATGAGGAAGACGCGCACGACACCATACTCGCCCCTGCCGCCACATCGCGCACGTCGCCCGCGGGACCCGGTCGCCCAAAACGCCCCGGGCCGTTGTTCAGCTTCCCCAGGCGCGATAGCGCAACAGCACCCCAACGCCGCCGAGCGCGTCCAGCGCTTCGTGGCCGGAGACGACCTCCACCTGCGCCCCGGTCTGCACCGCGAGCCGGGTCAGCTCGTTCCGCACCTCCGCCGGTTCGAACCGGTCGGCAATCACCAGCACCTCGCCCGCGCCCTGCGTCAGCGCCTCCCGGCTATCCGCGATCCCCGCCACGCCCAGGTCGTCCGCCAGTACCTCGCCCACCAGGGCATCAGCCACCGCGAGCGAGTCCCGTTCCTCCGCGGCAGCCAAGACTTCGGCCACCTCGGCGGCCACCTCGGTCTTGCTCGCGCGGATGTGGATCCGGAGTGCGTCGCCCGCCAGGCGGTCCAGCAGGGTGGGCGGGAGGGCGGCCTGCAACAGGGGGATCACCACCTCGTCGCCGGCCAACACCAGGCGGGTCGCGTCTTCCCGCTCCATCAGGTCGCGGATCGCCTCCGCTGCGTCGCGCGCGAAGTCTTCCCGGTGCTTCTGGATGTGCCGCTGGTAGCGCGCCTGGCTCCAGCCCCCGGTCGCACGCTTCTGGAAGTGGATGCTGTCCTCGTCACGCCCGCCGACTTCTTCCAGGCCACCGAACTGCACCACGAACAGCCGCAGCGTGTTCGTGTCCGCCACCGCGACCACCGCCGGCTCGAACTCATCCACCATCCGCGCAAGCTGGAATAGCGCCGGCCGCCGCCCGTAGATGACCCGGTTCCGGAACGCCGCCGGCGACCGGACCACCTCGAACAGGTTGCCCGCCGAACACGCGAAGATCGCCACCCCCCCAACCCCCGAAAGGTCGCCCGAGAGCTCGGCCTCAATCCGCGGCCGGTCGACTCGGAACGAATCGAGTGCCGGCCCGCGCGGCAGCAGCGACTTCTCGATCTGGTGCAGCCGATCTTTCAGGACCACGCTGCCGGGGCGCATCCCGGGGCGATCACCACTGCCCGGGGCTGCCGGGCGCGCGTCCAGGTATGCGCTCAGCACACCCGTGCCCTCGGGAGCTTCCCAGTTCGCCAGCCGGCGCATCAGTTCACGCGGTTCAGTCGTCATGCCACCCTCCGGACTTTCCACTCTACCTTCCCGGGATCCCCCGGTGGCCGATCTGTTAGGTCTCTGCAACGTGGCCGAATGGCGAAAGCGGGCCCACTTGCCTGTTCAACGCGCGCGCCACCGGTAGAGCAGCCACTTCAGCGGGAACCATTCTCCCAGCTGGTGTGCGGAAATTTGCCCACCGAATGGGAAATCTTCCGGCCCGACCGCCAGCCGCCCCAGCGGCGTCACCGCCGAGTCGCTCGCCCATTCTGGAAATCGCACCCCACCCGATCCCGTCTGGCAGAACGTTGCCCGCGGGAGGACCAGCACCTCGCCCGTGCAACGGACATCCGCGCCGCGGAGTCCGCGGTCCATCGAGAACAGGTAGTAGCGCCGCTCCTTCGCGCCCCGCCCCACCACCATCGCCGCGTTCCGGAGCGAGTACGGCCCCCGATGGCGCGCCCGGTCGATGGTTGCGAAGAAGATCGGCCAGATCCCGTCGTCGGTGGCGAACACGGCCCTGGCCCGCGATCCGTCGAACAGGGTCTGCTCGGCCGGTTCGAGCCGCTCGACTCCGGTCCTCGGCGTCCCATGGAACAGCACCGGGTGATGCGCCGCCAGGTACCGCGTGAACTCGTGCTTCGGGTACGGCAGGTCCCACGCGAGGGGCCCGCCCTCCCCCGTCAGCACCGCCGCTGCCGCCGATTCGAAGGCCGCCCGCTTCGCCGCATCCATTGCCAGCGGTGGCTCGCGGCGGAGTAGCAAGCGGAAGAGCAGCCGGGCCGCAACCGCCGTCAGTGCC